>NZ_CP040820.1 GCF_005887635.2 Paroceanicella profunda | reverse complement strand
GGGCGCTGACCACCTGGCCGCCGGTGCGGCAGGCGGGGCCGAGGTAGACGCGCAGGCCCAGCCTCGGCCGCATCGGCCGCGGCCTCGAACTCCGCCACCGTCTCGCCCCAGGCGCGGTAGAAGAGCGAGGCGATGGGGAGGGCGGTGGTGATGCCGTTGCGGATGAGCCGGGCGAAGGCGAAGCGCTTCTGGAAGGCGAGCTCGTCGGGCGTGTACATCTCGTATGGCCCGCGCTCGACGTAACTCATCGGCCAGACGCGGCCGGTGGCCCAGGCCGGGCCGTTGTCGAAGCCGAGGATGGTGGTGTCGAGGTCGGACAGGGCGTCGAGGTCGATGAAACCGGGGGAGATCAGCGCCTCGCCATGGTCGATGCGCCGGTCGACGTGGCCCTCGAACCGGGGGCCGGCGTGGAGCACGCGGCTGCCCTCGATCACCAGATCGCCGTGCTCGTGCAGCACGTGGCCGCCGGCCTCATGGCCGACGAGCCAGCGGGCGGTGAGCAGGGTGCGCGGGCTCATGGCGCGGGGCGCAGGGCTGCGCCATCCCGCGCCACCACGCGGCCGCCCTTGACCACCAGCGGGCGCGGGGCGCGGGTGACGATGGCCTCGGCCAGGGTCTCGCCGGTGAGCAGCACCGCGTCGGCCCGGTCACCCGGCGCGAGGCCGTAGCCGGGGAGCGCCATGATCGCGGCGCCGCCTCTGGTGCAGATGTCGAAGGCAAGGGCCAGTTCGTCATCCCGCCGCAGGTTGTTGCGCAGGCCAATGAGCATCGCGCGCTCCAGCATGTCGGCGTTCCCGTAGGGCCCCCATGTGTCGCGGATGCCGTCGGAGCCCGCGCCGGTGAGCACGCCGGCGGCGGCGAGTTCCTTCACCGCCGGCACCGCGGTGGAGGCGGGTGCGGTGGTGATGATGTGCACCCGCGCCTCGGCCAGCGCCTCGGTGAGGGCGGCGGCGGCGGCACGGTCGGCCATGCCGAGGCAGAAGGCGTGGGAGACGGTGACGAGGCCTTCCATGCCGAGCGCCTTCGTGCGCTCCAGGATCAGCTCCATGGAGAAGGCGCCGAGGGCGTCGCGCTCATGCAGGTGGATGTCGACGGGCTTGCCGTGCTTCGCCGCGAGGGCGAAGACGATGTCGAGATGGGCTTTCGGGTCACGGGTCGATGCCGCAGGGGTCGAGCCCGCCCACCACGTCGGCGCCGGCGGAGAGGGCGGCGTCCATCAGCTCGGCGGTGCCGGGGCGGATCATCATGCCGGACTGCGGGAAGGCGACGATCTCGATGTCGACGATGCCGGCCAGCCGCGCGCGGGTTTCGGCCACGCCCTCGATGCCGGCGAGCCCGTGCTCGGTGTCCACGTCGACATGCGAGCGGATGTGGGTGGTGCCCTTCGAGACCGAGAGCAGCGCCTGGCGCTCGGACTGCACCTGCGGGTGGAGGCCGAGGGAGACCTTCACCGCGCGCTCGTTCTCGATCTTGTCGATCAGGCGGGGGCCGACCTCGTTGCGGTACCAGGGCAGGCCGAGGAGCGACTTGTCGAGATGGGTGTGCGCCTCGACGAGGCCGGGGGCGAGGATGGCGCCTTCGCAGTCGATCACCTCTGCGCCCTCGGGCAGCGGCGTGCCGGTGGCGGCGAAGCGCCCGTCGAGGATGGCGATGTCGGTGGCGGCGGCGCCCATCGGGCGGGTGTTGCGCAGGAGCAGGCTGGTCATGGGGATCATCTCAGTTTCGGGTTGAGGGCGTCGCGCAGCCAGTCGCCGATCATGTTCACGCAGAGCACGATCAGGCAGAGCTGCACGGAGGGGAACACGACGATCCACCACAGGCCGGAGAACAGGTACTGGTTGCCCACCCGGATCAGCGTGCCGAGGGAGGGCTGGTCGGGCGGCATGCCGACGCCGAGGAAGGAGAGTGTCGCCTCCGAGAGGATCGCGAGGCCGAAGTTCAGCGTGGCGGCCACCATCACCGGGGTGAGCGTGTTGGGCAGGATGTGGTGGAGCATGATGCGCCAGGGCTTCACCCGGATGAGCCGCGCGGCCTGAACGTACTCGCGCCGCCGCTCCACCATGGCCGAGGCGCGCACCGTGCGGGCGTATTGCACCCAGGAGGGCACGGCGATGGCGATGACGAGGATGGGCAGCGCGAGCAGCCCCTTCAGCCCGGCGGGCAGCGCTGCGGTGGCCATGGCCGAGATCAGGATGGCGATGAGGATGAAGGGCATGGAGAGGAGCACGTCCCCTGCGCGCATGATGACGTTGTCCACCCAGCCGCCGAAATATCCGGCGACGAGCCCGAGCGTGAGCCCCACGGCCAGCGCCGCCACCACCGAGGCGAGGCCGATCACCAGCGAGACGCGCGAGCCGTAGAGGATGGCCGAGAGGATGTCGCGGCCCTGCGTATCGGTGCCCAGCAGGTAGGGCCATTGCCCGCCCTCGGCCCAGAGCGGCGGCAGCTCGGCGTTCCACAGCTCCAGCGCCGCGAGGTCGTAGGGGTTTTGCGGCGCGATGAGCGGCGCGAACAGCGCGGTGAGCGCGATGAGTGCCAGCAGGCAGGCGGCGAAGACCGCGCTGGGGTGGCTGCGGAAGGAGAACCACAGGTCGGACTCGCGCCAGCTGGCGGGCAGGAGCCGGGGCATCCGGGGCATGGGGCCTCCTTGGGTGTGGCGTCGGGCGGTGTGGCGTCGGGCCGGGCGGCGGGTGTGCCGGGCCGGGCGGCGCCGGGCGGGATGGCATCGGGCCCGGAGGTGCCGGATGTGCGGGCTTGCGGCGGGCCGTTTCGGGCCGGGCGGCGCCGGGCCCGGTTGCGTTGGCAGCGGGAACCCGCGGCGGCGCGGTGTGGGCCCGGGCGGCGTCCCGGTGGCTGGCCTGCGACGGGGCGGGCCGGGGGCGTGCGGTGTCGGAGATGTCAGCCATTGCCGCCTCCGGCCCTGGCGGTGTCGTCGCGCAGGCGGGGGTCGACCCAGGCGTAGGTGATGTCGACGCAGGTGTTGAGCACCACGAAGATGAAGGAGACCAGCATCAGGTAGGCCGCCATCACCGGGATATCGACGAAGGTGACCGCCTGGATGAACAAGAGCCCCATGCCCGGCCACTGGAACACCGTCTCGGTGACCAGCGCGAAGGCGATGAGATTGCCGATCTGCATGCCGGTGAGGGTGATGACCGGCATCAGGCAGTTTCGCAGCGCGTGGCGCCAGTGGATGCGGGCCGCGGGCACGCCGCGGGCGCGGGCGAATTTCACGTAATCGGTGCGCAGGGTCTCCAGCATCTCGGCGCGCACCAGGCGCATCACCAGCGTGACCTGGAAGGTGGAGAGCGAGAGCGCCGGCAGCACCAGCGCCGCCCGGCCGGAGGCGGTGAGCAGCCCGGTGCTCCACCAGCCGATGTCCACCGTCTCGCCCCGCCCGAAGGCCGGCAGCCAGCCCAAACTCACCGAGAAGGCGAGGATGAGCAGGATGCCGGTGACGAAACTGGGCAGCGACACCCCCACGATGGAGCCGATCTGCAGCGCGTCGGCCAGTTTCGAGCGCCGGTAGACGGCGGTGATCACGCCGAGCGGGATGCCGAGCAGGAGCGAGAGGATCGTGGCCATGAGCACCAGCTCGAAGGTGGCGGGGAAGCGCTCGCCGATCAGGGTCATCACGTCCTGCTGGTTGCGGTAGGAGATGCCGAAATCGCCCTGCGCCGCGTTGGTGACGAAGCGCAGGTACTGGGTGGCGAACCCGTCGTTGAGGCCCAGCCGCTCGCGCAGCTCCGCCCGGTCGGCCTGGGTGGCCTGCTCGTTCACCATCATCTCCACCGGGTCGCCGAAGAACCGGAAGATCAGGAAGGCGAGCAGGGCCACGGCGAGCATCACCAGGGCTGCGTTCGCAGTGCGCTTGATGAGAAAGGCGAGCATGGCTGGGGTCTCCTCGGGGCCTTGCGGCTCACATTTTCGCGTACCAGAGGCGCGGCTTGTTGTCGGGGAAGAGCGGCATCTCCGTCACCGCCCCGGTGGTGGCCCAGGCCATCGGCTGCTGGTGCAGCGGCAGCATGATGAACTCACGCTTCACGATGCCGAGCGCCTCGGTCTCCATCGCCAGCCGCTTGCCGGTGTCGAGCTCGGAGCCCGCGGCATCGACCAGCGCGTCGAGCTCGGGGAAGGACCAGCCGCCCCAGTTGAACACGCCGGCATTGCCCTGCTTGGTGTGGAAGATCTGCAGCAGCGGCGAGTAGGCGTCGAGCATCGGCAGCGTGGCCCAGCCGAGGGTGTAGACATCGGTCTGGCCGTTGGTGCGCTTCGGCGTCTGGACCGCGCGAGGGGCGACGTCGAGCTGCGGTTTCAGGCCGATGCGCGCCCACATGGCGGCGATGGCCTGGCAGAACTGCTCCTCGTTCACCAGCCCGTCGGAGACGCAGTTGAACTGGAACGCGAGCCCCTCGGGCACCCCGGCCTCGGCCAGCAGGGCCTTCGCCTTCTCCGGGTCGTAGGCCGGCACGGTGTCGAGCTCGGGCGCATAGCCGGGGATCTGCGGCGCCACGGTGGCGCCGGCCACGCGGGACTTGCCCCGCATCACCTTGGCGTGGATCAGCTCGAGGTCGATCGCGTCGTAGAGCGCCTCGCGGGCGCGGATGTCGGAGAAGGGGTTCGGCGCGCCGCTGGCCAGCGTGTCGCGGAAGGGAAAGCCGATCATCACCGTGCGCAGGTCCACGCCCTCCAGCACGTTCACGCCCGGCGCCGCCTCCAGCCGCGGCAGGTCCTGCACCGGGGCGTCGTTGGTGAAGTCGATCTCGCCGGAGAGCAGGGCGGCCACGCGCGTGGCCGCGGAGGTGACCGGGGTGAACTCGATGCGGTCGATGTTGTGCTGCGGCGTGTCCCACCAGTTCGGGTTCTTCACGAAGACGGTCTTCGCGTCCGGCTGGCGGCTCTCGACCATGAAGGGGCCGGTGCCGTTGGCATTGTAGGTGGCATAGCCCTCCACCCGGCGCCGATGTCGGTGGGCTTCTCCGCGCCGTGCTCCACCAGCCATTCCTTGTCGAAGACATGGATGTTGGTGAGGTCGTTGAGCAGCAGCGGGTAGGTGCCGTTGAGCGTGATGTCCACGGTGAGCGGGTCCACCACCTCCGAGCTCACGTAGGCCGGCAGGTTGCCCTTCAGCGGCGAGGCGGGGTCGCTCACCCGGGCGAGGGAGGCGACCACGTCATCGGCGGTGAACGGGTTGCCGTTGTGGAAGGTGACACCCTCGCGCAGGTGGAAGCGCCAGGTCACGCCGTCCTCCAGGATCTCCCAGGAGGTGGCGAGGGCGGGCTCGATCTTCAGCTCGCGATTGTAGCGCACCAGCCCCTCGTAGACGTGGTTGAGCACGTTGATGGTGAAGCTGTCGCCGTAGGAATAGGGGTCGAGCGAGCCGATGTCGCGGTTGGCCCCCCATTTCAGCACGTTCTCCGCCTGCGCGGCGGCACCGCCCAGCGTCGCGAAGGCGAGCGCGGAGGCGAGAAGCAGGTGTTTCGGTTTCATCGCGGTGTCCCTGTCAGCTGGTCCGAATCGTATGTCACTGGCTTCGTTAATTGGATACAATCCGAGTCGTAATCTGATCGGGTGCGATCGTGCAAGCAAATTGTATCCAATTGACAGAATTTGGTGGATACAGTAGAGAGGCCCCACCCGCACGGCGAAGAGACCCATGAGTGAACAGAAGAACACGTTGAGCGATGCCGTCTACGACCTGTTGCGGCGCGCCATCATCGAACAGGCCCTTCAGCCGGGCATGCGCCTGCCGGAGGACACGGTGGGCGACCAGTTCGGCGTGAGCCGCACCATCGTGCGGCATGCCTTCGTGCGGCTGGAGAACGAGGGGCTGATCACCACGCGGCGCAACCGCGGCGCCTTCGTGGCTGAGCCCTCGCTGGAAGAAGCGCGGCAGATCTTCGAGGTGCGCCACTGCCTGGAGCGCGAGGTGGTGATGCGGCTGATCGAGCGCATGCCGGCCACGGGCTTCGAGACGCTGGAGGCGCATGTGCGCGCCGAGAAGGCGGTGCTGGGCAAGGACGGGCCGGTGTCCATCCGGCTGGCGGGGGAGTTTCACACCCTGATGGCCGAGCTCACCGGAAACGCGGTTCTGGCGCGCTATGTCTCCGAAATCGTGACGCGCTGCTCGCTGATCATCGCCACATTCGGGCGCACGCATTCCTCGGATTGCGCGGTGGACGAGCACCTGCAGATCATCGCCGCCATCCGGGCGCAGGATGCGGAGCGGGCCACCGGGCTGATGGCCCACCACCTCGGCGCGGTGGCGGACCGGGCGGAGCTGGACGAGGAGAAGCCCGGCATCGAGGCGATCCTCTCCCGCTACGGGCGCACCCTCGCCGGCTGAGACGCGCCGGGAACACATCGTCCGGAAATGAGGGGACGGGGCGCCTGGAGCGCTGCCCGGCCGAGCGGATCTCCCGCGCGAACGGCGCACTGACCGGACATTACCAGCAGGCACTTTGTCCGGGCACCGCGGGCCGGGGCGCATCGGCGGCATATTGCGGACGCGCGCAGGCGCATCGGTCAGGCGCCGCGCGAAGATGCGGGGCGCGCGGACCGGATGCCGTGGAGGGGTGTGAGACGTGCCGTTCGGGAGATGCGGCCCGGCCGGCGATAGGTCCTGCGTGAGGCGCGTATCGGCACAGGGCAGCGGCGCGGGGCAGTGCCAGGGGGGGTGAGGCCGCCCCGGGAGGGGGCGGCCCGCAGTGTCAGAAGATCAGCGATCCCGCGAAGGCGAAGCCGAAGCCCACGAAGCCGATGAGGGTTTCCATCACCGTCCAGGTTTTCAGCGTGGTCTTCTCGTCCATCCCGAGGAACCGGCCGACGAGCCAGAAGCCCGAATCGTTCACGTGGCTCAGCGCGGTGGCGCCGGAGGCGATGGCGATCACGATGAAGCACAGGTCGAGCTGGCTGAGATCGGTCGCGGCCGCCACGGTGGGCGCGATCAGCCCGGCGGTGGTGGTGAGCGCCACCGTCGCCGAGCCCTGCGCCACGCGCAGGCCGAGCGACAGAACGAAGGCGGCCACGATGATCGGCAGGCCCAGGTCCGACAGGCTGCCGGCCAGCGCGTCGCCGATGCCGCTGGCGCGCAGCACGCCGCCGAACATGCCGCCCGCGCCCGTCACCAGGATGATGGCGCAGACCGGGCCGAGCGCGTTGTTGCACAGCTCCTCGATCTCGCCGAGGCTGCGCCCGACCGCGAAGATGAAGATCGCCGCGAGCACGGTGATCAGCAGGGCGATCGGGGTCTGCCCGATCATCAGCAGGAAGTCGAAGACCACCCCGCCGCCCTCGATCGCGCCGGCTTTCTGCAGCGTGGAGAGCCCGGTGTTCAGGAAGATCAGCACCAGGGGCAACAGCAGGATGAACAGCACGGTGCTGAGCTTCGGCGGCGCAACGGTGCTCTGCTCCGGCGCGTCGAGCAGCGGGATCGACACGTTCACCCGGCGGCCGATGTAGCTGCCGAACAGGTAGGCGGAGATGTACCAGGTCGGGATGGCCAGCACCATGCCGACAAAGACCAGCAGGCCGATGTCCGCCCCCAGCAGCGTGCCGGCGGCAACCGGGCCCGGGTGCGGCGGCACGAAGGCGTGCATGATGGCGAAGGCGCCGGCCGCGGGCAGCGCGTAGAGCAGCAGCGAGCCGCCGAAGCGCCGGGCCACCACGAAGATCACCGGCAGCATGACCACGAGGCCCGCGTCGAAGAAGATCGGGATACCGAAGAGCAGCGAGGCGACGCCGAGCGCCATCGGGGCGCGCTTCTCTCCGAAGAGCCCGACCAGCCGGTCCGCCAGCACCTGCGCGCCGCCGCTCACCTCGAGCAGCCGCCCGATCATGGCGCCGAAGCCGACCAGCAGGCCGACGCTCGCGAGCGTCTTGCCGAAGCCGTCGAGCAATGTGGGGACCACGTTCGCCAGCGGCACGCCGGTGACGATGGCCACGACGAGGCTCATCAGCACGAGGGCGACGAAAGCATGCATCCGGGCGTAGAGAATGAGCGCCAGCAGGCCCAGGACGGACAACAGCGCGATGATAAGCAAAGTGGCGGTTCCGAGTGTCGGATCCATTCCGCTTCCCTCCCTTGTCTTGGACGCCGGGCTGGCCGGCGTGTTCATGAGTTTTTTCCGGAAAGGCGTCTCTGGGCAGACCTGGGCCGAAGCCATGACGCCGACCGGACGGGTCGACGACACCTCCCTCCGGCAGCGCCCCCTCCCAGTGGGGTGCCGGGCTCGGGCTCGTTGGCCTGAGGCGTCGGCCGTGTACTGTGGTGTACGGAAGGCAAATGTCCATGCCCTTGCCGAAACTTCCCGAAATCTTGTGTCGGAAGTCCGGGTCTCGGGAGGCCGCCCGGGCGCGGGCGGCACGCGCCGTGCGGAAGGGCTCGGCAGGGGTGTGGCGCCAATGCAGCAAGGGGGAAATGCCCGCGGGCGGCGTCGCGGAGGGTGTCCGCCCTCCGCCCGGGGCCGACACGACCCACCGCGCGAACCCTCCGCGCCCCTGCGCGTTCCGGCCCCGGTGCATCCGTATGCATGCGAACTGTCCGAATCGCGGATCGCGGGGGCGTGGCAGCGCCTCGCCCCCCGGTCCGGGGCAGCCGGGCGGCGCGGAAGGGGCGCGGGAGCGCCTAAGTTCCGGGCGGGCCACGCAGTCAGTGGACCTCCGCCGCGGCTTCGGTTAGCTTCACCCCCGCTCTAGAAAGGCTTGGAACTCATGGCTGAACCGAACACCCCCGATATCGTGTATACCAAGGTAGACGAAGCGCCGGAGCTTGCCTCCGCCTCGCTGCTGCCCATCATCCGGACCTTTGCCGCCGCGGCCGGGGTTTCGGTCGGCACCAGGGACATTTCCCTGGCCGGGCGCATCATCGCCGCCTTCCCCGAGGCGCTCACCGAGGCGCAGCGCCAGTCCGACGACCTCGCGGTGCTGGGCGAGCTGGTCAAGACCGCCGAAGCGAACGTGATCAAGCTTCCGAACGTCTCCGCCTCGGTGCCCCAGCTTGTCGCCGCGGTGAAGGAGCTGCAGTCCCAGGGCTATGCCCTGCCCGACTACCCGGAAGCGCCGGCCAGCGAGGCCGAACACCAGGCCCGCGCCCGCTATGACGCGATCAAGGGCTCGGCCGTGAACCCGGTGCTGCGCGAGGGCAACTCGGACCGCCGCGCCGCCGTCGCGGTGAAGAAATTCGCCCAGTCCAACCCGCATTCGATGGGCACCTGGGCCTCGGACAGCAAGACGCATGTCTCGTCCATGTCCTCCGGCGATTTCTTCTCGAACGAGAAATCCGCAACCCTGAGCGCGGCGCAGGCCGGCGCGGTGTCGATCGAGCTGGTGGCCGCGGATGGCACCACCACCGTCCTGAAGGACGGCATCACCCTGCCCGCCGGCACCGTGGTGGACGCCACCTTCATGTCCGCGAAGGCGCTCGATGCGTTCCTCGCCGAGCAGATCGCGGCCACCAGGGCCGATGGCATCCTGTTCTCGCTGCACATGAAGGCCACGATGATGAAGGTCTCCGACCCGATCATCTTCGGCCACGCGGTGAAGGAATTCCTCAAGCCGGTGTTCGAGCAATACGGCGCCGAGCTGGAGGCCGCGGGCGTGAACCCGAATTCCGGCATCGGCGACCTGATGGCCCGCATCAAGGGCAAGGCGGAGCTGGAAGCGGCGGTGAAGGCGGCCATCGAGGCCGGCCCGCCGATGTACATGGTCAACTCCGACCGCGGCATCACCAACCTGCACGTGCCCTCGGACGTGATCATCGACGCCTCGATGCCCGCGCTCATCCGCGCCGGCGGCAAGGGCTGGGGCCCGGACGGCAAGGAAGCCGACACGAACTGCGTGATCCCGGACAATTCCTACGCCCCGGTCTATGACGAGGCGATCTCCTACTTCAAGGAGACCGGCGCGCTCGACCCCGCCACCGCGGGCACGGTGCAGAACATCGGCCTGATGGCGCAGAAGGCGGAGGAGTACGGCTCCCACCCCACCACCTTCGAGATCCCCGCCGCCGGCACCGTGCGCATGGTGCTGGAGAACGGCGAGGTGCTGCACGAGCACGCGGTGGAGGCGGGCGACATCTGGCGCTCGGCCACCGCGCGCCAGGCTCCGATCGAGGACTGGGTGGCGCTCGCCATCGAGCGCCAGGCCGCCGAGGGCTGCCAGGCGATCTTCTGGCTCGACGAGGCCCGGGCGCATGACGCGGAGCTGATCCGCTACGTGAAGCCGATCCTCGAGGCGAAGGGCGTGGCGGACAAGTTCCTCATCCTCGCCCCGCGCGAGGCCACCCGCCTCACCTTCGAGACCATCCGCAAGGGCGAGACCTCCATCGCCATCACCGGCAACGTGCTGCGCGACTACCTGACGGACCTGTTCCCGATCCTGGAGCTGGGCACCTCGGCCAAGATGCTCTCCATCGTGAAGCTGATGCAGGGCGGCGGGCTGTTCGAGACCGGCGCCGGCGGCTCCGCGCCCAAGCACGTGCAGCAGCTGGTGGAGGAAAACCACCTGCGCTGGGACAGCCTTGGCGAGTTCTGCGCCCTCGGCGAGAGCCTGAAGTTCCTCGCCGCGGTGAAGGGCAACGCGAAGGCGAAGGTGCTGGGCGAGGCGGTGGACATCGCCACGCAGGGCATCCTCGACAGCAACCGCTCCCCCAGCCGCCGCGTGGGCCAGCCCGACAACCGCGACAGCCACTTCTGGTTCGCCCTCTACTGGGCCGAAGCCCTGGCGGCGCAGACCTCGGACGCCGAGCTGGCGGCGCATTTCGCGCCCGTCGCCAAGGCGCTGTCGGAGAACGCGGAGAAGATCGTCTCCGAACTCGCCGCGGCCCAGGGCACGCCGGCCGATCTGGGCGGCTATTACCACACCGACCCGGTGAAGACCGAAGCGGTGATGCGCCCCTCGGCCACCCTGAACGCGATCATCGGCTGATCGCCCGCCCCGCCGGAGCCTCTCTCCGGCGGGGCAGTCTTCCGATGGCCCGGCGCCATGCGGTGCCGGGCACAGGCCGTCCGGCGGGAGCGCGGCGCCTTTTGGCGGCCGAGCCCCTGTCCCGCAGCCCCATCGCCCGCGCGGGAGCCTGTCGGGCAGCGCAGAGCCCTCCGGGCCCGCGCCGCGTCGCAGCCGGCGGGAACGTCCCGCTGCTCCACGCTGGCTCTCCGCTGCAAATCGCGCCCCGTCCCCCCGCGAACGGCCTGGGCAGCGAGGCCCCTCCGCAACCGTATCTCGTGTTGGCCGGGCCGGTCTGCCCGGCATCCACCCGCCGCTGCGCGCGGGCGCGGCAGTGTCCTGCAACGTGCCAGGTTCCGCCCCTTGGCCCGCGCGAGGGGGGGCGTGCGGCGAAGCAGGGTCCGGATGGTCTTGCGGGTGAACCGTTGACAGGCGGGAGGTGGGCCTGCCGGCACCTCGGCCGGCCGGAGCATGGCCGGCAGCCGGGACGTGTCCACTCCGCGCCCGATCGGTGTCGGCCCGATCGGTGTCGGCTCGTGCGGCGGAGGCCCGTCGGGCGGCTGTCAGGTGCCGGGAGCGGGTGTCGCGGGCAGGAATTCGAAGCTGGCCGACAGGCCGGAGCCGGTGTTCTCCGTCACCAGGGCGCAGCGCAGTTCCGCGCAGGCCACTTCGGCGATCTTCAGGCCGAGCCCGCCCGTGCCCGGCGTGCTGCGCACCAGCAGCCCCACGCCGTCATCGGTGCAATCCACCCGCACCATGCCATCCGCGAGGCGGGCGAGGGTGAGGCGCACGCGGCCCGCCGCCTCCGCCGGGAAGGCGTGCTTGTAGGCGTTGGAGACCAGCTCGTTCACCAGCGTGCCCACGGCGACGGCGGTCTGCGCCGTCACCTCCACCGGGGCGACCTGTGCTTCCAGCCGCACTCCCGGAGGGGCGATCTCGCCCAGATGCGCGCAGAGCGTGGCGACATAGGCGCCGAGGTCGATGCTGGTGTCGGCATCCGTGCGGTAGAGATGTTCGTGCAGGGTGGCGACCGCATCCAGCCGGGCGCGGATGGCGTCCAGCGCGCCCATGGTCTCCTGCGAGCGCGCGCTGCGCGCCTGCAGCCGCGCCAGCGAGGAGATCGACTGCAGCGAGTTCTTCACCCGGTGCTCCACCTCCTTGCGCAGCAGGGACGCGGCGCGCAGCGCCTTGCGCATCTCCAGCTGGGTCATCACCTGCCGGGCCAGCACGCGCAACGCCTCGCGCTGCAGGGGGGTGAGGCTGCGGGGCGTGTGGTCGAGCACGCAGAGCGTGCCGAGCGGCAGGCCGTCCGCGGTCTCCAGCAGCGCGCCGGCGTAGAAGCGCAGGCCCGGGTCTCCGCCGCACAGCGGGTTGTCGGCCATGCGCGGGTCGGCCAGCGTGTCGGGGATTTCGACGAAACTGTCCTCCAGGATCACGTGCGCGCAGATCGAGGTGGAGAGCGGGGTTTCCCGCAGGCCGAGGCCGGTCTCGGCCTTGAACCACTGCCGGTCGGCGTCGACCAGGGTGACCACCGAGATCGCGGTGCCGCAGATCGCCGACGCCAGCCGCACGATATCGTCGAAATCCGCCTCACGGTCGGTGTCGAGAATCTCGTAGGCCCTCAGCGCCCGGAGTCTTTGCGCCTGGCGCGGATGCTGGTCGGCTTCCATGGATCGTCCTGAAATCGTTCGAGCGGAACCGTTGCCTTCATTCGGCCACGGTTGCAAGCCTGCGGGCCTGCCCGACCACGCGGTTAACCACGAATCCCGCGCATCCGGAGCCGTGCGGCCCGCCGCACCCGCCCCCTGCCCGGCCTGCCGCAGCCCCTGCACCCGTGGCCAGCCCGCCAGCCTGTCGCACATGGCGCGCCCGCGGCGCATGTCCAGAATATTCCGCCCCGGCGCGCCGTCCCCGCCGCGAGAGCCCCCGGGCCAGCGCCGCGGCACCGTGCGGACACCTCGCCCTCTGCCCCCGCGGTTGACCGATGGCGCCGGCCGCGGGGAGTGACGAACCGACCCGCCTGCCGCGGCCCGTGCGCCAGCCTGTGACGGCGCCCTCGGCATGCCGCCCTTGCGGGCCCGCCGATGCCTGCGCGGCACGGGCCGGCCTCGCCCGGGCCCCCGTGGGGCGGCCGTTGCGAGCCTAGGATGCGGGGGGGCGGGGGTCGACGGCCGGGGCCGGCAGGGCGTCGCGGGCGATGTCCAGCCAGGCCCGGGCGGCATGGGGAATGAACGTGCCGCGGCGCCAGAGCATCGCCATGTCCCAGTCGGTGCCCGGCTGGTCCAGGGGGATGCGCACCACCGGGAGGTGGCCGCGCTGTCCGGCGATCATCCGGGGCAGGAAGGCGACCCCCAGCCCGGCCGCCGCGAGTTCGGCGATGAAGTCGATCTGGCTGCTGCGCGCCACCACCTCCGGCTCGAAGCCGCTGCGGCGGCAGGCGTCCAGGATGATGCGGTTCAGGGCGAAGCCGCTCTCGAACAGGATGAAGGGCAGCGCGCGCAGGTCTGCCAGGGTCACCCGCGCGCGCCCCGCCAGCTCCGCCTGGGGCGAGAGCAGGGCGACCAGCGGCTCGCGCCGCACCGGCTGCCAGTCGAACTCCGGCGAGACCGGCAGCAGCGAGGCGGCAAGGTCGATCTCGCCGGCGCGCAGCATGTCCTCCAGCCGGTCGCTGCCATGCTCCACCAGCTTGATCTCGATGCCCGGGTAGCGGTGCCGGTAGGTGGTGAACACCGGTGCGAACAGGAGGCTGGAGCCGATCGGCGGCAGGCCGAGGCGCAGCGCCCCGCGGCGCAGCCCGGCCAGTTCGTTGAGCTCGGTGAGCAGCGTGTCACGGTCCGCCAGCAGCGCCAGGCCGCGCTGGTAGACCACCTCGCCCGCCGCGGTGAGCGCGCTGCGATGGCCGATGCGGTCCAGCAGCGGCAGGCCGAGTTCGTCCTCCAGCTGGCGCACGGCCTTGCTCACGGTGGACTGGGTGGCGTTCAGCCGCGCCGCCGCTCGCGAGAAACCGCCGGCGCGCACCACTTCGACGAAGGCTCGGAGGGTTCGGAATTCCATGACCATTCCAATACGGAATGAAAAGAAGTCAGACAAGTCATTTGAAGAATGCAGGGCCGCATGCCATCTTTCGGGCAAGGGGAGGAGCAAAGAGTCAACCTCGGAGCTCACGTGTGACCAAGCGATCCATTTCCATGCGCCTGCGCCGTGCCGCGCATCGCAACCGCCTGTTCCAGATCGGGCTGATCATCGGCTTCTGGGCCGCGGGCGAGGCGCTGGTGCGCCTGCTCGGGCTGCCGCTGCCCGGCAGCATCGTCGCACTTGCGGCGGTGCTGGCGTTGCTGGCCTGCCGCCGGCTGCGCGTGGTGAGCGTGCGGCGCGGGGCCGACTGGCTGCTGGCCGAGATGCTGCTGTTCTTCGTGCCGGCGGTGCTCGCGGTGCTGGACCACCGCGAGTTCCTCGGGCTGCTGGGCCTGAAGGTGCTGCTGGTGATCCTGGTCGGCACCGTGGCGGTGATGGGAACCACCGCGCTCACCGTCGAGCTCTGCTGTCGCTGGAGGCTGCGCCATGACCGGGCCGTTCCTCTCGGCGCTTGAGCCCTGGCTGGCGGCGGCGGGCTGGTCGGCGCTCACCATCGCCTTCTACCTGCTGGCGCGGCGGATCTACCGGCGCTGGCCGCGTTGGTGGCTGATGCCGCTCGCGGTGGCCCCGGCGCTGCTCATCGTGGTGGTCCTGCTGCTGCACCAGAGCTATGGCGCCTACATCCACGGAACCGGATGGCTGGTGATGATGCTCGGCCCGGTCACCGTGGCCTTCGCCGTGCCGATCTATGAGCAGCGCGGGCTGATCCGCAGCCACTGGCCGGTGCTGGCGGTGGGCATGGGGGTGGGCAGCGCCACGGCCATCGCGGTGAGCTGGGGCATGGCGAGCCTGCTGGGGCTGGACGATACCCTGCGGCTGAGCCTGCTGCCGCGTTCCATCAGCACCCCCTTCGCGATGGAAGTCTCCGCCGACATCGGCGGCGTGCCCGATCTCACGGCGCTTTTCGTGGTGATGACCGGGGTGCTCGGCGCGGCCCTGGGCGACGTGATCCTGGCCTGGCTGCCGCTGCGCTCGGCGCTGTCGCGCGGGGCGTTCCTCGGCGTGGGGGCGCATGGCGCGGGCACGGCGCGGGCGCATCAGATCGGACAGACGGAAGGCACGATCGCCGGGCTGGTGATGGTGCTGGTGGGCCTGCTGAACGTGCTCCTCGCCCCGGCGCTGGCCTGGATGGTGAACTGAACCCCCGGCAGGCCGGTGCGCGCCTCCGCCCTGCCCTTCGTGCCCGAGCGAAGAGCCTGTCCGACCCGCGCGCGGTTCCCCGGATCGGGCTGGATCCGCCGGCGTCGCGGCCGGCCCGGCCGTCCGGAGGGTCAGATCCCGGCGGGCATCTGCGCCAGAACCCGTGTGGCGGCCGCGTGGCGCACCGGGCCGTAGCCGCGGATCCCGGCATGGGCGTCGAGCAGGGCGCGCGCCGCGTCCGGGTTCGCCGGGTCGAAGCTGCGCTCGACATGGGTGAGCACGCGCTCGTACCAGCGCAGCAGGTCGCGATCGAGCTTGCGGTCCGCGCTGTGGGCGAAGGGGTCGAACGGGGTGCCGCGCAGCCCCTTCAGCCGGGCGAGCAGGCCGAGCGCGGGGCGCAGCCAGGGCCCGAACCGGCGCTTCAGCGGCCGTCCGCGCGCGTCGCGCCCCAGCGGAAGGACCGGCGGCGCGAGGTGATAGGACACCCGGAACGCGCCCTCGAAGGTCTGCGCCAGCTCGGCCGCGAAGCCGCCGCCGGTGTGCAGCCGCGCCACTTCGTACTCGTCCTTCACCGCCATCAGGCGGTAGAGCCCCCGGGCCGCCGCCATGATGATCTCGTCCCCCGCGCCGGGCAGCGCGGCGCGAAACCGCGCGAGCCGCGCCGCGTAACGCGTTGCATAGGCGGCGTTCTGATAATCGGAAAGCCGGGCGGCGCGGTCCGCGATCAGGGCGTCGGGCGTGTCGGGCACGCGGGGCGTGTCGTCCCGCAGGGCGGGCTCCAGCGCCCGGGGCGTGGCGGCGAGCACGCGGCCAAGGTCGAAGGCGGTGGCGTTATTCTCCACCGCCACGCCGTTGAGCAGGATGGCCTGTTTCAGCGCTGCCGCGCTCACCGGCACGAGGCCCTGCTGGAAGGCCGCGCCCAGCAGCATGATGTTGGCGAAGACCGCGTCGCCCATCAGCCGCTCGGCGGCGGCGTTGGCGTCGAAGGCGAGGAGGTGGTCCGCGCCCACGGTGCCGGCGATCAGCGCCTCGCGCTCGGGCAGGCGCAGCGAGGCGTCGCGGTGCAGCACGATGTCGCCGGTGGGCATCTCGGCGCGGTTGAGCACCACGCCGGTGCCGGGGCGCAGGTGCTGCGAGGCTTTCGGCGAGGAGAGCACCACCGCGTCGCAACCGATCACCGCGTCGGCGGCGCGGGCCTCGATGCGCACCTGGTGGATGTCATCGGGCCGGGCGGCAATGCGCACGTAGCCCAGCACGGTGCCGAACTTCTGCGCGAAGCCGGTGAAATCGAGCACGCTCGCCCCCTTGCCCTCGAGGTGTGCCGCCATGGTGACGAGGGCGCCCACGGTGACCACGCCGGTGCCGCCCACCCCGGCCACCAGCAGCTCGAAGGGGCGGGAGAGGTCGGGGCGCGCGGGCGCGGGCAGGCCGGCGTGCAGGGTGTCGAGGTCCAGCCCCGCAGGGGCCGGGCGGCGGCGGCGCCCGCCCTCCACGGTGACGAAACTGGGGCAGAAGCCGTCGAGGCAGGAGAAATCCTTGTTGCAGGACGAGAGGTTGATGCGGCGCTTGGCGCCCAGTTCCGTCTCGCGCGGCTCGACGCTGAGGCAGTTGGAGGCGACCGAACAGTCGCCGCAGCCCTCGCAGACCTCCGGGTTGATGTACGCGAAGCGCGCGGGGTCTTCCAGCGTGCCGCGCTTGCGGCGGCGGCGCTTCTCGGTGGCGCAGGTCTGGGCGTAGATCAGCACCGAGACGCCTTCCACCTCCCGCAGCTCGCGCTGCACGGGGTCGAGATCGGCCCGGTCATGGAAGCTGGTGCCGGCGGGAAAGCCGGCGCGGGAAATCCGGCCGATCTCGTCGGAGACCACGGCGATGCGCGCCACGCCTTCCGCCCGGCAGCTCTGCGCGATGGCCTCCGGGCTCACCGGCCCGTCCACCGGCTGGCCGCCGGTCATCGCCACGGCGTCGTTGTAGAGGATCTTGTAGGTGATGTTCGCCCCCGCCGCCACGGCCTGGCGGATGGCGAGGGAGCCGGAGTGATACCATGTTCCCTCCCCGAGGTTCTGGAACATGTGGCGGCGGCCGAGGAAGCGCGAGGCCGCGGCCCAGGGCACGCCCTCGCCGCCCATCTGCGCATAGCCCAGCGTGTTGCGCCCCATCCAGCCCGCCATCACGTGGCAGCCGATGCCGGAGGCGGCCACGCTGCCCTCGGGCAGCTTCGTGGAGGTGTTGTGCGGGCAGCCGGAGCAGAAATACGGCGTGCGCGTGGCGCCGGGCAGCGAGAGCATGGGCGCGGGGGTTTCGGTGAGGGCGCGGGCGCGGGCCGTCAGCCCCTCGCCGGGGAAGAAGGCTTCCAGCCGGGCGGCGACGACGGGGACGAGGGCGAGCGGGCTCAGCTCGCCCGTCCAGGGGATGAGCGGCTCGCCGGCGGCGCGGTGCTTGCCCACCATCTTCTTCGGCTTCGCGCCCGGCCAGTCGTAGAAATATTCCTTGAACTGGCTCTCGATGATGCCGCGCTTCTCCTCGACGACCAGCACCTCCTCCTTGCCCTTCACGAAGGCGAGCGCGTCGCGCCTCGTCAGCGGCCAGACCATGCCGACCTTGTAGATGTCGATGCCGAGGCGCCGGCAGGCGGCCTCGTCGAGCCCGAGCAGGCGCAGGGCCTCCATGAGGTCGAGATGGCCCTTGCCGGTGGTCACGATGCCGAAGCGGGCGTCCTCGATGTCGTAGATGCGCCGGTCGAGCGGGTTCGCCTCCACGAAGGCCTCCACCGCGGAGAGCTTGGCGCCGATGCGGGTTTCGATCTCCGGGCTCGGCAGGTCGGAATGGCGCACGTGCAGGCCGCCGGGGGGCGGGGTGAATTCGGGGGTGGTGAAGCTCCGCTCGGGCGGCAGCTCCACCGACTGGCCGGATTCCACCGTCTCCGAGATCGCCTTGAAGCCCACCCAGGTGCCGCTGAAGCGCGAGAGCGCGTAGCCATAGGCGCCGAAGGAGAGGTATTCGGCCACCGAGGCCGGGTTCAGCACCGGCATGAACCAGCTCATGAAGGCGACGTCGGACTGGTGGGGCATGGAGGAGGAGACGCAGCCGTGGTCGTCCCCCGCCACCACCAGCACGCCGCCCTTCGGCGAGGAGCCGTAGGCATTGCCGTGGCGCAGCGCGTCGCCCGAGCGGTCGACACCGGGGCCCTTGCCATACCACATGGAGAAGATGCCCTCGGCCTCGCAGGCCGGGTCCAGCGCCGCCTGCTGCGCGCCGAGCACGGCGGTGGCGCCGAGGTCCTCGTTCACCGCCGGCAGGAAGTCGACCCGCGCCTCCTCCAGCAGGGCTTTCTGCCGCCAGAGCTCCTGGTCGAGCCCGCCGAGCGGCGAGCCGCGGTAGCCGGAGACGAAACCGGCGGTGCTGAGCCCCGCCACCCGGTCGCGCCGCGCCTGGTCGAGAAGGATGCGCACCAGCGCCTGGGTTCCGGTGAGCCAGACCCGGCCGGCGGTGCGCGCGTAGCGGTCTTCCAGCTGGTAGGTATCGAAGCTGCTGCCCTGAAGGGTCATGCGGTTCCTCCCGTGTTTTTCCCAGTATCCCACGGGGTGGGTGAAAATTCCGGTCAGACTGCTTGCGCTGCGGCGGCAATCTGGAAGAAGCTTCCGCAAAACAGCATGGGGGAGGAAAATCATGCCGGATCTCGGGCCCGCCGACAGGCTCATCCTGAAGGCGCTCGGCGAGGACAGCCGAATCTCCAACGCCGATCTCGCTGAGCGGGCCGGCCTCTCCGCCTCCTCCTGCTGGCGGCGGGTGCGGGCGCTGGAGGAGGCGGGGGTGATCCGCGGTTACACCGTGCGGCTCGATGACACGAAATGCGGCCTCACCTTCCGCGCCATGGTGCATGTGCACCTCACCCGGCACGACCCCGAGCAGCTCACCGCCTTCATCCGCGCCATCCGCGACCGCGAGGAGATCCGCGCCTGCTACGCCACCACCGGCCAGGCGGATTACCACCTGCACGTGGTCTGCGCCGATCTCGACGCCTACAACGCCTTCTTGGAGCGCTTCCTGTTCCGCATTCCGGCGGTGGCAAGCGCGCAGACCAATGTCATCCTGCGCGCCATCAAGGAGTGAGCGCGCAGGGTGCTGCGTGAAGCGCACAGTGTGGCGTGCGTGGTGTGGCGTGCGTGGTGTGACGCGCGTGGTTCGAGGGGCGCGGTGTGACCTGCGCGGTGTGATAGGCGCGATGCCCGGGGCGCCGCGTGCAGGATGCGGTGCAACCTGTGTGGTGCGGAGCGGCGCGGCCTTCAGGGCCCGGCGTGCGCGGTGTGAGGCCCGTGACGTGAACGGCCCGGTGGTGGAGGGCGAGATGTGAGGCGCGTGGCCTAAGGGGCGATGCATTGCGCCTTTGGCGTGAAGGGCGATGCGGGAGCGGGAGACGCGCGTGCGGGCTCAGTCCAGCAGCAGTTGGGCGTCCCAGCGGCCCTCTTCCACCTCGTGGCGCACGAGGGAGAGGATGAGCGCGCGGATGGCGTCGGAGGCGAAGGTGGGCGGCCGGGCCGCGAGGTGGCACAGGTAGAGCGTGCGCGAGAGGGTGGGCGCCTCGATGGGCCGGGCATGCACGGTGCCGGCCTCGAGCTGGTCCTTCATGAACAGCCGCGTGCCGATGAGACAGCCCAGCCCCGCCTCCAGCGAGCCGACGATGGCCTGCACCGAGTTCATCTGCAGCCGGGCGCGGGCCTCGATCTTCTTCAGCAGGGTCACGTCATCCATCAGCGCGCGGGCCGAGACGCCCTGGCGCAGCAGGATGATCGGCAGCTCCAGCAGCTCGGTGAAGGTGAGGGGCGCGTCCCCCGCCCCGATCAGCTCCGGCCGGCCGACGCAGACCATGCGCTCCTCCAGCACCGGCTCCGAGCGCAGGGCGGAATCGGCCGGGGGGTTGTAGATCAGCGCCATGTCCACGTCGGAGGTGAGCAGGTGCGGCAGGGCGGCGCCGGAGAGGCTCTCGGTGAGGGCGAGCTGCACGTCGGGGAAGTCGCGCAGCACCCGGCTCACCAGCTCCACCCCGATCGCCTTCACCCCCGAGTAGGACATGCCCACCGAGACCGGGCCGCTCACCCGCTCGCCGCTCTGGCGCAGGTCGGCCTCGGCCGCCTTCATCGCCTTGAGGATGGAGCGCGCGTGCTCGTAGAGCCGCCGGCCGGCCGCCGTGGGCTCCATGCCGCGCGGCTTGCGCCGGAACAGCGCGCAGCCCAGCTCCGCCTCCAGCCGGGCGAGGTGGTGGCTGAGCGCGGAGGCCGCCACCCGCTGGGTGATGGCGGCGCGGCCCAGCGAGCCCTGCTCGTAGATGGCGGCGAAATAGCGGAGTTGGCGTGAGTCCAGCATTCTGGTTTCCAGAAGGGTTGCTTCGGAAGATTATGATATTCCGTTCGCGCGTCTCTGGCTATGGTCAGCGCGGGAGGAAACAAGAATGACACAGGACTTCAGGCCGCTCGCCGGGTTGCGGGTGGTGGAGATGACCCACATGATCATGGGGCCGTCCTGCGGGATGTTCCTCGCCTTCCTCGGGGCGGAGGTGATCAAGGTGGAGCCGCCGGAGGGCGACAAGACCCGCGCACTCACCGGCATGGGGCGGGGCTTCTACCCCACGTTCAACCGCGGCAAGAAGAGCATCACGCTGGAGCTGAAGTCCGAGGCCGGACGCGCGGCGCTGCACCGGCTGCTGGCCACGGCGGATGTCTTCGTGGAGAACTTCCGCGACCAGTCGCTGGCGAGGATGGGGCTCGACCCCGACAGCCTGCGCGCCCGCTACCCCGCGCTCATCGTCTCCTCCCTCAAGGGCTTCCTCAAGGGCCCCTATGAGAACCGCACCGCGATGGACGAGGTGGTGCAGATGATGACCGGCATGGCCTACATGACCGGCCCCACGGGGCGGCCCTTGCGCATCGGCTCCTCGGCGAATGACATCATGGGCGGGCTCTTCGGCGCCTTCGCGGTGCTCGCCGCCCTCCTGCAGCGCGGGCAGGACGGCGCGGGCCATGCCCTGCGCACCGGGCTGTTCGAGAACTGCCTGTTCCTCGTCTCCCAGCACATGGTGCAGTTCGACATCGAGGGGCGCGAGGCCCCGCCCATGCCCGAGCGCGAGTTCTCCTGGCCGGTCTACGACATCTTCGAGACCGCCGAGGGCCGGCAGATCTTCATCGGCGCGGTCACCGAGGGGCAATGGGTGACGCTGTGCACCCTGCTCGGCCTCGACGCCCTGCTGGCGGACCCGGGCCTGCAGAAGCGGATGGACCAGATCGAGGCGCGCGACCGCACCATCCCCGTGGTGGCCGCGGCGGTGCGCGCGCGGCAGTTCGATGACCTGATCGCGGTGTTCGAGGAGGCCGGCATCCCCTTCTCGCCCATCCACCGCCCGGCGGAGATGTACGACGACCCTCATGTGACCCGCCCCGGCGGCCTCCTCACCTCGCGGCTGCCCGAGGGCCAGACCTACCGCGCGCCCGGCTTTCCCTTCGAGGTGGACGGCGCCGGTGTGACGGGCGAGGGCGTGGACATCGCCGGTCTCGGCGCGGACACGTCCGAGGTGCTGTCCGCCCTCGGCCTCTCCGCGCAGGACATCGGCGCCGCCAGCGGCATGGCGCCGGGCTTGCCGGCATGAGCCGCCTCGCGGACATCTACCCGGCAGACCGGGTCACCCTGCGCGAGGTCGGCCTGCGCGACGGGCTGCAGCTCGCGCAGGCCCTGCCCTCCACCGAGGCCAAGCGCGCCTGGCTGGCGGCCGAGGCGGCCGCGGGCGTGCGGCATTTCGAGGTCGGCTCCTTCCTGCCCGCCGCCCGCTTCCCGCAATTCGCCGACATCGACGCGATGATCGCCGCCTGCGACGCGGCGGGGGCGCATTCCGCCGCGCTCACCCTGAACGAGCGCGGTATCGAGGCTGCCCTCGCCAGCCCGGTGGACGAACTGGTCTGCGTGGTCTCGGCCACGGAGGCGCACAGCCAGGCCAACATGCGCCGCTCGCGCGCGGCGGCGGTGGCCCTCGTCGCCCGGGCGGTGGCCGAGCGCGACGCGCGCGCGCCGGGCAAGCTGGTGAACGCCGGCATCGCCATGGCCCTCGGCTGCTCGCTCTCCGGCGACGTGGCGCAGGACGAAGTGCTCGCCCTCGCCGAGGCCTGCCTCGCCGCCGGGGCCGATATCGTCGGTCTGGCCGACACGGTGGGCTATGCCGGGCCCGCGGCGGTGGGCGCGCTCTGCGCGCGGATGACGGCGCTCTGCGGCCCGCGCCCCTACATCATCCATCTGCATGACACCCGCGGCATGGGGGTGGCGAACGCCGCCGCGGCGCTGGACAATGGCGCGCGGGTGGTCGATGCCTCGCTGGGCGGGCTCGGCGGCTGCCCCTTCGCCCCCGGCGCCACAGGCAACGTGGTGTTCGAGGACATCGTGTTCCTGGCCGAGAGCCTGGGCCACCCCACCGGCATCGACCTCGGGGGCCTGCGCGCCGCGCGCGCCATCGCGGAGGCCGCGATGCCGGGGGAGGCCTTCCACGGCGCCCTGCACCGGGCGGGCCCGCCGGCCAACGCGCACTGGCGCGCCTGAGCGCGCCACCGTCCGGCCCCCCCGGGGCCGGGCTCGGGAGGAACCGGCCGCAAGGCCGTCCTTCTGACCGGAGTGACATCGCGGCCGCGGGTGCATCGCCCCGGGGGTCGCGCAACGACGACTGAGAAGACCGCCGAGCCGGCGCCAAAAGCCGGCCGGACCACGAAGACGGGAGGAAAACCGATGAAACATCTTCTGAACGGGGCCCTGGGCCTCACGCTCCTCGCCGGCATGGCGTCGGGCGCATCCGCCGCCACGGTGATGCGTTGCAGCCACCAGCTGCCGCCCGCCCACCACATCGCCAAGGTGGTGGACCGCTGGGCCGCGGAGGTGGAGAAGCTCTCCGGGGGCGAGCTCGACGTGCAGGTGTTCGGCGCCGACAGCCTGGTGGGCGCGCGCGAGAACATCGTCGCCACCGCGAAGGGCGACATCGAATGCGCCTTCTCGCTGAACTTCCAGTGGGGCAAGACCCTGCCGATCATGAACGTCACCGTGGCGCCCTTCGCCTTCGGCGATCTCGACATCTGGCGCCAATGGCCGGAATCCGAGGCCGCCGCCTTCCTGGAGCAGAAGCTGCTGGAGAAGGGCGTGAAGAACGTCGTCTGGATGTTCCAGACCAACACCAGCGTCTTCACCTCGAACGGAAAACCCCTCGTCGCGCCGGAGGATTTCAAGGGGTTGAAGATGCGCGGCCTCACCCCGCCCTTCGACGCGGCTCTCGCCGCCCTCGGCGCCACGCCCACCGCCATGCCGGGTTCGGAGGTCTACCAGGCGCTCGCCACCGGGGTGATCGACGGTGCGATCACCGATGTCGCGGCGGCCGTCTCGCGCAAGTACTACGAGGTGCAGGACGCCTTCACCGTGGTGCCCGTGCTCTCGGCCTACCTGCATGGCTACCTGAACCCGCGCTTCTACGACAGCCTCTCCGACACGTCGAAGGCGGCGCTGAAGCAGGCCGGGCTCGAGGCCGCGCAATGGGCGGTCGAGGCCTCTGCCGAGGCGGGCGCCGAGGGGCCGGAGCAGCTCCGCGAGAAGGGTGTGACCGTGCATGTCGCCACCCCGGAGGAGATCGCCGCGCTGCAGGCGGTGATGCGCCCGGCCTTCGACAAGGCCTTCGGCGAGGCGGATGAGGACAGCCAGAAGCTGCTCGACCTCCTCGGGCAGATGTGACCGGGCGCACAGATGCATGACCGTTCCTCCGGCCCCGGGGTGACGACCGCCCCGTCGCGCCCCGCGCCCCTGTTCCCCGACCGCATGGTCGGGGGGCTCATCCGCAGCTGCGGCGCGCTCAGCACCGCGCTCATCCTGTGCGTCTTCGTCCAGATCGTGGTGGCCGTAACCCGGCGCTACCTGTTCGACCGGCCGCTGCAGTGGAGCGACGAGCTCATCGGCTACGCGCTCGTCGCCATCGTGATGCTGGGCGCCGGCGAGGCCCTGCGCCGGGGAGACCACATCGCCATCGACCTCGCCGCCGCCAACCTGCGCGGACGGGCGGCGCGGGCCCAGGCCGCGGTCTCCTGCCTCGCGGTGATCGCCTTCGCCGGGGTGCTGGGGGTCTCGATCTGGGACTCGATCGTCTTCGCGCGCAGCTTCGGCTCCTACTCGGTGGGCTACATCGAGGTGCAGACCTGGATCCCGCAGGTTCCGGTGGTCGCCGGGGCGGTGCTCCTCGCGCTCGCCGCCGCGCTGCGGCTGTGGCAGATCCTGCGGGGGCCCGCGGCATGACCCTGTTCCTCGTCTTCGCCGGGCTGCTGGTGCTGCTCATCTCCGGCATTCCCATCTTCGCCGCGCTCGGCCTCACCGCCAGTGCCATCATGCTGCTGGCGGAGGGCGACATCGACGGGCTGGGCGACGCGGTCTACACCCATCTCGACAAGCCCATCCTCTCCACCATCCCGCTCTTCGTGTTCATGGCGCAGGTGATGATCCGCGCGCGCGTGATCGATGACCTCTATGACTTCGCCCATACCGTGATCGGCCATGTGAAGGGCGGCCTCGGCGTGGCCACGGTGCTGGCCTGCACCATCTTCGCGGCCATCTCCGGCTCCTCCGTGGCGACCGCGCTCTCCATCGGCTCCTCCGCCATCCCGCAGATGAAGCGCTTCGGCTATCCGGAGCGCGACGCGCTCGGCGTGGTGGCGGCGGGGGGCACGCTGGGCATCCTGATCCCGCCCTCGGGGCCGATGATCCTCTATGCCATCGTGTCGGAGGCCTCCATCGGCGCGCTGTTCCTCGCCGGGGTCATCCCGGGGCTGCTGCTGGCGCTGGTGTTCTCGGTGTTCTGCATGCTGCAGGCGCGGGCGCGCCGCAGTGTGGCGTCGCCCGAATGGGCCGGCTGGCCGCGCGCCGCGGCGGCCTTCCGCCGCTCGGTCTGGGCGCTGCTGGCACCGCCGGTGGTGATGGGGGGCATCTATTTCGGCATCTTCACCGCGTCCGAGGCCGCGGCCGCCGGCTCGCTCTACGCGCTCGCGGTGGCGGTGCTGGTCTACCGCAACTTCGGCCTGCGCGACCTCTGGGCCTGCGCCCATGCCACCATGCGCACCTCGATGATGGTGTTCATGATCATCGCCGGGGCGGCGATGTTCGGCCATGCGATCACTCTCATCCGCCTGCCCGTGGGGGTGACGGAGGCGGTGACCGGGCTCGGCCTCGGGCAGCTCGGGTTCATCCTGGTGGTGATGGCGCTCATCTTCGTGCTGGGGATGTTCCTGGAATCCATCGCCATCATCCTGATCACCACACCCATCCTGATGCCCTCGCTCATCGCGCTCGGCATCGACCCGATCTGGTATGGCGTGCTGCTGATGATCAACCTGGAACTGGCGATGATCACCCCGCCCGTGGGCATGAACCTCTTCGTCATCAAGGGGATCACGGACGCGCCGCTGAGCGCCATCGTGCGCGGGGCCAGCCCGTTCGTGGCCCTGATGATCTGCGGCCTGTTCGTGCTGATGGCGGTGCCGGAACTCGCGACCTGGCTGCCCGCCGCCGCCGGCTTCGGCCGCTAGCGCAGGCGCGGGCTTCCCCCGCCGCGCGACCGGCTGTCCCTGGCCTGCCCCGCTCCGGCCTCCGGTGCGCGGCGCGGTGTCCGGCGCGCGACGGCCGTCTCCGCCTCAGGCTCCCTTCCCGCGCCGGCGCGGGAAGGCGGCCCCCTGTCGCGCGGCACGGCGGCCCGGATGCCTCGCGCCGCCCGGCGGGGAACACGGGTCCAGCCCTCGCGCGGCGCCCCGCTCCCCCGGCGGAAGGCGCCCGGCCGAGCAGGGTTGAGGAGGGCGCGGCCCCCTTGCACGGCTCCCTGTCCGCCCCTGCCGCGCCGCGCTCCGGCGCCACCCCCCGGCCCGGCCACCCCAGTCCGACAGCCGCCTCCCCTAGCATGCCCGGCCCCGGAACCCGCGTGCGGGTGAAGCCGTCGTGCCCTGCGCTTGACAGACTCGCAGGGGCGCTTCTAGGGTAACTGGTAGGGTGGTTGGTCCAGTAGACGTGATCGGGAGAACCGGTTGCCTGCGGACCGTTCGGAAAGGGAGATCCGGGGTGAACACGTCGGGCGTGCATGGCCTGTTCCTGGACAAGTCGACCGGCATCGGCCGCGATGTCCGGCGGCTCACCATGAAGGACGTGATCGCCGACAAGATCGCCGCGCTCATCGCCTCCGGCCTGCTGAAGGTGGGGGACGAGCTGCCCGGCGAGCGCGACCTTGCCTCCGCCCTCTCCGTCAGCCGCGAAACCGTGCGCGCCGCCATCCAGGGGCTCGCCGCGCGCGGGGTTCTGGACGTGTCGCAGGGCGCGCGCACCAGGGTCGCCTCGCCGGATCTCGGCAACATGGCGATCGGGATCACCAACCGGCTGAACGTGGACAGCTACGATGTCGATGCCGTCCACCAGGCCCGGCTGCTCATCGAGCAGCAGGTGGTGGGCGACGCGGCCGAACGCATTTCCGACGAGGCCCTGAAGCGCCTGCACAGCTCGCTCGGGGCCCAGCGGGCCTGCCTGCGCGACCCGCTGCGCTTCCTGATCTGCGACCGGGAGTTCCATGTCACGGTCTACCGCGCCTGCGCGAACCCGCTGCTCGCGGACATCGTGACCGACCTCTACACCTACATGATGGACCACCGCCGGCGGGCGGTGTCGCTGCCCGGCGCCATCGCCGCCAGCGTGTCGGACCATGAGGCCATTCTCGCGGCGCTCTCGGCGCGGGACCGGGCGGCGGCCATGGCGGCCTTCGCCGGGCACGAGAACCGCATCTACACCACCACCTGCACGCTGATCGGGGACCGCGAGCCCCCTCCGCGATAGACCACCAAGAACGGCCCGGCACAAAAAAATCCGGACGGGCCATTTTCCACGGGAGGAAAAACCATGATGAACCGACGCATGATACTCGGACTGGTCCTTGCCGGCGCCTCGGCGCTCGGCCTTGCGGCGGGCGGTCCGGCCCTCGCCCAGTCGAAGGAGGTGGTCTATCTCACCCCCGGGCTGGACCTGCCGTTCTGGCGCTATCTCGCGCGGGGCGTGGAGAAGGTGGCGGAGGCGGAAGGCTACGGCTTCCAGGCGCTCGACTCGCACAATGACGCCCAGACCCAGCTGCAGAACGCGCAGGACGCCATCACCCGCGGCGTGGCGGGCATCGTGCTCTCGCCCACCGACAGTTCCACCGCCCCCAGCGTGCTGCAGCTTGCCGCGAAGGCCGGCATCCCGGTGGTGATCGCCGATATCGGCACCAACAGCGGCGAGTATGTCTCCTTCATCATCTCCGACAATTACGAGGGTGCGCATGGCACCGGCGAGGCCCTCGCCGCGGCGCTGAAGGAGAAGGGCTGGGAGGACGGCTCGGTGGGCATCGTCGCCATCTCCCAGGCGCGGCTCAACGGCCAGGCCCGCACCAAGGGCTTCAGGGACGCGATGGCCGAGGCCGGCATCGCCAGCGAGGCCGGGCTGCAGCAGATGCAGTCCTACACCGCCGACGAGACCTTCCGCTTCACCCAGGACATGCTGACCGCGAACCCCGGCATGCGCGGCCTCTTCGTGCAGACCGACCAGCCGGCGGTGGGCGCGCTGCGCGCCATCCGCGCCGCCCGGCGCCAGGGCGAGGTGCTGGTGGCGGCCTTCGACGGCATCCCCGAGTTCGTGCCGCTGCTGCAGTCGGGCGAGCTGGTCGCCTCGGGCATGCAGCAGCCCCACCTGATGGGCGAGACGGCGGGCCGCGCGCTCTTCGACCATCTCGCCGGCAAGCCGGTGGAGAAGGAGATCCTGGTGCCCATCGTCGTGGTCACCGCGGGCAACATCGAGGAGATGCTGCCGACCATCCGGGAGTCCGTCTTCGCCAACGAGATGGACTGACGGCGCTGCCCCCTCCCCCCGGTGTGTCCCTGTCGCCGGGGGGAGGACGGTCGCGCGCGCCGTGTCTCCCGCCTCTCTCCCCGGGCAGCCCCCCGCGCAGGGCGCCGCCCGGGCCCGCCGTCCACGACCTTCGGAGGTCACATCCCATGCCACACGCCGTCCGGACCACGCGGCCCGCCCCGGCGCTCACCGCCACGGGCATCGCGCGGCGCTTCGGGTCCACCCGGGCGCTGGCCGATGCCACGCTCGAGGTGCGCGCCGGCGAGGTGCACGGCCTGCTCGGCGCCAACGGGGCCGGCAAGTCCACCCTGTCGCGCATCATCAGCGGGCACATCGCCCGGGACAGCGGCACGCTCACCTATGAGGGCCGCCCGCTGGACCTGCGCTCGACGCGCGAGGCGCTGGACATCGGCATCGCGCTGGTGGCCCAGGAGACCAGCCTCGCGCCCGATCTGAGCGTGCTGGAGAACATCTTCCTGCCCGAGCTGGGGCGCGCCGGCCGGCTGTCCTTCGGGCAGATGCGCAGGCGCGCGCAGGCGATCCTCGCCGGGCTGGGGCATGAGCACGTTCTGCCGCTGGACGCCGAGGTGCGGCTGCTCTCGGCCGCGCAGCGCCAGCTGGTGGAGATCGCCAAGGCCCTGGCGCTGGAGGCCAGCCTGCTCATCTTCGACGAGCCCACCGCCTCGCTCAGCCCCACCGAGGTCGACCGGCTGTTCGACATCATGGCGCGCCTGCGCGCGGACGGCCGGGCGCTGATCTTCGTCTCGCACCGGCTGGAGGAGGTGTTCACCATCACCGACCGGGTGACGATCCTGCGCGAGGGGCGCACCGTGGCGGCCGGCGTGGAGACCGCCGGGCTCAGCCAGTCCGACATCATCCGCCACATGGTCGGGCGCGACCTGGGCGCCATCCATGCCGCCCCGCGCGGGCCCCGGCCCGCCGCCGAGGGCCCGCCGGCGCTGGAGGTCTCGGGCCTGCGCGCCGCGCCGCATGTGCGCGACGTGTCCTTCTCCGTCCGGGCGGGGGAGATCCTCGGGCTCGGCGGGCTGGTGGGGGCGGGGCGCTCGGAGGCCGCGGAGGCGCTCTTCGGCCTGCGCCGCCGCGACGCCGGCACCGTGAAGGTGAAGGGCCGCGAAATCGCCCCGCGCAAGCCTGCCGATGCCATCCGCCACGGCATCGGCTTCGTGGCGGAGGACCGGCGGGCGCAGAACATCGTGCCCGATCTCACGGTGCGCGAGAACCTGATGCTCGCGCATATCGGCCGGCACCGTGGCTTCGGCCTCGGCTACGGCCGGCGCCAGGGCAGGCTGGCGGAGCTGCTGGAGAAGCTCGGCCTGCCGGAGAACCGGCTGGACACCGGCCTGCTCACCTTCTCGGGCGGCATGCAGCAGAAGGTGATCATCGCCCGCTGGCTGCTGATCGAGCCCACGGTGCTCATCCTCGACGAGCCCACCAAGGGCGTGGACATCGGCACCCGCGCCGCGATCTACCGCATCCTGCGCGAGATTGCCGATGACGGGGTGGCGGTGGTGGTGATCTCCTCGGATTTCGAGGAGCTGCTCGGCCTCACCGAGCGCGTGGTGGTGATGTCGGACGGCATGACCATAGCCAACCTGCCCACGCCGCTGCTCACCGAGGAGAAGCTCACCCTGCTCGCCGCGCCGCGCAGCTCCACCGGGCGCAACCGCGCGCTGCTCGACAGCCTGGCGCAGGCCCATGACGGGGTCGCCTTCTGGGCGCTGCTCGACGCGCAGGAGCTGATCTGCCTCGGCCAGTCCGCCGCCCCCGGAGCCCCCGGGATCGGCCTGCGCATCGGCGAGGCCGTGCGCAACGCCGACACCGCCATCGCAACCGCCCTGCGCGCCCGCGCCGACGGGTTCGTCGCCGAGCCTGCCCCCGGCCCGCAGCCGGAGCACGGCGCCGATGCCGCCTCTGCGCTCCTCCCGGCCCGGGCCGCGGGCGCGCATGCCGGTGCGTTGCGCTCCGCGGGCACGGACATCCCGCCGGACGCCCACGCCCGTCGGCCAGATGGCCCGGGTGCAGGCGCTACCGGTGCCCCGCCCGACCACGGCGCGCGGTCGACCGGGGCGCAGGGCGCCTCTCCCGGCAGCGGCGCTGCCGGGGCGAGCGGGCCGGGGCCCGGCCCGGACACCGGGCTCACCACCCTGCTGATCGGGATGCACACCGCCCGCGGCCATGACCTCGGCTGGATCGGGCTCACCCTGCGGGCCGGGCGCCCGCTGCCGGACCCGGCGGAGATCCGCCGCCAGGTCGCCCTCCTCACCGCCTCGGACCCCAGTTCAGGAGCCGCGTCATGACCCAGATCACCGCCCCCCTCCCGGCCGGCCTCGCGCGCATCGGGCGCAGCCTGGAGCTGCGCATGCTCGGCCTCGCCCTTGCCATCGGCTTCGCGCTGTCGCTGCTCTCGCCCTATTTCCTCACCCAGAACAACATCTTCAACATCCTGGACCAGTCGGTGGTGATCGGGATCGTCTCCGTGGGGATGACCTTCGTCATCCTCACCGGCGGGATCGACCTGTCGGTCGGCTCGGTGGCGGGGCTCACCGGCATCGTTCTGGGCCTCGCGCTGCAGGAGATGCCGATCCCGCTCGCCATCCTCTGCGCGGTGCTCGCGGGGGGCGGGATCGGGCTGTGCTCCGGCGTGCTGGTGGCGGTCTTCGGCCTCGCGCCCTTCGTGGTGACGCTGGGGATGATGGCCATCGCGCGCAGCCTCGCCTACATCTTTTCCGGGCAGACGGCGATCTCCTCCATTCCGATGAGCCTGTCGGACATCGTCTATTCCACAGTGCTCGGCATCCCGGCCAACGTGCTGTTCCTGCTGGCGCTCTACCTGCTCGCCTGGCTCTACCTCACCTGGTCGAAGGGCGGGCGGACCATCTACGCCGTCGGCTCGAACCGCGAGGCGGCGCGGGCCGCGGGGCTGAACGTGCTGGCCTATTCGGTGCTGCCCTACGTGATCTCCGGCGCGCTGGCGGCGGTGGCCATCACCTTCTCCATCGCGCAGATCCTCTCCGCGGACCCGCTGGCCGGCAACCAGATGGAGCTGGACGCGATCGCCGCCGTGGTGATCGGCGGGGCCAGCCTCTACGGCGGGCGCGGCTCCATCATCGGCACGCTGATCGGGGTGATCATCATGGTGATGATCCGCAACGGGCTGAACCTGATGGGCGTCTCGCCCTTCTGGCAGGGCACGGCCATCGGCTCCATCATCATCCTCGCCCTGCTGGCCGAACGGCTGGTGACCTGGCGCAGCGCGCGCTGAGGGGGGCCCGCAATGACCGATCATACTCCGAGCCGCGCCCTCGCCCTCTTCGGCACCGAGGAGGAGGTGCCCCCGCCGCGCATCCTCGCCGCAGGCCCGCTCACCGCGGAATTCGAGGCGGGGAACCTGCGCTACATCCGGTTCGGCGGCGCCGAGGTGCTGCGCGCCGTCTCCTTCATCGTGCGGGACCGGGACTGGGGCACCTTCGCCCCGGCCCTCTCGGACATCGTGGTGGAGGAGAGCGGCACGCTCTTCACCGTCACCTACGCCGCCCGCGCCGCGGACGGCGGGCTGGCCTTCGCCTGGCGGGCGCGCATCGAGGGCCACGCCGACGGCACGCTGGTGTTCTCCTCCCGGGGCGCCGCGGAAGCGCCGTTCGAGACCAACCGCACCGGCTTCGTCATCCTCCACCCCATCGACGGGGTGGCGGGCCGGCCGGTGGAGATCCTGCACACCGACGGGCGCCGCGTGTCCGGCAGCTTTCCCGCGCTCATCGACCCGGTGCAGCCGATGATGGACCTGCGCGAGCTGGTCCACACCACGCCCGGCGGGCTGCGGGTGAGCTGCCTGATGGAGGGCGACACGTTCGAGATGGAGGACCAGCGGAACTGGACCGATGCCTCCTTCAAGACCTATGTCCGCCCGCTCGCCCTGCCCTGGCCCTACAGGCTGGAACCGGGGGAGGAGCTGGCGCAATCCGTCACCGTGCGGGTGAGCGGGCCCGCGCCGCGTGCAGCGGGCGCGGAAGCGCTCGCGCTCGGCCTCGGCGCGCCGGCCGGACGGGTGCCGCCGGTGGGCCTCGGCCTGCAGCCGGAGGACGTGGACCCCGCCCGTGCCGCGGCGGAGGCGCTGCGTGCCCTCGCGCCCGCCCATCTCATCTGCCACCATGACCCGCGCCGGGGCCATGACCGCACCAGCCTCGCCGCGCAGGCCGATCTCGCGCGGGCCCTGGGCGCCGAGCCCTGGCTGGAGGCGGTGATCGTCTCGGTGGACGGGTTCGAGGCGGAGATCGCCGCGCTCGGGGCCATGGTCCGCGGCCTCGGCGCGCCATTCGCAACCGTGCTCACCTCGCCCGCCGCGGACCTCAAGTGCACCCTGCCCGGCAGCCCCTGGCCGGAGACACCCCCGGCGGAGGCGCTGGCGCAGGCCACCCGCGCCGCCTTCCCCGGCACGCGCATCGGCGGCGGCATGTTCAGCTATTTCACCGAGCTCAACCGCAAGCGCCCGCCGGTCCGCCACCTCGACCTGGTGAGCTTCACCACCACGCCGCTGGTTCACGCCGGGGATGACCGCTCGGTGACCGAGACCCTGCAGGCCTTGCCGGCGGTGGCGGCCAGTGCGGCCGCGCTCTGCGCCGGGGTTCCCTTCGCCGTCGGGCCCTCGGCCATCGGGATGCGCGACAACCCCTATGGCGCGGCCCCGAAGCCGAACCCCGGCAACATCCGCCAGGCGATGAACCGCAACGACCCGCGCCAGCGCGGCCTGCTGGGCGCGGCCTGGACGCTGGGCTGTTTCGCGCAGCTCGCCCTGGGAGGGGCGAGCGCCGTGGCCTTCGGCGCACCGGTGGGGCCCTTCGGCGTACTGCACGCGCCGGCGGAGTTTCCCCAGCCCTGGTTCGACACGCATGGCGGGCTGTTCCCGGTGTTCCACGTGCTGCGCGGGCTGTCGGCGCTCGAAGGCCGGCCGCTGCGCGCGCTCGGCAGCCCGCGCCCCGAGCTGGTGCAGGGCCTGGTGGCCGATGGCGGCGGGGCGGCGGAGATCTGGCTGGCCAATCTCACCGCGGCGCCGCTCACGCTCACCCTGCCGGTGCCGGTCACGGCAATGGCGGTGCTGGACGCGGCCGGCTTCGCCGCCGCCGCCGCGGACCCCGCCTACATGGACGCGCTGCGCCCGGCGCCGGAGGGCCCCATCCCCCTCGACGCCCATGCCGTGCTGCGCCTGCACGTCACGATTTCTTGAGAAGGACAAACGAATGCATGTACTTATCATCGGTGCGGCCGGCATGGTCGGTCGCAAGCTGTGTGAGCGGATCACCCGGGACGGGGGGATCGGGGGCGCCAGCGCCGGCGCGCTTGACCGGCTGACCCTGGTGGACGTGATCGAACCCGCCCGCCCGGAGGGGTTTTCGGGCCAGGTCACCACGCAGGCGCTCGACATCGCCGACCCCGCCTCCGCCGTGCGGATGATCGAGGGCCGGCCGGACGTGATCTTCCACCTCGCGGCCATCGTCTCCGGCGAGGCGGAGCTCGATTTCGACAAGGGCTACGCCATCAACCTCGACGGCACCCGCCAGCTGTTCGACGCCATCCGCGCGGCGCATGACGTGGAGGGGTATTTCCCCCGCGTGGTGTTCACCTCCTCCATCGCGGTGTTCGGCGCGCCCTTCCCCGACCGGATCGCGGATGACTTCTTCTCCACGCCGCGCACCAGCTACGGCGCGCAGAAGGCGATGGGCGAACTGCTGCTCTCCGACTACAGCCGCAAGGGGCTGTTCGACGGCATCGCCATCCGCCTGCCCACCATCTGCATCCGGCCGGGCACGCCGAACAAGGCCGCGTCGGGCTTCTTCTCCAACATCCTGCGGGAACCGCTGGTGGGCAGGGAAGCGGTGCTTCCCGTGTCCGAGGACGTGCGGCACTGGCACGCGAGCCCGCGCGCCGCGGTGGGCTTCCTGCTGCATGCCGCGACCATGGACCTCTCGGGGCTCGAACAGCGCCGGGCGCTGAGCATGCCGGGCCTCTCGGCCACGGTGGGCGAGCAGATCGAGGCGCTGCGCCGGGTGGCGGGAGACAAGGCCGTGCGCCTCATCCGCCGCGAGCCCGACCCGGCGATCGTGGACATCGTCGCCGGCTGGCCGCGGGACTTCGAGCCGAAGCGGGCTCTGGAGCTGGGCTTCACCGCCGATGCCTCCTTCGACGAGATCATCCGCATCCACATCGAGGATGAACTCGGCGGCAGCCTGCCCGGCTGACCGGGGTCGGGACCGGCCCGCCCGGGCACGGGCTCGGCCGGCCTGCGCGGCGGTCCTCACGGGCGCGATGGCCGGAGGCGCTTCGCCCTCCTGCCTCCGCCCGTGCCGGTGCATCGGGAACCGGCGCGCCGGCCGGGGGCCTGCGGGGCGGTGCGACGGCGCCCGCGCGACGCGTGCGGGACGCGGGCGTCGCCCTGCGCACCTCCCTCCCGCAGGCCTGGCGCCTGGGGGAGGGCCGGCTCAGTCCGCGCCGTGGCGCATCCCGGCCGCACGCAGCCGTCGCGGGCCGGGCGCCTGCGGTCGCGCCGGATCAGGCCGCGCGGCCGCGCATGCCGTCCACGCTCACCGGGCCGGGGCCGGCGAAGACGAGGTAGAGGAAGAAGAAGCAATAGAGGATGGCCGCGTCGCCGCCGTTGTTCACCGGGAAGACATCCCGCGGGGCATGGGCGATCCAGTAGGCGAAGGCCATCACCCCGGAGGCGACGAAGGCCGCCGGCCGGGTGAGAAAGCCGATGGCGATGAGCGCGCCGCAAGCGAGCTCGAAGCAGCCGGCCACCCAGGACAGGGAGAAGGCCTCCCAGGTGTTGTCCGTCGGCGGAAAGCCCAGCAGTTTCTGGAGCCCGTGCTCCATGAAGATCAGGCCGGTCACCAGGCGGACCAGGCTGAGCACCATCGGTGCCATGGACCGGAGTGTGTCTGTCATCTGCCGCGTTCCTTCTGTTGCGGGCCGTCTGTCGCGGCCCCCCGCGCGGGCCGGGTGGCCTGCGGCGGGCAGACTAGCGCGCGGTGGCGGGAGCGGAAAGCCGCAGGATGCGCGCACCCGCATGACGATCCTGTCAACCCGCCCGCCGGCCACGCCCGCGATCGCCGGGCCGGCGCTCACGCCGAGAGCCGTGGCCCCGGGACCGAAGAGCACGGGCGCGGGCGCGCCGTTGAGCAAGCGGGAGCCCATCGCTGCCGGGCCGGGCGAAGATTTCCTCCACCGTGATGCGGCCCCGGGATGGATCATCGGCGGCACGTCCATCATGGTGGGGCATCGGAGACGCTCACCGCGCAACCGGCGGCGCCGGGCCCGCCCGCATCGGCGTCGAGGATCTCGCCCGGCGGCGTCCCGGGGGCGGAGCGCACCGCGCGCCGGGTCGGGTCCGAGGGCGGCCCCGTCCGGATGCCGGGCCGGGCCCGGCGGGCGATGCGCCGGAGGATGCGGGGGGCGGTGTCTGCCGGGCCTGTCAGCGGCAGTCCTGCGCCGCCTCGCCGAGGGCGCGCAGACCGGCCTCGATGCGGCGCTCGTGGATGTAGGAGATGCCGAGGCGCAGATACCGCCCCGTATCGGCCTCGGGCACGAAGGGATCGCCGGATTCGGTGAGCACGCCCCGCGCCGCGGCCGCGTGGAACAGGCGCGAGGTGTCGAGGCCCGGCGGCGCCTCGAGCCAGAGGCTGGAGCCGCCGGTGCTGTCGCTGCGCCGGAACCCCGGCAGATGGGCGTCGCAGCCGGCGCTGATCGCCTCGAAGCGGCGCTCCAGCGCGGCGCGCAGCGTGCGCAGCAGCCGCTGGTAATGGCCCTCGGCCAGGAAGATCGCCGCGGTGCGCTGGTTGTTGAGCGGGGCGGAGCGGTGGATGAGCCGGCGCAGCCAGCGGGCCTCCTCGATCAGCGCCGCATCGGCCACCATGAAGCCCAGCCGCACCCCCGGCGCCAGCACCTTCGACAGCGTTCCGAGATAGGCCACCCGCCCGTCGACATCCTGCGATTTCAGCGTGGTGGCCTCGGCGGAGAAGTCGGTCTCGCCCTCGTAGTCGTCCTCCACGAGGATGGTGTCATGCAGCCGCGCGGCAGCGAGCACCTCGGCACGCCGGGGCGCGGACATCGCCACCATGGTCGGGCATTGGCGGGTGGGGGTGAGCACGGCGACATCCAGCGGCCCGGCCTGCGCCAGCCGCGCGCCCTGCGCGTCGACCGGCAGGTCGACGATCCGTGCGCCGTCCTGGGCGAAGATGGTGCGCGCATCCGGGTAGCCCGGCGTCTCCACGCCCACCCGGGTGTCGGCGCGCACCAGCAGCCGCGAGAGCAGGTAGAGCCCCTCCTGCGTGCCCAGCGTGATCAGCACCTCCTCCGGCCGGGCGTAGATGCCACGCTGCGGCAGGATCTGGCTCAGGATCTGCTCGACCAGCAACGGGTCGTCCTCCACCGCGCGGTCGGCGGTCCACCAGTCGATGGCCGAGCGCCCCAGCGCATCGCGCGAGCAGGTGCGCCAGGTGTTGATCGGGAACAGGCCCGGGTCCACCTGTCCGTAGACGAAGGGGTAGGGGAAGTCCTGCCAGTTGGAGGGCTTGACGATGTGGCGCATGCGCGAGGGGCGTTGCCGGAAGCGCGCGTCCCAGTCCACCCGGGGGCCGGGGGCGACGGGCGGGCCGCAGGGGGCGGGCGTGCGCAGCGCCACGAAATAGCCGCGCCGCGCCACGGATTCGAGATAACCGCGCGCCACGAGGTCCTCATAGACCGCGGTGACGGTGTTGCGGGCGATGCCGAGCCGCCGGGCGAGCAGGCGCGACGGCGTCATCTTCTGGCCGCCGCGCATCGCACGGCCGTGAATCGCCTCGATGATCGACTGGCGCAGTTGCGTCTGGATCGGCGTCTCGCTGTCGCGGTCGATGACGGTGATCATGCCCCTGCCCTTCGCGCTGTTGCATGGCTGTAGCACCGCGCCGGCGGGAACCCCCTGCCCTGGCGGCCCTGCACAATGCCCGTCCGCGGGGCGGGTTTCCATGCCCGGCCCCACCGGACGGGGCAGGATTCTACACCCTCTGCCCGGATTCGCGGCGATCCCGGTTGCCGTTGCGCGCGGGCTGTGCATCTCTGGCTCCATCCATTCGCTGTGTCTGGACCTGTTGCAACGCATCGGCAGGAGGCCTAGTGGCGAGGTTCTGACAAAGGGAGCCCTTTACGATGTACGACACAAACGACCTCAGCGGCGTGGTCGAGGCCGACCGTGCGCATGTCTGGCATCACCTGACCCAGCACAAGCCCTTCGAGACCGGCGAGCCCCGGATCATCGTCGAGGGCCGCGGCATGCGCGTCTGGGACCAGAAGGGCAAGGAATTCCTCGACGCGGTCTCCGGCGGCGTGTGGACGGTGAACGTGGGCTACGGCCGCGAGAGCATCGCCAACGCGGTGCGCGACCAGCTCATCAAGATCAACTACTTCGCCGGCTCCGCGGGCTCCATCCCCGGCGCGCTCTTCGCCGAGAAGCTGATCACCAAGATGCCGGGCCTCAGCCGCGTCTACTACGCGAACTCCGGCTCGGAGGCCAACGAGAAGGCCTTCAAGATGGTCCGCCAGATCGCGCACAAGCGCTACGGCGGCAAGAAATACAAGATCCTGTTCCGCGAGCGCGACTACCACGGCACCACCATCGGCGCCCTCGCCGCCGGCGGCCAGCCCGAGCGCGCCCTGCAGTACGGCCCCTACCCGGACGGCTTCGTGCAGGTGCCGCATTGCCTCGAGTACCGCAAGCAGTGGGACGTGGAGAATTACGGCGAGCGCGCGGCCGACGCCATCGAGGAGGTGATCCTGCGCGAGGGCCCGGACACGGTGGGCGCGCTCTGCCTCGAGCCGGTGACTGCCGGCGGCGGTGTGATCACGCCCCCCGAGGGCTACTGGCAGCGCGTGCAGGAAATCTGCCGCAAATACGACATCCTGCTGCACATCGACGAGGTGGTCTGCGGCGTGGGGCGCACCGGCACCTGGTTCGGCTACCAGCATTACGGGGTGGAGCCGGACATGGTGAGCATGGCCAAGGGGCTCGCCTCCGGCTACGCCGCCATCTCCTGCCTGGTCACCAACGAGAAGGTGTTCGAGCTGTTCAAGGACGACGCCTCCGACCCGCTGAACCATTTCCGCGACATCTCCACCTTCGGCGGCTGCACCGCCGGGCCGGCGGCGGCGCTGGAGAACATGCGCATCATCGAGGACGAGGGCCTGCTGGACAACACCACCGCCATGGGCGCGCGCCTGATGGAGGGCCTCGCGGTGCTGAAGGACAAGTACGCCCTGATCGGCGACATTCGCGGCAAGGGCCTGTTCTGCGGCGCCGAGCTGGTGGCCGACCGCGAGACCCGCGAACCGCTGCCCGAGGCGGTGGTGAAATCCGTGGTCACCGAGTGCGACAAGCGCGGCGTGATCATCGGCATGACCAACCGCTCGCTGCCCGGCTTCAACAACACGCTGTGCTTCAGCCCGGCGCTGATCTCGACGCCCGACGACATCGACCTGATCCTCTCCACGCTGGACGAGGCCCTGGCCACCGTGCCCGCCGCCTGATCCCGGCCGGGCCGGCGCAGGATCTCCCGCGCCGGCCTGCCGTCCCGGCAGCCGCTGCTGCCTGCGCGCGGGCCCCGCTCCGGACCCGCGCTGCCGTTTCCGCACCCCTGCTCGCGCCGCTCGGGCCGGTGGGCAAGGCTGTTTCGCCAGGTGCCCCCCACCAACCGCCTCCCGCCAGTTGCATCCCACCCCGGTCGTCTCCCACCGGCAGCCTCCCGCCTATTGGCTCCCGCCTATTGCCTCCCGCCAGCAGCGTTCCGCCTGTCGGGTCCCCCCAAGCGGCCTCCCTCCTGTTGGATCCCCCAGCGGCCTGCCCCCAGTGGCCACCCACCGACGCGCATGGCTGCGAAAGACGCCCCGGCGTGTCGCTGACGCGCCCTCCTGCGGCCCCCCGATCTCGCCCGGGCGGCTGCGAACCGTCCCTGCGGAATCTTGCCGGCTCCGCCCAGGCCCTCCCCGGCTGGCCCGCGTCCTGTGCCGCCGGGCCGCCCTGCGCCTCCCCCCGGATGCCACAGCGGTTCGCTCGGAGGGCTCCGTTGCGGGGACGGCCGCGCCTTGCCGGTCCGGCGTTCGGCCCGGTGTGCGGCTCCGGCCTGCCCCGGGGAGCACCGGTTCAGCCGGTCCGGTGGACCGCTCCGGTCCGCTCCCTGGCAGGCCGGGGGGCTTCAGGGGCTGGTGTCTGTGAGCCGTCCGGCGATGCGCAGGGCGTTGGCCTCGACCAGTGCCGCGGCCTGCTCCACGTGGCCGCGGCTGGCGCCGGGCATGGCGCAGACCGTCTCCGTCACCGCCACGCGCTGCGCCACCATGCGGTCCACCAGCTGCTGCACCCTGCGGCGCAGGTCGGCCGGGCGGTAGCCCATCTCGCGCGCGATGGCGTCCCAGTGCCGGCCGGCCAGGCGGCCCGGCTTGCGGCGCTTGCCCGCGAGGCTCTGCGCGAAAAACTGCGTCACATGCGGCCACGGCAGCACGCAGGACACGTCGTAGAGCGGCGCGAGGCGCGGCGGCCCGCCCACCGGCAGCAGGACGGAGTAGTTCTTCGCATGCGCGTCGGTGTTCGCCACAAGGATGTTGAAGATCACCAGGTCCAGCAGGGCCAGCGCATCCGTGGCCGGCAGGTGATCGGCCGTGGAGAGCAGGGCCCTCAGGCCCGGGCCCGGCCGGGTGCCCCGCTCGTATTTCCGCCCCGGCGGCACGCCGTTTGCCTGTGCGAAATCCTCCTGATGGACGCGGATGAGCCGGCCGTCGCGGCCCGTGCGCCGGTCATAGCGCAGCGCGCAGATGGCGGAGCGCCGCCCCGCGCCCAGCAGGGTGGTGCGCACCGCGGGGATGCCGATCGCCTCGGCGAGGTGGAGGCACCAGACCTCGTTCTCGGTGATGCCCGGCAGGTTGGGGTTGTCGGGCTTGAGGATCACCGTGGAGGGCGCCCCGTTGCGCGGCACGGCGAGGATGTCTCCCGGCCCCGGCAGGCGCAGCACCGGCGTGCCCTGCGCGCTGAGCACCGCGAGGGCGGATTTCTTCTGCCCGCCGGCGAGCGACAGGCGCACGCCCTCGGCGCCGGCCAGGAAGGGCCGCCGGCCGAGATCGTCGAAATGCCGCTCCAGCGCCTGGTGCGGATCGGCGGTGCCGTAGAAGTCGGTGAGCGGGGTATAGGCCCAGTGCGTCCGGTCCGCGGGCGCGGAGAAGGAGAGCGCGCCGGCGGTGTCGCCGCCGATTTCCGCCAGCAGGGCCAGCACGTCCGCACGGCCCAGCCCGAGCGCGCGGCTGAGGATGGAGAGCTGCTCCTCCTCCGGCAGCAGGTTGGCGAGCCAGGGCGCGATCCGCGCCTCCGGCACCGGCTCCGCGCCCAGCGGCATGGTGAGCGAGATGGGGAAGGCGCCCCGCGCGGCGCGCCAGCGCTCCGCGTAGTGCCAGGACAGGGCGCCGTCGCCGGCCACCTCCACGGTGCCCACGTGCAGGGTGTCGAAATAGGCCGGAACGGGGGTGGTCACCGGTACTCCCCGAGGTCATAGCCGCCGCTGTCCTCATCCCGCGCGGGGGGCGGCGCCGGGGTGTCATCGGGGCCGGGCCCCTCCAGAAGGGCGGACATGGGCAGGCGCAGCGCCCGGGCGATGCGGGACAGGGTGGTCACCCGCGGGTCGCGCTTCGCGGTTTCGATGAGCGACAGGGCCGAGGCGCTGATGCCGGTGAGCCGGGCAAGCTGGTGCAGGTTCAGCCCGCGCGCGGCGCGCGCGGCGCGCATCCGCTGTCCGAGCTGTTCGAGAAACCGGTTGTCTGCGCCCGCCGCCATGGCCGCCTCCCTTTACCCAATTCGGTAAATATACAGGCAGGACCGGCCGGGAGCAAGGAGATTTACCGATTACGGTAAAACTCGGTGACGCCCCGGCCGCGACCCCGGAAATTTACCGCATTAGATAAAGTGCGCCGCAACCGGGCGCCCTTCGGTGCCCCTTTTACCGAAATCGATAAATCCGGCGCTGCGCCGCGCGCGTCAGGCCGCCATCCAGCCGCCGTCCACCAGCAGGTTGTGCCCGTTCACGAAACCGGTCTGCGGAGAGGCGAGGAACAGCACCGCCTCCGCCACGTCGCGCGGAGTGCCCAGACGGGGCGTGGGGGTGCGGGCGCGGGAATAGGCCAGCGCCTCCGGGCTCACCGCCGGGCCGGACTTCCCCGTGAGGATCTTGCCCGGCGAGACCGCGTTGCAGATGATGCCGTCCGCGGCGTGGTCGGCGGCGATCTGCCGGGTCATCTGCAGCACCGCCGCCTTGGACACGCCATAGGCGAAGGAGCCCGGCGCGGCCACCATGCCGTGCTGCGAGCCGATGGTCACGATGCGCCCGCGCTCCGCGTCGCGCAGCGGCTGGGCCAGCATCTGGCACAGCGCGGCGCGCAGGCTCACGTAGACACCGGTGAGGTTCACCCCCGTCACCCGCTCCCATTCCGCCGCGTCGGTCTCCGGCAGGCCGCGGCCGCCGGGCACCATGGCGGAGGTGACCAGCAGGTCCAGCCGGCCGGATCCGGCCGCGATCTCCGCCACCAGCGCCTGCGTGGCGGCCGGGTCGCGGACATCGAGCAGCGCGAAGCGCGAGGCGGGGGAGAGCGCGCGCAGCGGCGCCTCCACCGGCGCCCCGCCCTCGACGACGGCCGGCGTGACATCGGCGGCCACCACCTGCGCGCCGGCCTGCGCCAGCCGCAGCGCGATCGCCCTGCCGATGCCCGAGGAGGCCCCGGTCACCAGCGCCGTGCGCCCGTCCAGCAGCCCGCTCATCGCAGGATCCGGGCGAGGAAGTCGCGCGCACGCGGGTTCTGCGGGTCGGAGAAGAACTCCTCCGGCGGGCGGCGCTCCAGGATCATGCCGTGGTCCATGAACACCACCTCGTCGGCCACCTTGCGCGCGAAGCCCATCTCGTGGGTGACGCAGATCATCGTCATGCCCTCCTCCGCGAGGCTGGTCATCACGTCGAGCACCTCGCCGATCATCTCCGGGTCCAGCGCCGAGGTCGGCTCGTCGAACAGCATGGCGGCGGGCTTCATGCACAGGGCGCGGGCGATGGCCACGCGCTGCTGCTGCCCGCCGGAAAGCTGGCCCGGCCGCTTGTCCGCCTGTTCGGCGATATGCACCCGTTCGAGGTAATGCATCGCCCGCGCGCGCGCCTCGGCCTTCGGCAACCGGCCGATGCGGGTGGGCGCGATGGTGAGGTTCTCCAGCACGGTGAGATGCGGGAACAGGTTGAAGTGCTGGAACACCATGCCGATGCGCCCGCGCAGCCGCTCCAGCCCGTGGCCGGTGGGCCCGAGGGTGACACCGTCCACCGTGATGCGGCCTTGCTGGAAGCGCTCCAGCCCGTTCACGCAGCGGATCAGCGTGGACTTGCCGGAGCCCGAGGGCCCGCAGACCACCACGCGCCGGCCCCTGGGCACCGAGAGCGAGACCTCCTTCAGCGCCTGGTAGTCGTCATAGAATTTCGAGATCGATTCGACCCGGATCAGGGCCTCCTCGGGGGCGGTTGCGGGCGTCATGGATGCGTCCTCGCGGCTGGAAGGATGTCGGCGCGCCAGGCCATGTGATCGGCGGCGGCGTCGGCCAGGGGCCGGCCGCCGGCGTGGCCGCAGAAGGCGCGGAGCGCGGAGATGTCGAGCATCGGCCGCCCCGGGCGCACCCGGGCGGCGACGGTGGCACGGGCGGGGTCGATGTCGGGTCGGGGCAGGCCGGCGGCGCCCGCCCAGTCCGACGGGGTGGAGAGCCGGCCGGCGCCGAGGTTGAACACCCGGCTGCCGCCGCCCGGCGCGCCGAGCGCGAGGGCGATGCCCCGCCCCGCGTCGCGCGAGTAGAGCCAGTCGCCCCGCATCTCGTGCGGCAGGACGGCCGGCGCGCCCTCGGCCAGAAGTTCGAGCAGGCGGCCATGCGGCGAGAGGTCCGGGCGCAGCGCCCCCGGCCGCTCCCAGGGCCCGAACACCGGGCCGAGCCGCAGCACCGTGAGCGTGAGGCCGCGCGCCGCCCCGAGGTGCAGGGCCAGCCCCTCGGCGGCCTGCTTGGTGACCCCGTAGAGCGAGTCCGGCCGCAGCGCGGTGTCCTCGGTCAGCGTGGCGCCGCTCCAGGGGCCGGACCCGCCGTAGACCGCCACGGAGGACAGCATCAGCACGCGGGAGACCCCGGCGCGCGCCGCGGCCTCCACCGCCGCCACCGTGCCGCCGACATTCACGGCGACGACCTGCCCCGCCCGGCTGCGCGCCGTCTCCGCGTCCGGCGTCATCGCGGCGAGATGGATGAGCGCGTCGGCGCCGAAGGCCCGGAGTGCCGCGCACAGGGCTTCGCCGTCGGTGGTGTCACACGGCTGAACGTCGAGGCCGGCCAGCGCGGGATGGGCCAGGAAGGCCGCGGGCGGCGCGGCGAGATCGAGCGCGCGAACCGCGTGGCCGCCGGCCAGCAGCGCCTCGGCGGCGGCAAGGCCGATGAAGCCGGCACCGCCGGTGATGGCAACCCGGCGCGGCGCGGGGGAGGAGGGGTTTGCGGAACCGGTCATCTCACCCCCGTGCGATGATCGCCCGGCGCTCCAGCACCGAGACCCAGCGCGAGAACGGCCAGAGCATGAGGAAGAAGATCACCGCCACCGCGGTGAGCGGCGTGGGGTTGTATGTCTGCTCCTGCGCCACCCGGGCGGAGCGCAGCAGCTCCGGCATCGCCACGATGGAGGCGATGGAGGTGGTCTTCACCAGCTCCAGCGCGTTGGAGGCACAGGGCGCCATCACCCGGCGGAAGGCCTGCGGCAGGATGATCCAGACCATGGCGCGCACCGGCCCGAAGCCGAGCGCATGCGCGGCCTCGCCCTGCCCCTTGTCCACCGACACGAGGCCGGCGCGGAAGATCTCGCCGAAATAGCCGGTGTTGTTCAGGCACAGCGCCAGCACCACCGCCCAGAAACCGGAGATGCGGATGTCGATCGCCGGCAGCGAATAGTAGATCAGCACCAGCAGCACCAGCGCCGGGAAGGAGCGCAGCAGGTCGATCGCCACCACGATCAGCCGGCGCAGGCCGGGCCCGGCGAAGGAATAGGCGATGCCGGCGGCCAGCCCGCTCATGCAGGCCAGCGGCAGGCACACCACCACCAGTTTCAGCGTGACGACCAGCCCCTGCGCCAGCAGCGGCCAGATCATCAGGAACGACTGCCAGTTCAGGAAATTCGCGACGAACAGGTCCATGCCCGGGCCCTCACTTCAGCGTCATGCGCCGCTCGATCAGCCGCGACAGCGCGACGAGCGGGATGAAGAAAACCAGGTAGAGTGCCGCGGCAAGCATCAGCGGCGAGGGGTTCGCGGTGATCGACATGTAGCTCTGCGCCGCCCCCAGCGTGTCATCCAGCGACACCGCCACCCCGAGCGCGGAGCCCTTGGTGACCGCGATGATCCGGTTGGTGACCAGCGGCGTGGCCAAGCGCACGGATTGCGGCAGGATGATGTACCACAGGGTGCGGATCGGCCCGAACCCGAGCGACTGCGCCGCCTCCCACTGCCCCTTGGGCAGCGCCATGATGGCGGCGGTGAAGATCTCCGCCGCGAAGGCCGAGAGCACGGCGCCGAGCGCCAGCGCCGTGGCCGCGAAGGGCGAGAGCCGGATGCCCGCATAGGGCAGCGCGAAGTAGAGGAAGATCAGGATGACCAGCTGCGGCAGTGTGCGGAACAGCTCGATCCAGGCCGTGATCAGCCCGTGCACCAGCTTCCAGCCCGGCAGCCGCAGCAGCGCGAGCCCGAGGCCGAGCCCCACACCGATCACGATCACCGCCAGCGCCACCTCCACGGTGACGAGGAAGCCGCGCAGCACCGAGGGCAGCGCGCCGGCGATGATCGTGAGGTTGAAATAGTTGGCGGCCAACTCTTCCATCGCGGGGGGCTCTCCTCAGGGGGCCGCCGGTGCGCGCCGGCGACCGGGTTTTCCCGCGCGCCCGGGGGAGCGCGCGGGGGGCAGATCGGCGGATCAGTTGCAGCTCAGCTCATGCGGGGTGGCGTCGTAGCCCTTGAAGCCCGGCGCGCCGTAGCCCGGGTAGACCGTGGTGAGCGGGCTGTCGGCGGCCAGTTCCCCGCCGTACCACTTGTCATAGAGCGCCTTCATGGTGCCGTCGGCCTTCATGCATTCGATCGCCGCTTCCACCGTGTCGCGGTAGGCTTCGGACTCGTAGCGGAAGGCGTAGCCGAACATGCGGCCGTCGTAATCCTCCAGCGCCAGGGTGATGGCCGGGTTCTTGCTGGCGGCATAGGCGGCGGTGGGGATCTCGTTGATCGCGGCGAAGGCGCGCGCGGTGATCACGGCCTGCACCGAATCCGGGAAGGTGTCATAGCGTTGCACCTCGAAGCCGAACTTTTCGGCGTTCTCGGTGGCCCACTTGTCGGAGATCGTGCCGCGGTTCACCGCGACGGCCTTGCCCTTGAGGTCCTCGAACCCGGCCATCGTGTCCCCCTCGCGGGTGATGAAGCCGTTGCCGGTGGCGAAGAACGGCTCGGAGTAGAGCATGGTCTCGGCGCGCTCGGCGGTGATGTTGAGCGGGTTCACCGTGAACTCGATGCGGCCCGAGAGCAGGGCGGCGAAGAGGCCGGAGAAGTTGATGTCCGTCACCTCCACCGAGGGGCGGCCGATCCGCTTCGCGATCTCGGTGATCATGTCGTAGCCGAAGCCCTCCGGCCCGCCGGCGCCGCGCACCATCCAGGGCGCGAGGCCGAAATCGGAGCCGACGACCAGCGGCTGGTCGGCCGGGTGTGCGGTGTCTTCGGCGAAGGCGGGCGCGGAGAAGGCGGTGGCCGTGGCGAGAGCCAGGCCGAGAAGCGAAATCTTCATCTTTGGGTCCCTGTCGGTTGGTGATGGTTTCTTGAGGCGGAAGGGGGCAGGCAGGCGGGGCGTGTCAGCCCCCCGGCGCGGGGTGGACCGCGCGCCAGTGGCGCGCGATGTCGGAGCGGCGGCACACCCAGACATCCTGCCGGGCGGCGACATGATCGAGGAAGCGCTTCAGCCCGGCGGCGCGGCCCGGATGGCCGGCCACGCGCAGGTGAAGCCCCACCGAAAGCATCTTGGGATGCGGCTCCGCGCACAGCATCTCGACACTGTCGTGCAGCAGCTCGAAGAACTGCCGGGCGGTGGCAATGCCGCCGCGCATGAATTTCGCGTCGTTGGTCGAAAGCGAATAGGGCACCACGAGATGCTGCGTGCCGTTCACTTCGGTCCAGTAGGGCAGTTCGTCGTTGTAGGCGTCGCTGTCGTAGAGGAACCCGCCCTGCGCCACCACGAGTTCACGCGTGGCGAGGCCGGGCCCGTAGCGGCAATACCAGCCAGCCGGGGCGGCGCCGAGATGCTGCTCGAAGGCCGCGACCGTGCGCGCGATGCGCGCGGCCTCCTCCTCCCGGCTCAGCAGCCGGTGATGTTCCCAGCGCCAGCCATGCGCGCAGGCGTCCCAGTCCGAGGCGCGCAGCCAGGCGCAGATCTCGGGGTTGCGCTCCAGCGCGAGGCCGCAGGCCATGGCCGTGGCGGGCAGGCCGGCCTGCGAGAACAGCCGGGCGATGCGCCAGAAGCCCACGCGGCTGCCGTATTCGAACATGGTCTCGGCGGCGAGGTTGCGCCCGGGGATCGGGTCTCCGCCGGCCTCGACCAGCCCCTGTTCGGAGGCCGGGTCGCCGTCGGGCACGGAGGGCTCGCTGCCCTCCTCGATGTTCACCACGAAGTTCAGCGCCAGCCGGGCGCCGCCCGGCCACTGCGGGTCCGGCGGGGTGGCGCCGTAGCCGCGGAAATCACGGGTGAGATGGTCGCTCATGCCGGGGCCTCCTCGGGGCAGGCGATGCGCAGCGGGCTGGCGAGGGCGACGAACTCGTCGTCCGGGCCGGCCGCCACGCGTTTCATCTGGACGAAGAATTCCGCCGGGGCGTCATAGACCTGCATGCCCGCGTGCCAGGCGTTGCGGTGGTAGACGATGCCCTGCCCCGGCCCGGCCACGAAGGCCCGGGCGGTGGCGGGATCGGGCCGGTCATCCGCGGTGCCGTCGCACACGACGACCAGGTAGCGCTGGCCCGACAGGGGCACGAAGGCCTGGTCGGAATGCGGGTGGCGTTCGAAGGCGGTGATCTCGTGCGCCGTGTCCCCGCCGATGGCCGCGTCGATCCGCGTCACCCAGCTGGCGATCGCCCCGTCCCGCCCGGCGTCGCCATGGTCCAGCCGGATGGGATGGCGGCGGGTCTCGCCGCGATGCGCGATCACGGTGCCGTAGGGCGCGAAGGCTTCCGCGGTCAGCGGAGCGGGGGAGATCGTTCGTGTCACGGCCAGTGCGTACCTTGTCAGTGCCCCAGCTGTGTCCCGCTGGTATCCCACTTAGATACCAATGGGATCTTGTATGTCCAGAGAGATTTTGCAATCCTTGTCGCCGAGGAAACCCACGGCATGCCGGAACAAGAGCGAGACCCCGAATGAGCCAAGCCGCCCTAGTGCAGGAGGATCGCACCAGCGTTTCCGAGCAGGCCTACCAATATGTCCGCAGCCTGATCCTGGCCGGGGACATGAGCCCCGGCAGCGTGTTCACCGAGCGCAAGCTGGCCGAGCAGCTCAACGCCTCGCGCACGCCGCTGCGCACCGCCATCACCCGGCTGATCGGCGAGGGGCTGGTCGAGCGCCTGTCCAACGGCACGATGGTGATCCGCGAGGTGCCGCTGGACGAATTGCTGCAGATCATGGTGATCCGCCGCCAGCTGGAGAGCGAGGCCGCGGCGCAGGCGGCGCTGAAGGCGCCGGACGGGGCGGCGACGGACATCCTCGCGGAGACGCGCTCGGTGGTGGCCCGGCCGGTGGCCGAGCTGGAGGATTTCTGGAATTACGATGACCGGTTCCACGTGTTCGTGGCCGAGAGCAGCGGCATGCCCCTGCTGGCGCAGATGATCCGCGGCATCCGCGACAAGGCGCGCATGTGCCACGTGGTGCGCATGGAGCGGAACTTCTCCGAGCAGGCGGCCGAGCACCTGAAGGTGCTCGAAGCCATCGAGCGGCGTGACGCGGACGCGGCGCGGGCGATGATGATCGAACACACGGACCGCGTGCGCGCCCGCTTCCTGCGCTGGTTCAGCGGCGGCTGAAGCCCCGGCGCCACCCGGCGTTCCGCCCGTTTGCAGGCTGCGGCGCGTCAGCCCGACGCTCGCCCCGACACAATCAAGGAGGCGTCCGGCGCCCCGGAGCGCGCCCGCCGACGCGGGCCCACGCCGGCGGGTGAAAGCGCCCGGGGGCAGGGTGCGTCCCGTTGCCGGGCACGCGCGCCGGGCCAGCGGCGGCGGCGCGCGAGGGCCTGCCACGGCCTGCGCCGCGTGCGCATCACATTATGCCTTTCCGCCCCGGCGGCCGGGTCGTAAAGTCCCCCCACCCGGCCGCCCACGCGGCGCCGCGCGCCTGTCGCGGCGCCGGTGTCGCCAGGCCGTCATGCCCACCCTCAGAGGCACCGGACCAGGAAACGCATCATGCTCAAGGCTTTCGCCCTCGCCGCAACCCTCGCCGTCAGCGCGCTGCCCGCCCTCGCGGAGACCATTCGCGTCGGGATGTCGGGAGGATATTTCCCCTTCACCTTCGTGAAACAGGACCAGCTCCAGGGCTTCGAGGTGGACCTGATGACCGAGGTCGCCGCGCGCACCGGCGACGAGGTGAGCTTCGTGACCATGTCCTTCTCCGGGCTGATCGGCGCGCTCTCCGCCGGGCGGATCGACACGATCGCCAACCAGATCACCATCACGCCCGAGCGCAGCGCGAAATTCGCCTTCTCGCAGCCCTATGTCTATGACGGCGCGCAGATCGTGGTGAAGAAGGGAAATGCCGCCGGCATTTCCGGCCCCGGGGACCTGCGCGGCAAGACCGTGGCGGTGAACCTCGGCTCGAATTTCGAGCAGTTGCTGCGCGCGCTGCCCTACGCCGACGAGATCGACATCCGCACCTACGAGAGCAACATCGAGCAGGACACCGCGCTCGGCCGGGTCGACGCCTTCGTGATGGACCGGGTGTCCTCGGCGCAGGTGATCGCGAAATCGCCGCTGCCGCTGGAGCTGGCCGGCAAGCCGTTCAGCGAAATCCGCAACGCCCTGCCGTTTCGCGACGATGCCGCCGGCCACGCCCTGCGCGACCGGGTGGACGCCGCCCTCACCGCCATGAAGCAGGACGGCAGCCTGGCGGAAATCTCGCGCAAGTGGCTCGACGCGGACGTGACGGAGGGCAACTGAGCCATGCAGGGGCTCGACGTGGGCTACATGCTCGGGCTGGTTCCGGTCATCCTGGGCTATGTGCCGCTCACCCTGGGCATGGCGCTGGCCGGGATGGTGGCGGCGCTGGTGCTCGCCTGCCTGCTGGCGGTGGAGCGCGTGGCGCGGGTGCCGGTGCTGGACCCGCTCGTGGTGCTGTTCATCAGCTTCTTCCGCGGCACGCCGCTGCTGGTGCAGCTGTTCCTGTTCTACTACGGGCTGCCGCAGGTGATGCCGGTGCTGGTGAACATCGACGGGGTGAGTGCCGCGATCCTCGGGCTCACCCTGCATTTCTCCGCCTACATGGCCGAGAGCATCCGTGCCGCCATCCTCGGGGTGGAGCGCAGCCAGTGGGAGGCCGCCCGCGCCGTGGGCATGAGCCCGATGACGATGATGCTCCGCATCATCCTGCCGCAGGCCGCGCGCATCGCGGCCCCCACCCTGGTCAACTACTTCATCGACATGATCAAGAGCACCTCGCTGGCCTTCACCCTGGGCGTGACGGAGATGATGGGCGCCGCGCAGAAGGAGGCCGCCGGCAGCTTCCTCTACTTCGAGGCCTTCCTCGTGGTGGCGGTGATCTACTGGGCCATCGTGGAGACCCTCTCCTGGGCGCAGCGCCGGCTCGAGACACGGCTGGGGCGGGCCTACGCGCGATGATCACCGTGCGCGGCCTCACCAAGCGCTTCGGCGATACCACCGTGCTCGAGGACATCGACCTCGACATCCGCCCCGGCGAGCGGCTGGTGGTGATCGGGCCCTCGGGCACCGGCAAGTCAACGCTGCTGCGCTGCCTGAACTTCCTCGACCGGCCGGATGCGGGCCGCATCACCATCGGCGATCTCACCGTGGACGCGGCCACCGCCCGGCCGGCGGAGATCCTCGCCCTGCGCCGGCGCACCGCCTTCGTGTTCCAGAGCTACGCGCTCTTCGCCAACCGCACGGCGCTGGGGAACATCACCGAGGGGCTGATCCACGTGCAGGGCCGCCCGAAGGCCGAGGCGGTGGCGCGCGCGCGTGCCATCCTCGCGGAGATCGGCCTGGCCGAGCGGGCCGACGCCTATCCCGCCGCCCTCTCGGGCGGGCAGCAGCAGCGGGTGGGAATCGGCCGGGCGATGGCGCTGGACGCGGCGCTGATGCTGTTCGACGAGCCCACTTCGGCGCTCGACCCGGAATGGGTGGGCGAGGTGCTCGACCTGCTGCGCCGGGTGGCGCGGCAGGAACGCACCATGCTCATCGTCACCCATGAGATGCAGTTCGCGCGCGAGATCGCCGACCGGGTGATCTACATGGAAGGCGGGCGGATCGTGGAGGCCGCCCCGCCGGAGGCGTTCTTCTCCCGCCCGCGCGACCCGCGCACCCGGCGCTTCCTCACCCGGGTGAACGCGGGCTGACGGCCGGGCGCGCGCCCGCTGCGCCGGCCTTGGAGGCCCGTTCCCCCGCAGGTTCGGGCGGGGGCGGGAGGATTTCAGCCGGCGCGGCGACGGGTGGGAGGGGGAACGCCGCGCCGGCCCTGCCTTCAGCCCGCGGTGCCGAGCCGCGCCAGCACCGGCGCGGTGCACGCCTCGAGCGCGGCGCGCTCGGCATCACTGAAGGCAGGTTCGTAATAGTCGGGCGCGCTCACCCGGGCCGCGGCCTGCTCCGGCAGGTCCCCGTGGCTGAGGCCGCAATGGTCGAGCAGCGCGCGCATCTCGGCGGCCGGGTCGGCGCAGAAGGTCTCGTAGCGCGCCAGCCGGGTGGCGGAGGCGAGGTCGGCGTCCCGGGCCAGCGTGTCGGCCACATGGCCGTAGACGCTCGCCCAGTGCAGCGCCCAGCCCTCCACCTCGCGGCCCTCGGCCCAGAGCGCCTCGATCTCGGCCACCACCTCCGGGTTGCCGGTGTTGATGGTCTGACGGTCGGGGCCGAACTCGAAATGCCCGGCGCGGCGCAGGTGGCGGCGGATGCGCGGGCCGCCCTCGCCGACGCCGCTGAACAGCGCGTGCTGCTTCATCAGCGAGGCCACGTGCCACAGCGGGTCGCGCACCGGCACCACGAAGCGCGCGTCGGGGAAGATCCGGCGCAGGTAGGCGAGGCGGGTGATGTTGTAATTGCCCTTCGCGAGGTAGCGATGCCCGCCGCGCAGCAGCAGGAGCTTGAGGATATGCTCCTCATAGAAGCGCTCGAAGGCGGCGTTCGAGGTGTTGCGGGTGAGCACGGCGCTCTGCTTCGGGTCATGCGCGTCCTCGAAGAAGGCCATCCACAGCACCTCCTCGAAGGCCTCCGGGCTCTCGGGGGTCACGGCGATGCGGTCGCGGTGGGCGCGCTCGGCGGGGGGCTGGTCCGGGCGGCCGGCGCGGTCGATGAACCAGTTCCACGACCAGGGTGTCATCACCAGGGGGAAGTCGCGGTAGCGGTGGGTGGCGATGTCCGGGTGGCGGGCGAGCAGCTCCAGCAGGATGGTGCTGCCCGAACGCGCGATCCCGGCGATGTAGACCGGCCGGTCCACCCGCGCCTCCTCCAGCCGGTCGCCCAGCATCCGCGTCTCGCGGTCGGCGATGCGGCGGCAGAGGGCCGGGTGGCGCTCGGCGAGGCCGCCGATGAGGTCCGTCCAGTAGTCGACTTTCATGTCCGATCCGGCGAGTGTCATTCGATGCGCCTCAGCGATTTGAAGGAGAAGGCAAACAGGGTGAGGGCGGCGAAGAAGAACACCTCCCAGCCGCGCATCCAGCCCGGCCCCAGGTGCAGGAGCTGCTGGCGCGGGAGCGCCACCTCGACCCGCTCCATCGGGGCGTCGTCGGGCAGGTAGCCGGCGGGGTTTCCGATGAGCGCGTTCCACCACTGCCACTTGTGGATCACCGGCACCGGCGCTGCCAGCGGCACCTCGGCCACCGGCGCGCCGGTGTCGGTGGTGATCTCGGCGCGGGGCGTGCCTCGGCCCTCGTCCACCCAGCGGCCGTCATAGCCGTCAGCCACCTGCACGGCCACGGGCTGGCCCGGCTCGGGGTATTCACCGCCGTAGCGGCCATCCAGCCAGACGATGAGCATGAGCACCGGCAGCGAGCCGATGACCGTGGCCGGCAGCACCACGGCCACGCGCCGGAGCGCGAGACCGAGCATGGTGCGGATCATCGGCCAGGCCTCCTCGAAGGCGCCGTCGAACTGCGACACCGCCTTCTGCTGGCGCTGCAGGGCCGTCTTCAGCCCCGCGATGCGCTTCTGCGGCGACAGCAGCCGGTAAAGCTCCATCGAGACGATGGCGATCAGCGCCGACCAGACCGCCAGCCGCACCAGTGGGGGCAGGAACCCGGCCAGCCAGCCGTCGAGGGCGCTGAACAGCGGGGCGGGGATGTCGAGGAGGCCCATGGCGCGGCCTCAGTCGCGGCGCTCGGCGCGGGCCGAGGCAGCGGGTGCCGGCTGGGCCTGCACCGCGCGGCGGCGGCGCAGCATCCGGCGGATCGGCCAGATGGCCACGAAGACGATGGCGGTTCCCAGGGCCGCAACCAGCGCCCAGAGCGCGCCGAGCAGGCTGAGCCCCGCGCCGGGCCCCACATAGGCCATGGCAGTTCCGGGAACGGTGAGGGCGGCCACCATGAGGCAGATGGCGATTTCGGTCTTCTTCATCAGTTCGTCTCCTTGATCTGCTCTGCGAAAGGACGGTGTGCGGACGCGAGGTCCGCGTCGGTCAGGGGGGCGGACGCAAGGCCCGCCGGGAGAAGGCGTGCGGACAGGGCGCCCGCGGGGTGATTTGTGCCCGGCGCATTGCCCGGCGTGTGAGGGCCCGCCTCCGCGGCGGCGGATGCCGGGGAATGGCTCTCCGAGGCGACCTCCTCCGGGACAGCGCTCGCCGGCCCGGTGTGCGCCCGGGTGAGCGAGGCCTGCCGGCCGGTGGGCACCAGCAGCGTGGGGTCAAGCGTTGCGGGGTCCAGCCGCTCGGCCCAGGCCACGATCGGGATGATCGTCTGGCCGTTGAACGCGGCCCGCACGGGGTTCATGAACTCCCAGACGATCTCGCCCTCCGGCGTCACCTCCAGGATGCGGCCGCCGTTCGATTCCGTGATCACGGTGTTGCCGTTGGCGAGGCGCTGCTGGTCGGAGCGGATGCGGCTCTCCAGCGGGTGGTCTTTCGTGCCGGCGTATTGCCAGACGATGGCCATGGTCTTCGGGTCCACCTCCAGCACGCGGGAGGAGCCGTCCTCGCCCTGGTAATTGGCGTAATTGTCGAACAGCAGCAGGTGGCCGTTGTCGAGCAGGTCCGCGTCATGCTGGCCCAGCCAGGGGCCGCGGGTGGCCCAGTGCACGTCCCCGGTTTTCGGGTCCATCACCGCCACGCCATTGGCCTCGCGGAAGGAGAACAGGATGTCGCCCTCCTTCGCCCAGGGGAAGTTGGCGGCCTGCGCGGCGGTGATGTATTTCACCGCGTTCGCGTGCAGCGGGTCTCCCAACGCGAAGCCGGAGGTGGCGTAGAGGATGTGGCGGTACTTCGAGGCCGCCATCGCCGGCAGCAGGCGGATCTTCTGCAACTCCTCGCCATCGGGCGCGAGCACGACGAGGAAATCCTCCAGCCGCGGGCTCTCCAGATGCTCGAAGCTGGGCAGCACGTCATCCACGATCTCGTGGGTGAGCGTGTAGATCTTCCCGTCCGGCGCCACCGAGAACTGGTGGTGCGCACGGCCCGGATAGCGCCACACCACGTTGGAATTCCTGTCGAGCTTCACGAGCCCGTAGCCGTAGGGCGTGTCTCCCACGCCCTCGTAGGTCGCGAGGAGGTCGCCGTTCGGATAGACATGCGCGTGACGGAAGTAGACGAACTGGTCCGGCTGCGGGTCCGCCACCCCGCCCCAGTCCGCCGACCAGACCTGGCTGAAGGGCTTGGTCCACTGGTGCAGCACCTGGCCGTCCATGTCGATGAGATAGGCGGAGGGCTGGTCGCCGGTGGTGTAGAGCGTGACGCCGCCCTGCGAGCGTTCGGTGGCCGGCACGGTGACCCCCTTGCCGGGGCTGCGCTCCGGGAACCAGAGGTCCGAGGTGTGGACGTCCTGGGTCATCGTCGCCTTCTCGTAAAGCGCCATGCCGCCCTCATAGGCCCGGCGGATTTCCGGCCCCGGGAAGACATTGCCGATCGTCACGGCGGCACCGGCAAGAAATACGATGGCCGCACAACCACAGAGAGAGGCGACGGCGAAGAACGTATCCCCACGAGAGGTGTTTCCTTCTGCAGGCAGCGGCCTGCTCTTGTCTGGATTCATGGTCATCAGCGGGCCTTGACTAGCACGTGTCTCTGCTTCCAGAGTCAAAATTGAAGTAATTCCGGACGCATTTGCGCCGGACTCTCTCGATGATCCCGAGTGTTCCCCGGGGCTTCTCCCTGGAGTTGTAGGCCCGCAGAAACTCCGATCAAGTAACGAGAATGAGAAATTCGTTTATTGTTTCTCATTACTTTCATTTCGGTGGATATCCGCCGAAACACTCGGCGGATATCTCCCGGGGCAGGCAGTATTCCGCTCATGCCCCGCGTCGACATCGCCTCGCGGGACAGGAGCGCCGCACCCCTCGCCCACGGACAGGCCACGGAGGCGACACCGGCCCGATTCCGCCCTGGCCGGCGCGGTGCGGGGCCAGCCGGGGCGGCAGCGAAGAGACGCCCTTCCGAGACGGGCAGAGGGGCGGCCCATGTGACCGCCCTGCCGGGCAGCACGCGCACCACGGAGCCGACAGGCCCGACGGGCACCGCACGGGGGCCTGCGCCCGTATCCGGCACCCTCCAGGCCGCAGGCGCGTCAGGGCGGCGCCCGACCGGGGACGCGCGAAGGCCAGCACCCCCGGCCGGGACACCGGCTCACCGGCGCGCGCGGCCCTCACCGGTCGTGACGCGGGCCGGGTCCCGCCCGCCCCGCGCCCGGCCGCTGCACTGCACCGGCCTGCCATTCCTGCCCGTGACGGCGGCGAAAGCCTTGTGCGCATGGGCGTGAGGGCCGTTGCCCCGCCCCGGACAGCGCCGGCGCAGCGCCCCGCATTTCGCACTTGCAACTGGTATACCGGTCGGCCAGTATCCCGGCATGACAGTCAATTTCGAGTTCGAGCGCGACCGCGCCTACAACCGTATCGTCGCCCTCATCTTCGGCGGCACCTACGATGCCGCCACGCCGCTGTCCGAGCGCAAGCTCGCCCAGGCGCTGGACATGGGCCGCATGCCGGTGCGCGAGGCGCTGCGCCAGCTGGAGCAGGAGGGCGTGGTGGAAGTGCGCCCCGCCCGCGGCACTTTCGTGCGCTCCGTCACGCCGCAGGACCTCGCCGAGGTCTACCGGGTGCGCGACGCGCTGGAGGGGCTGGCGGCGGAACTGGCCGCCGCGGCCGGGCCCACCGCGGCCCTCTCGGCCTGCGGCATGCGGATGCGGATCATGTCGCGCGATGCCTCCGCCTTCACCGCGGCGGAGATCGACGACGCGGGCACGGAGTTCCACAACGTGCTCATGGAGGCGTCCGGCAGCGTGCCGCTCAGCGAGGCGGTGCGGCTGTTTCGCATGCGCTTCCGGCTCGCCTTCCACCTGCCGCGCTACTTCGCCCAGGAGATCGCGCAGGAAACCCTCACCGAGCACATCGCCATTCTCGAGGCCATCGAGGCGCGCGACCCCGCCGCCGCCCGGGCCCGCATGTCCGACCACCTCGCGCGCGGGCTGGACCTGCGCCTGAAGCTCGAAACCGGAGTCGGCCGGAAACCCGCAAAGGGCTCCGACAGCTTGTCCAACAGCGGAATGGAGAAAACCCAGTGACCAGATTTGCCGTCCTTCTTTGCGCCGGTCTCGGCGCCACCGCAGCCCTGTGTTCGGCGGCCTCTGCCGGAACCCTCGACACCGTGCGCCAGGCCGGCGTGGTCAAATGCGCCGTGAACGGCAGCCGCCCGGGCTTCTCCTCGGTCGACGGCAAGGGCGCATGGCACGGGATCGACATCGACACCTGCCGCGCCGTGGCCGCGGCGGTGTTCGGCGACCCCTCGAAGGCGCAGTTCCTCAAGACCAACAACCAGACCCGCCTCACCGCGCTGCAGACCGGCGAGGTGGATCTCACCGCCGCCAACACCACCTGGACGCGGGCGCGCGACACCGACCTCGGGCTCGATTTCGTCTCCCCCACCTTCTACGACGGCCAGGGGCTGATGGTGGCGAAGGACCTCGGCGTGTCCTCCGCCTCCGAGCTGGACGGCGCCAGCGTCTGCGTGCGCCCGGGCTCGACCTCCGAACGCGTGGTCGCCGACATCCAGAAGAAATTCGACATCAAGATGAACCTCGTGGTCATCGAGGACCAGAAGGAGATCAATACCGCCTTCTTCGGCGGGCGGTGCGACGTGGCCGTGCAGTCCACCTCCGGCCTCTCCTCCACCCGCGCCGCGGTGGCCCCGAACCCGGACGATTACGTGATCCTGCCGGAAATCTTCGGCAAGGACCCGATGGGCCCGGTGGTCCGCCAGGACGATGCCCAGTGGCGCGACATCGTGCAGTGGACGCTCTACACCCTGTTCCAGGCCGAGGAGAGCGGCGTGACCTCCGCCAATGTCGACGAGATGCGCGATACCTCGCAGGACCCGGCCGTGCGTCGGCTGCTCGGCGTGGACGACGCCGGCGGCGAGGGCCTCGGTCTGGAAAAGGACTGGGCCTACAACGTCATCAAGTCGGTGGGCAACTACGGCGAGGTGTTCGAGCGCAACGTCGGCATGGGCTCGCCCCTGAAGCTGCCGCGCGGCATGAACGCCCAGTACACCGACGGCGGCCTGATCTACGCCCCGCCGCTCTGAGCCCCGCGAAGGCCCCGGGATCATGACCGAGATCGCCCCTCCCGCCCGGCCGCCGCGCTTCGCCCGCCTGCGGCGCGGCGGCCCGCGCGCCATGCTCTGGCAGGCTGCGGCGCTCGTCGCGCTGCTGGCGCTCGGGCTCTGGCTGGTGACCAATGCCCGCGCGGCGCTCGACGCCCGCGGGATGACCTCGGGGCTGGATTTCCTCTTCGTCGCCGCGCCCTTCTCGCTGGGCGAGGGGTTCTTCACCTTCACCTCCGGTGACACCTACCTCTCCGCAATCGGGGTGGGGCTGGGAAACACGGTGATGCTTTCGCTGGTGAGCATGGTGACGGCCACGCTCCTCGGCGCGGCGGCGGGGGTGGCGGCGCTGTCGCGCAACCCGCTCGCCGCGGGGCTGGCGCGCGGCTACGTGGACATCTTCCGCAACACGCCGCAGCTGGTGCAGATCGTGTTCTGGTACACGTTCTTCACCCTGATGCCGGCGGCGCGCGACGCCTGGTCGATCCTCGGCGTCGTCTTCGCCTCGAACCGCGGCCTCACCGTGCCCGCGCCGCAGGACCGCGCAACGCTGGCGCTCGTCTTCCTCGCGCTCTGCGCCGGGGGGGTGCTGGCCTTCCTGCTCGGCCGCCTCGCCCGCCGCCGCCCGGCCGACCCGCTGCGCCCGCGGCGCTGGACGGGGCCGCTGCTCACCGGGCTGATCCTCGGGCCGCCGCTCCTGGTCTGGCTCGGCCGCGGCGCGCCGCTGGCCTGGTCGGTGCCCAGCCTGGGCAAGTTCAACTTCTCCGGCGGCGCCACGCTCAGCCCGGAATTCCTCGCCATCTACTTCGGCCTGTCCTTCTACATCGCCGCCTTCATCGCCGAGATCGTGCGCGGCGGCGTGCAGAGCGTGGACGCGGGCCAGGTGGAGGCGGCGCGCACCATCGGCCTCTCGCCCGGCTCCATCTACCGGCGCATCGTGGCGCCGCAGGCCTTCCGCGTGGTGATCCCGCCGCTGGCCGCGCAATACGTGAGCCTGATCAAGAACAGCTCGCTGGGCGTGGCCGTCGGCTACCCGGACCTGTTCAGCGTGTCCAACACCGCGCTCACCTATTCGGGCCGCACCATCGAGGTGCTGCTGGTGATGGCCGTCATCTACCTGATGCTGTCGGTCTCGGTGGGGCTGGTGGCCACCCTGTTCAACCGCCTCGTGCAGATCCCGGGACGCTGACATGGCCGCGACCACCTCCTTCGCCCTCACCGGCGGCGCCACGGCGCCGCGCCCGGCCCCGCAGGCCGCCGGCCGCGCCGGGCCGCTGTTGCGCCGGCTGTTTCGCAGCCCGCTCAGCGGCGCGTTCACCCTGGCGCTGGGGCTGGCGCTGATCGCACTGCTCTGGCCGCTGTTCCGCTGGGCGATTCTCGACGCGGTCTGGTACGCGCCCGACCCGGCGGCCTGCCGGGCCGCGGACGCCGGCGCCTGCTGGGCGGTGATCGCGGAGAAGCACCGGGTCATCCTGTTCGGCGCCTTTCCCTACCAGCAGCAGTGGCGCGGGGCGGTGGTCGTCGCGCTCTGGCTCGGCTGGGCGCTGCTCACTGCGCCGCGCTGGCTGCCGCTGGGCCTGCGGCTGGGCGGCTGGCTGGCGGTGTTCCTCGTCTCGCTGGTGCTGATGCGCGGCGGTCTCCTCGGCCTCTCCGCGGTGGGCACGGACCTCTGGGGCGGGCTGCCGCTCACCTTCATGATCTTCGGCGGCACGGTGGCGGGGGGGCTGCCGCTCGCGGTGGCGCTGGCGCTCGGCCGGCGCTCGGACTGGCCGGTGATCTCCTTCCTCTGTGCGGCCTTCGTGGAATGCGTGCGCGGCTTTCCTCTGCTGGTGGTGCTGTTCTTCGCCGCGCTCATCCTGCCGCTGTTCCTGCCGCCGGAGCTCGACATCGACAAGCTGCTGCGCGCGGAAATCGGCATGATCGTGTTCTTCGCGGCCTATGCGGCGGAGGCGGTGCGCGGCGGGTTGCAGGCCCTGCCCGAGGGGCAGGAGGAAGCGGCCAAGGCCCTCGGCATGCGCTACACGCTGCGCCTGCGCAAGGTGGTGCTGCCGCAGGCCATCGCCGTCGCGCTGCCCGCGCTCTTCAACGACATCATCCGCGCCTTCAAGAACACCACCTTCTTCTCCATCCTCGGGCTGTTCGACGTGCTCGGCGCCACCAAGGCCGCTCTGCAGGACCCGGACTGGGTGCGCTACGGCATGGAGGGCTACCTCTTCGTGTTCCTGCTCTACTTCCTCATCTGCACCGGGCTGTCGCTCTACGGCCGCTCCATCGAGCGCGACAACCTGCGCCGCCTCCGGAGGGCCGGGGCATGAGCGCGCTGGCCGTCGAGATCAGCGGGCTGAACAAGTGGTTCGGCCCCCACCACGTGCTGCGCGACGTGAGCCTGGGCCTGGGCGCGGGCGAGAAGCTGGTGCTCTGCGGGCCCTCCGGCTCCGGCAAGTCCACGCTGATCCGCTGCATCAACGGGCTGGAGACCTTCCAGGAGGGCGCGCTCTCGCTCTGCGGCCGCAGCCTGGACGGCAGCGCCGCCGCGCTGCGCGAGATCCGCGCGATGTCGGGCATGGTGTTCCAGAGCTTCAACCTGTTCCCCCACCTCACCGTGCTGGAGAACCTGTGCATCGGCCCGGTGCACGGGCGGGGCATGGCGCGCGCCGAGGCCGTGGCCCGGGCGCGGGACCTGCTGGAGCGCGTGCGCCTCTCCGACCAGATCGCCAAATACCCCGGGCAGCTCTCCGGCGGGCAGGCGCAGCGCGTCGCCATCGCGCGCACGCTGATGCTGGAGCCGCGGGTGCTGCTGTTCGACGAGCCCACCTCGGCGCTGGACCCGGAGATGATTCACGAGGTGCTGGAGGTGATGGAGGAACTCGCCATCGGCGGCCAGTCGATGATCGTGGTGACCCACGAGATGGGCTTCGCCCGGCGGGTGGCCGATCTCGTGGTGTTCATGGATGCCGGCGAGATCATCGAAGCCACTGACCCCGAAAGCTTCTTCCGCGCCCCGCGCACCCCGCGCGCGGCCGAATTCGTTCGCCAGATCTCGCACGGAGGCTGAGATGCCCGTCCCCCATTCCCCCGCGCCCGACTGGGCGGCGCTGCGCGCCGAATTCCCCGCCACGGCGACCACCGTCTACCTCGACACGGCACGCAAGGCGCTGCTGCCGCGCTGCGCCGGCGCGGCCGCGCAGGACTGGTTCGCCGACATCGCCAGCCCCGAAGCCGGCGCGACCGCCTTCGCCATGGGCGGCGTGACCCGCACCCGCGAGACCGTGGGCCGGGTGTTCGGCGCGGCGCCCGAGACCATCGGGCTGGTGCGCAACACCTCCGAGGCGATGAACATCGTCGCCACCGGGCTGGACTGGCGGGAGGGCGACAACGTGGTGCTCTCCGCCGCCGAGCACGAGAACAACACCTTCCCCTGGCGCCCGCTGGCCCGCCGCGGCGTGGAGCTGCGCATCGTGCCCGAGGGGCCGGACGGCGTGGTGAGCACCGACGCGCTGCGCGCGGCGGTGGACGCGCGCACCCGCGTGCTCACCGTCGCCTGGCTGAGCTACGGCACCGGCCAGCGCGCCGATCTCGACGCCCTTGCCGACATCGCCCGCGCGCAGGACGCGCTCCTCGTCGTCGACGCGATCCAGGCCCTCGGCGTGATCGACCGCCGGCTGGACGCGATGGGCGCGGACGTGGTCGCCGCCGGTGGCCACAAGGCCCAGCTTTCGGTGACCGGCGCCGGGCTCATGCACCTCGGCCCGCGGGCGCTGGAGCGCATCACCCCGCCCTTCGCGGCGAAATACTCCTTCGACACCCTCGACCGCACCGTCGCCGACCTGCACTGGGCGCCCGGCGCGCGGCGCTTCGAATACGGCAACCCGAACTTCCTCGGCCTCGCCATCCAGCGGCGCTCGGCGGAGTTCGTCGGCAGCATCGGCCTCTCGGCCATCGAGACCCGGGTGCGCGACCTCACCACCCTGCTCATCGAGACGCTGGACCTGGCCCATATCCCGGTGCGCACGCCCCGGCTCTGGTCCGAGCGCGGCGGCATCGTGAGCCTGGAGACCGGCCGGGTCTCCGCCGATGCGCTCGAGGCCGCGCTGGCGGAGGACGGCATTCGCGTGGCGAGCAAGGACGGCCACCTGCGCGCCGCCATCCACTTCTACAACAACGAGGAGGACGTGACGCGCTTCGCCGACCGCCTGCTCCACCACCTGAGGCGACTGACCGCATGAGCCCGCATATCGAAATCGACCTGATCTCGGATACGTCGACCCGCCCGTCCGCGGGCATGCTCGCGGCGATGACCTCGGCGGAAACCGGCGACGAGCAGCGTTACGAGGACCCCACCACCCGCGCCCTCGAAGCCCGCGTGGCGGAGCTGCTGGGCATGGAAGCGGCCGTGTTCCTGCCCTCCGGCACCATGTGCAACCAGATCGCCTTCCTCGTGCACTGCCGCCCGGGCGACGAGATCATCACCGCCGCCAACGCGCATGTCTTCGGCTCCGAAGGCGCCGGCGCCGCGGCTCTCGCCGGCGCCCAGTTCCGGACCATCGAGACAGCGGACGGCATCTTCGATGCCGACGCCTTCGAAGCGGCGCTGCGCGCGCCGCGGCACCGGTCCCCCCGCAGCCGGGTGGTCTCGGCGGAGCAGACCACCAACCGGGGCGGCGGCGCGATCTGGCCGGCCCACACCCTCACCGCCCTCGCCGAACGCGCCGCCGCGCACGGGCTCGCCGCGCATATCGACGGCGCGCGCTTGCTGAACGCCGCCACGGAAGAGGGGGTGGCCCCGGCCAGCTACACGACGGGCTTCGCCTCCGTGTGGATCGACCTCTCGAAGGGGCTCGGCTGCCCGGTGGGCGCGGTGCTCGCCGGCTCGCGCGGCTTCATAGAGGAGGCGTGGTTCTGGAAGCACCGGCTGGGCGGGGCGCTGCGCCAGTCCGGCTTCCTGGCCGCGGCGGGGCTCTACGCGCTGCGCCACAACCTGGAGCGGCTGGCCGAAGACCATGACAACGCCCGGCTCTTCGCCCGGCTGGTGGCGGGCTGCCCCGGCGTGCAGGTGTTTCCGGAGCAGGTGCGCACCAACATCCTGTTCCTCGATGTCACGGGCACCGGGCGCGATGCCTCGGAACTCTCCCGCGCGCTGATGGCGAAGGGCGTGCGCCTGGGCGTGGAGAGCCCGACGCGGATGCGTGTCGTCACCCATCTCGACGCGCCCCGGGCCGCGGTGCGCCGGGCCGCGGAGGCCTTCCTCTCGGTGGTGGCTCCCGCCGGCTGAGACCCGCACCGCGGCAGGGCGGACACCGGAGAGAGGGGCGCCCCGCCTGCGCCCTCCCGGCGGGCCGTCCGGGCCCGGGCACGGGCACGGGCAGCGCCCGCCGATCCGCCTGCCGGAGGCACCCCGCACTGCGGCCCGGCGCAGCCCCGCGCGGCCACGCCTCCTGCGAACGCCGCAGCGGGTCTCCGCCGGATGCACCCTCCCCTGCGGCCCCGGCCCTGCCGGTTTCAGGCGGTGCCTCGCGGCCCCGGCCCGGCCAGTTTCAGGTGGTGCCCGGCAGCCCGGGTTCCAGCCGAGGTCGCGGCCACACGGCCGGGAGGCAGGGGGCCGATCGCCCGGGCGGCAACGCTCAGAGCAGGAGCACACCGGCCACGCCGGCGGCCAGCATGGCCACGCCGACAGCTTCGCGCGCGGTGAGGCGCTGCGCCGACATCCGCCGGGACAGCAGCTGCGCGAACAGGATCTCGCTCAGCGCCGCGGTGCGCACCAGCGAGGCCGATTGCAGCGCGAAGGCGAGGAACCAGAGCTGCGAGGCGAAGGCCCCGGCAAAGCCCGCCGGCAGCGACTGCCGGGGATTGCGCAGCAGCGCCCTCAGCACCTGCGGATCACGCAGCGCCAGCCACAGGCTGAGCACCAGAACCTGGAAGCTGAGGCTGCAGACCAGGGTGAAGCTCGCGTCAAGCAGGAACATGCCCGAGCCCAGCCCGTTGATCGCACTGCGAAAACACACCGCCGAGACGGCGAACAGCCCGCCGGACATCAGCCCGAAGGCGACCGGCCCCGCCCAGGCCTGCCCGCGCATCTCGCGCCCGGGCCAGGACATGGTCATCACCCCGGCCGTGGCCAGTGCGACGGCCGCCACGGCCGCGGCGCTCACCGTTTCGCCCACCAGCACCCAGGCCACGAGGATCACCAGCACCGGCTCGCATTTGGTGTAGGCGGTGACGATGAGAAAGGCGCGCTTGCGCATGGCCGCGAGCATCAGCCCTGTCGCGACGATCTGGGTGAGCGCGCCGACGGCCACCATCCCGGCAAAGCGCAGGTCCGGCAGCGGCGGCAGGCGCCCGACCCAGAGCAGAATGAGGCCGAAGAAGAGGAGGGCGAAGGGCAGCCCGTAGAGAAACCGCACATGCGTGGCGCCGACGGTGCCGAGCGGGCCGGTGAGCCCGCGCTGCAGCGCGTTGCGGAAGGTCTGCGAAAAGGCCGCCCCGAGGGTGAAGACGATCCAGAGCCAGTCGGGGGTCATGTGTCAGGATATCCGTTGCGGATCGGAGGCCGCGCCAGGACAGCCGCGGCGAAGCGCCGTGCGGCGCCCCGCGACCGGTCTAGTCCGTCGCGCCGAGATGGTCGAGGAAAAGTGCCACCACCCGGGCGCCTCTGGCCCCGATGTCGAAGGCACCGGCCTCCTGCGACCATTCCTCCAGCATGCCCGTGACCATCGCGTTGAAGCCGAGGGCGGCCAGTTCCGGGGTCCATGACGGGTTGAGCTGCCCGAGGCGCTGCGCATAGGCGAACACCGTCTCGAGCTGGCGGCGGAACTGCCGCGCATGGCCCGAGAGATCCGGGCCCTGCCGCGCGCCATCGACACCCGGCCCGGACATCTGGCGGAAGATCGCGTAGATGCAGCGCTTGTGATCATCGCGCTCGATCCGGCCGAAGGTCTCGGAGGTCACCCGCGCGAGCGCCTGCAGCGGCGCGTCGATCGATTCGTCGGAGATCGCGCTGACGAGATCCTCGATCGGGGCGCATTCGCGCTCCAGGATCGCGTCGAGGATCGCGGCCTTGTTGGCGAAATACCAGTAGACCGCGCCCCGCGTCACCCCCGCCGCCTCCGCCACGGCCTCGAGCGAGGTGTGCTCGAAACCCTTCTCGGCGAAGAGGTTGTGGGCGGCGGCGAGGATGTCCGCCCGGGTCCGCGCCGCCTGTTCCTTGGTGCGCCTCATGACCGGGCCATGCCCCGGACGGCACGGGCGGGCCGAAGCCCCCCCGCGCCGTGGCCCGCGGCCCGGCCGGTCATTCCACCGCTCCCTGCCCCTGCGTGCCGGAGCCGGGTGCGCCGGCCTTGCCGCGCGCGTGCGCTTCCAGCACCCGGTCCGCCCTGGTGTTGTTGAGCACGAAGACGAAGAACACGGGCACCAGGAACACCGCCAGCACCGTGGCCGAGATCATCCCGCCCAGCACCGCGGTGCCGAGGGCGTTCTGGCTGGCCGCGGAGGCGCCGGTGGCGATGGCCATCGGGATCACGCCCATGGAGAAGGCGAGCGAGGTCATCAGGATCGGCCGGAAGCGCAGCCGGCAGGCCTCGATGGTCGCCTCGTGCAGGCTCTTGCCGTCCTCGCGCAGCTCCTTGGCGAATTCCACGATCAGGATCGCGTTCTTCGCCGAGAGGCCGATGATGGTGATGATGCCCACGGTGAAGTAGACGTCGTTCGACAACCCGCGCAGGGTGACGGCGGCCACGGCCCCGATCACGCCCAGCGGCACCACCAGCATCACCGAAAGCGGGATGGCCCAGCTCTCGTAGAGCGCGGCGAGCACGAGGAACACCACGAAGATCGACAGGCCGATCAGCGCCGGCGCCTGGCTGCCGGACTGGATTTCCTGCAGCGACTGGCCGGTCCACTCGAAGGAGAAGCCCTGCGGCAGCTCCCCGGCGAGGCGCTCCATCTCCGCGATCGCATCGCCCGAGGCATAGCCCGGCGCGGCCTGGCCGGAGATGCGCACCGCCGGGTAGCCGTTGTAGCCCACCGCCTGGGCGGTGCCGGTGGTCCATGTCACGTCCGCGAAGGCGGAAATGGGCACGGAGGCGCCGTTCTGGTTCACCACGTTGAGGTTCAGGATGTCCTGCACATTCGTGCGCGAACGGTCCTGGGCCTGCACGGTGACCTGCTGCATGCGGCCGTTGTTGGGGAAGTCGTTCACGTAGTTCGAGCCGAGCGCCGTGGAGATCGTCTCGTTGATGTTCGCGAAGGTCACCCCGAAGGTGTTGGCCTTCTCGCGGTCGATGTGCAGCAGCACCTGGGGGCCGTCGGGCAGGCCCTCCACGCGCATTCCGGCGAGCACCGGGCTCTGCGAGGCCGCGGCCATGAGCTGGTCGCGCGCCGCCGCAAGCTCGGTGGACGAGCCGCCCGAGCGCTGCTGCAGCCGGAACTCGAAGCCGCCCGTGGTGCCCAGCCCCTGGATCGGCGGAGGCGAGAGCGCGAAGGCGATCGCGTCGCGGAACTGGCTGAAGGCGATGGAGAACTGCATGCCCAGCGAGGCCGCGTCCTGCCCCGCGCCGCGCTGGCCCCAGTCCTTCAGGGTGATGAAGGCGAGGCTGGCGTTCTGGCCGGCACCGGAGAAGGAGAAGCCCTGGATGGTGATCATCGTATCCACGGCGTCATTCTGCATCACGATCTTCTCCGCCGCCGAGGTGACGGAGCGCATGCGGTTGTCCGTGGCATCCGACGGGCCCTGGAAGCTGGCGATCAGGAAGCCCTGGTCCTCCTGCGGCAGGAAGGCGCTGGGAAGGTTGATGAACAGGTAGCCCATGCCCGCCAGCAGCGCGAGATAGATGATCATGAAGCGCCAGGTGCGCCTGACCATCCGCCCCACGCCGCGCGAGTAGCCGTGCGCCGCGCGGTCGAAGTTGCGGTTGAACCAGCCCGCCGGGCCGCCCTTGGTGTGGTGATGCCCCGCCTTCACCGGCTTGAGGATGGTGCCGCAGAGCGCCGGGGTGAGCGACAGCGCCATCAGCGCCGAGAACAGGATCGACACCACCATCGTCAGCGAGAACTGCTGGTAGATGATGCCCACCGACCCCGGGAAGAACGCGAGCGGCACGAACACCGCGCAGAGCACCAGCGTGATGCCCACGATGGCGCCGGTGATCTGGCTCATCGCCTTCTTGGTGGCATCCTTGGGCGAGAGGCCCTCCTCGGACATGATGCGCTCGACGTTCTCCACCACCAGGATGGCGTCGTCCACGAGGATGCCGATGGCCAGCACCATGGCGAACATGGTGAGCACGTTGATCGAGAACCCGGCGACCAGCATCACCGCCAGCGTGCCGCACAGCGCGATCGGCACCACGATGGTGGGGATGATCGTGTAGCGGAAGTTCTGCAGGAAGACGAACATCACGATGAACACGAGGACCATGGCCTCGATCAGCGTGTGGATCACCTTGGTGATGGATTCCTCCACGAAGGGGGAGGTGTCGTAGGGTATGGAGTAGCTCACGCCGGGCGGGAAGGTGCCCTCGAGCTGCTTCATCAGGTCATGCACCGCCTCGGAGGTGGCGAGCGCGTTGCCGGTGGGCGAGAGCTGAACGCCCACGGCCGCGGCCGGCTTGCCGTCGAGGTAGGAGGAGAAGGCGTAGCTCTGCGCGTCCACCTCGGTGGTCGCGACGTCGCGCAGCCGCACGAGGCTGCCGTCCTGGTTCGAGCGCAGCACGATGGCGCCGAATTCCTCCGGCGTGGTGAGCTGGCCGGTGACCAGCACCGTGGCCGTGGTCTGCTGGGAGACCGGGTTCGGCGCCGCACCGATGGACCCTGCCGCCACCTGGGCGTTCTGCGCCCGGATGGCCGCGACCACCTCGGCGGTGGAAAGGTCGTAGCCCACCATCTTGTCCGGGTCGAGCCAGATGCGCATGGCGCGCTCGGAGGCGAAGACCTGCGCGCGGCCCACGCCGGGCACGCGGCGGATCTCGTTCACGATGTTGCGCTGCACGAAATCGCCGAGCGCCACGGCGTCCTGCGTGCCGTCGTCGGAGATGAGCGAGACCACCATGAGGAAGGCGTTGCCCGCCTCCTCCACCTGCACGCCCTGCTGCTGGACCACCGAGGGCAGCGAGGCCTCCACGCGGCCGATGCGGTTCTGCGTGTCGACCATCGCCTGGGCGATCTCGGTGCCGCTCTCGAAGGTGACGGTGATGGAGACGCTGCCGGTCGCGTCCGAGGTGCTCTCGTAGTAGATCAGCCCGGGGATGCCGTTCAGCTCCTCCTCGATGGGCTTGGTGACCGTGAGGTAGAGGTCCTCGGCGGAGGCGCCGGGATAGACCGTGGAAATGGTGACCTGCGGCGGCGCCACGTTGGGATACTGCGCGATGGGCAGCATCGGAAGCGCGATCAGGCCGAACAGGACGATGAAGATGGCGACGACCCAGGCAAAGATGGGCCGGTCAATGAAGAAACGTGGCATCCGGGTTCGTCCTCAGTCGGTGCTTGTGGCGCTGGCGGGGGCCGATTTCGTGGCCTGTCCTGCGTCGCCGGACCCCTCGGCCGCAGCCGCGGTGTCCTTCGTGAGCGGGTTCACCCACTCAGTCGTCTGCACCGGGGCGCCCGGTCCGATCTTCTGGAAGCCGTCGACCACCACGCGCTCGCCCGGCTGGAGGCCCTGGTCGATCACCGTGCGGTCCTCGATGACCCGCGAGGTGATGACCGGGCGCAGGGCCAGCTTGTCGTCGCTGCCGACCACGTAGACCAGCGAGCGGCCGCTGGCGTCACGCTGGATCGCCTGGTTGGGGATCGCGATGGCACCGCCCTGGATGCCCTGTTCGATGCGCACGCGCACATACATGCCCGGCAGCAGCGAGAGGTCGGGGTTGGGGAATTCGCAGCGCAGCAGAACCTGACCGGAGGTCGGGTCCACCGTGGTTTCCGAGAACAGCAGCTTGCCGGCATGCTTGTAGACGGAGCCGTCGTCCCGCACCAGAACCACCCGGGCCGCGTTCGGCTCCACCTCCTGCAGCGATCCGTCGCGCAGGGCTTCCTGCAGCTCGATGAGCTGGGACACCGGCTGCTGGAAGTCGGCGTAAACCGGGTCGAGCTGCTGGATGGTGGCCAGTTCCTCGGCGTTGTTGGCCGAGACGAGCGCCCCCTCCGTCACCTGCGCGCGGCCGATGCGGCCCGAGATCGGCGCGGTGACCGTGGTGTAGTCGAGGTTGAGCTGGGCCTGGCGCACCTGCGCCACGGCGGAGGCGACATCGGCCTTGGCCTGGGCCAGCCCGGCGACGGCGTTGTCATAGGCCGACCGGCTCACCGCGTTGCTGCCCACGAGGGCGCTGGCGCGGTCCTGGTCCTGCTGGGCCTGGAGCTGGGTGGCCTCGGCACGGGCCAGGCTGGCCTTGGCGGATTCGAGCGCCACCTCGTAGGTGGCCGGATCGATGCGGAACAGCGGGTCGCCGGCCGCGACGGTCGCGCCCTGCTCGAACACGCGCTCCAGGATGATCCCGCCCACCCGGGGGCGGACCTCGGCGATACGGGTCGGGGCGACGCGGCCCGGAAGCTCGGACTGGAAGGGGATGGTCTCGCCCTTCGTGGTGATGACCGCAACCTGGGAGGGCGGCCGCTGGCCCTGTCCACCCTGCGCGGCATTGTCATCCTCGCGACATCCCGCGACCACCAGGACCATCAGGGACGCAAGGGCAAAACGGGAGCGGAAATAATCTTGCATGTCTGGAAGCCTGCGAATTGCAATGCCCGGGAACGGGGAAGGAACGAAACACTCGGCAAGGCGGCAGGCAAGCTCCGCCTCACTGTGCGCTGCAACATACATACGTGTATGCATGTTGCAAGCGCCCAAAGTCCCGCATTCGCAACAAATACGCTGAAGCAGCCATTCCGGCGCCCGGTCCGGGCCTCCCACGCGGGACGTGCCGCGCCGCCTGCCGCTGGGGCGCCGCGCCTGCCCGGGGCGCCTTTTCCTGCCCGGATTGCGCCGCAGCCTGCGCCCGCACCGGCATTCTGTCAGCACAGATGACGGTGGCCCGGCGCCGCCCTCACCCCACGCTCGGCCCTCGCGCGACATCTGGTCACAGAGCGCGCGCGACGCGAGGCTCCCCCCGCCCGGGGCTGCTGAGCGGACGCTCTCGCCCCGCACCGCATGCCACCCGTTCCGGCTCGAAACAGCGAATCCTGCGCCGGTCCGCTCCCCGTCCCGGGGCGGGGGCACTGCCCTCTCGGGGACTGCGAGCAGGAGGCAGCCGAACCCCCTGCCCATGCCGGCCAGGCGCCGGAACCCGGTCGCCCTGCGCACGCTTCGCTGGCCCCTCCCGCGTAAGGCGCGGGGGCACCAGCGGGCACAAGGCCCGCCTCAGTCCCTGCCGCACGTAGGGCACGGCCATGGCCCTGCCCCCGTCGCCGATGGCGCGGCCGCGCGGCTCTCCCCCCGGCGCACGGCGCGGCATCGGATGCGCGCGCCTCATCCTGTGCAGCCGCCGCACCGCTCACACCGCACACCCACACGCAACGGGGCGCCTGATACGCCGCCTTCCTGGCCCTGCCCCCATGACTGCAGGCCGGAACCCGGGTCGCGGCGCCCGATCGCGCCCGAAGACGGAAGGGCCAGTGCCCGGGACCGCCCCTCGCCGCAGCCGGATACGCTCCCGGGCCGGCGCGCGCCGGGACGGCGGCCCCCCTCGATCGGGGGAGGCCGGGGCGTGTCGTCCGGCAGGGCCGGGCGCCGCCTCTTCGGCGACCTCCGCGCCGCAGCGGAACAATTCCGCGCGCCGTGCGTTCTCCTGACACGCAGATCACGGGCCCCCCGGAAGCCCGCCCTGCCCCGGCCCCCGGATGATGCGCCGATGCCCGCAGGCGGATCTCTCGCTGACCGGCGGCCTGCGGCGCGTGCCGGACCGGCCCGCGTTCTGCCCGCGTTCTGAGTGTCCGCCCCTCTCGTTGCCCGTGTGTGTGTCGTCCGCGTCCGAACTGCCCAGGCTCCGAGGAGCCCGATCTCTGAACAGCGTCGTGTCTCAAGTGATTGCATCTCCATGTGCCGGCCCGTGAGCGGAATGGCGTGATGCCGTCCGGGCCGGCGCACTCGATGGCCACCGGTCGGGAGGACCGTGGCCCAAGGAACTCAAAGGGGGACTGAAGAATGCCCGCTACCTGCTCCGCCTGCCGCATCCGACAAGACCTCTTCCGGCCACGCGAGGCCCGTTCCGGGCCCTGCGCTGCGCCCGCGCGGCCCCGCCCCGAAGGCCGCCGCCCCGGTCTCCCGGCATGACGTCGCCTGTCCTGCTCGGCCTGAGCGCCGACGATCTCGCCCTGCCCGACCTGCCCGGAACCCTGCCGCTGGACGGCTTCTCCGGCGTGCTCATTGACGAGGCCACGTTCACCGCCGCGGCCGCGCGCATCACCGCGCTGCGGGCGGAGGGGATCCTGCCCTGGATGCGCCTGCGCGCGCCCCGCGCGCCCGCGCTGCAGGCCGCCCCCGCGGCCCTCGCACTGGCGGACGGCCCGCTTGACCCGCGCAACCTGCCGCCGCTGCCCGCCACCCTGCTCTGCCCCGCGCGGGAGAGGACGGAGACGGGCGCAGCCGGGCTGGCCGAGCGGCTGGAGGCCGGCGCGCGCGCGGGCCTCGCCGGCTTCATCATCGACGCGCCGCAACGCCTCCCGGAGGAGACGGCCCGGGCGCTCTTCGAGGATCTGCGCGCCCGCCACCCAGGCCTGATGCTGGTCGCCAACACCGCCGGGCTGCCGAAACCCGCCGCCGCGGCGGTGGGGCGGCAGGGCTACGACATGCGCGCCTCCTCGATCGGCTGGTGGGATTACCGCGCCCGCTGGCTGCCGGAGGAGACGCTGGACGCGCCCTGCACCCTCGCGCTGCTCGGAGACGGGCCCCCCGCCACCGCCCCGGCGCGCCTGGCCCGCCGGGTGCGCGCGGCCGCGGCGCTGTGCGGCGGGCTGGTGCTGCCGCTCGCCGAGGCCCGGCGTCTCGACGAGGACACCCGCCGCGCGCTGCGCGCCCTCAGCGAGGCCGCCTCGGCGTTCGACCGGCCGGCCCGCCCGCTCACCGCGCAAGGCGCGGGGGTGACGATGCTGCGGCGGGAGGGCCCGGCCGGCACCGGGGCGCTGCTCGTGCTGCTCAACACCGATGGCGAGGCGGAAGCGGCCCTGCCGGAGCTGCCGCCGGAGGCGCGCCCGCTGCTGCCCTGCGAGGCCGCCGGCGGCCCGCTGGCGCCCGCCGAATGCCGGCTGCTCGTGGTACCCGCCGCGCAGGCCCCCGCGCTGCCCCGCCGCAACCGCCGGCGCGAGGGCGAGGCCGTGCGCCAGGCCGCGGTGCCGGAGGCCCGGGTGATCATCGAAGGGCTCGCTCCCTGCGTGGACGGCGGCGCGGTTCCGGCAAAGCGCATCGCGGGGGAGACGGTGACCGTGACCGCCGACATCTTCACCGACGGCCACGAGATGCTGGGCGCCGAACTGCTGTGGCGCCGCGGCGGCGCGCGGGACTGGACCCGCGTTGCGATGGTTCCGCTGGGAAACGATGTCTGGAGCGCCGGGTTCATTCCCTGGAACCCGGGCAGCCATGTCTTCTGCGTCGAGGCCTGGATCGACCCGTTCGGCGGCTTCGCCCGCGACCTGGGGCGCAAGCACGAGGCCGGCGTGGTCTCCGAGGTGGACCTGATGGAGGGCCGCGGCCTGGTGGCCGCCTCGGCGGCGCGCGCCCGCGGCAAGCTGGCGCGCCGTCTGGCGGGGGCACTGTCGGACTTCGATGCGGCACCCGACCTCGCCGGGCGCACCGCGCGCCTGCTGGACGCGGAGCTGCTGCCGCTGATGGCGGCTGCCTGCGCGCGCCCGCATGCCACCGCGTCCGCGCCCATGCCGCTGGAGGCGGAGCGTCTCGCGGCCCGGTTCTCGAGCTGGTATGAGCTGTTCCCGCGTTCCATGAGCCCGGAGCCCGGCCGCCACGGCACCTTCCTGGACGTGATCCCCCGCCTGGCCGCATTGCGCGACATGGGGTTCGACACGCTCTACTTCCCGCCCATCCACCCCATCGGCCGGGTGAACCGCAAGGGGCCGAACAACACCCTCACCCCCGGCCCCGGAGACCCCGGCAGCCCCTATGCCATCGGCTCCGCCGAGGGCGGGCATGACACGATCCACCCCGAACTGGGCAGCATCGAGGATTTCCGCGCCCTGCGCGACGCCGCGGCCGAACACGGGCTGGAACTGGCGCTGGACTTCGCCATCCAGTGCGCGCCCGACCATCCCTGGCTCACCCAGCACCCCGGCTGGTTCGCCTGGCGGCCGGACGGCTCGATGAAATACGCCGAGAACCCGCCGAAGAAGTACCAGGACATCGTGAACGTGGACTTCTACGGCCCCGACGCCGTGCCCGAACTGTGGCTCACCCTGCGCGACATGGTGCTGATCTGGATCGAGGAGGGGGTGAAGACCTTCCGCGTCGACAATCCGCACACCAAGCCCTTCGCCTTCTGGCGCTGGATGATCGCGGACATCCGCGCCCGCCACCCGGACACGATCTTCCTGTCGGAGGCCTTCACCCGGCCGAAGGTGATGTATGCGCTGGCGAAGGCGGGCTTCACCCAGTCCTACACCTACTTCACCTGGCGCGACGACAAGCAGGGGCTGACGGACTACATCACCGAGCTCACCACCACCGCGCCCAAGGAGTTCTTCCGGCCGCATTTCTTCGTGAATACGCCGGACATCAACCCCTATTTCCTGCAGACCTCCGGCCGCCCGGGCTTCCGCATCCGCGCGGTGCTGGCGGCCACGCTTTCCGGGCTGTTCGGGGTCTACTCGGGCTTCGAGCTCTGCGAGGCGGCGCCGCTGCCGGGGCGAGAGGAGTATCTCGACTCGGAGAAATACCAGATCCGCCAGCGGGACTGGCAGGCGCCCGGCAACATCATCGCCGACATCACCCTGTTCAACCGGCTGCGCCGGCTGCACCCGGGCCTGCAGACCCATCTCAACACCCGCTTCCACCAGGTGGGCAACGACAACATCCTCTACTACGCCAAGCCCGCGCCGGACGGCTCGGACATGATCCTCGTCATGGTCTCGCTCGACCCGCACCACCCTCAGGAGGGCGATTTCGAGCTGCCGCTGTGGGAGTTCGGCCTGGCCGATCACGACAGCCTGGCCGCCGAGGACCTGGCCACCGGCACCCGCTTCACATTCGCCGGAAAGGGCCAGCGCGTGCATCTCACGCCCGACGAGCCCTACCGCATCTGGCACGTCATGCCGCAGGGAGATCAACCTCATGGATGAGCGCATCCACGCCGCAGACCCGCACTGGTACAAGGACGCGCTGATCTACCAGCTGCACGTGAAGTCCTTCATGGACAGCAACAATGACGGGATCGGAGACTTTCCCGGCCTGATATCGAAGCTGGACTACATCGCCGATCTCGGCGTCACCGCCATCTGGCTGCTGCCCTTCTACCCCAGCCCCCGGCGCGACGACGGCTACGACATCGCCGATTACCGCGACGTGAGCCCGGATTACGGCACGATGGCGGATTTCCGCGCCTTCGTGGCCGCCGCCCACGAGCGCGGCATCAAGGTGATCACCGAGCTCGTGATCAACCACACCTCGGACCAGCACGAATGGTTCCAGCGCGCGCGCAAGGCGCCCCCCGGCAGCCCGGAGCGGGATTTCTACGTCTGGTCCGAGACCGACAAGGCCTATGAGGGCACGCGGATCATCTTCCTCGACACCGAGAAGTCCAACTGGACCTGGGACGAGGAGGCGGGCGCCTATTTCTGGCACCGCTTCTACTCCCACCAGCCGGACCTGAACTTCGACAACCCCGCCGTTCTGGCCGAGGTGCTGGACGTGATGCACTTCTGGCTCGACCAGGGGGTGGACGGGCTGCGGCTGGACGCCGTGCCCTACCTGGTGGAGCGCGAGGGCACCTCGAACGAGAACCTGCCCGAGACCCATGACGTGCTGCGCCGCATCCGCGCCGATCTCGACGCCTACGCGCCGGGCCGCATGCTGCTGGCGGAGGCGAACATGTGGCCGGAGGACACCCAGGCCTATTTCGGCGAGGCGGGCGACGAGTGCCACATGGCCTTCCACTTCCCCCTGATGCCGCGCATGTACATGGCCGTGGCCCAGGAGGACCGCTTCCCGATCACCGACATCATGCGCCAGACGCCGGACATCCCGGACGGCTGCCAATGGGCGATCTTCCTGCGCAACCATGACGAGCTGACGCTGGAAATGGTGACGGACGCGGAGCGCGACTACCTGTGGAACACCTATGCCAACGACCGGCGCGCCCGGATCAACCTCGGCATCCGCCGCCGCCTCGCGCCGCTGATGGAGCGCGACCGCCGGCGCATCGAGCTGATGAACGCGCTGCTGCTCACCATGCCGGGCACGCCGGTGCTCTACTACGGTGACGAGATCGGCATGGGCGACAACATCCACCTCGGCGACCGCGACGGCGTGCGCACTCCGATGCAGTGGAGCCCGGACCGCAACGGCGGCTTCTCGCGCGCCGACCCGGCCGTGCTCACCCTGCCGCCGGTGATGGACCCGGTCTACGGCTTCCAGTCGGTGAACGTGGAGGCGCAGGTGTTCGACCGCCACTCGCTGCTGCACTGGGTGCGGCGCATGCTGGCGGTGCGCCGCGAGAGCCAGGCCTTCGGCCGCGGCACCCAGCGCTTCCTGCGCCCGCGCAACCGCCGGGTGCTGGCCTATCTGCGCGAGCATGGCGAGGACGTGATCCTGTGCGTGGCAAACCTGGGCCGCACCGCGCAGGCGGTGGAGCTGGACCTCTCCGAGTTCGGCGGCCGCATCCCGGTGGAGCTGACCGGCGACACGCCCTTCCCGGCCATCGGCCGCCTGCCCTACCTGCTTACCCTGCCGCCCTACGGCTTCTCCTGGTTCCGCCTCGCCACGGAGGCGGAGGCGCCGGACTGGGCCTCCGCCGCGCCGCCCTCGGAAGCCGAGCAATACACGTTCGTGCTGCGCCCGGCGCTCTCCGATGTCGCCCGGGGCCGCAACCTGGAGGTGTTCGAGCGCGAGATCCTGCCCGATTACGTCTCCCGCCGGCGCTGGTTCGCGGGCAAGGACGCGATCATCTCCCGGGTGGAGCTGCTCACCACCGCGCCGATGCCCGGCGCGACGGACCTGCTCTACGCCGAGGTGGCCGTGACCACCGGCGAGGGCGCGGAGGCGGAGACCGACACCTACGCCCTGCCGCTCGCCATCGCCTGGGAGAACGGCGAGGCCGGGCCCTTCGCGCCCAATCTCGCCCTGGCCCGGGTGCGGCGCGGCCGCCACGTGGGCCTGCTGACGGACGGGTTCTCCATGCCCGGCTTCGCCACCGCCGTGGTGGCGGGCTTGCGTGACGGCGCGTCCGTCCCGCTGCCCGGCGGCACGCTGTGCTTCCACCCCGCCGAGGCGCTGGACCTGCCGGAGGCCCCGGAGGCGGAGTGGATCGCGGCCGAACAGTCCAACAGCACGCTCATCCTGGGCGGGCGCGCGGTGATCAAGCTGCTGCGCCGCCTGCAGCCCGGCCAGCACCCGGAGGCGGAGATGATCCGCCACCTGCGCGCCTGCGGCTTCGCGCATGTGCCGCCCTTCCTCGGCACGGTGGAGAAGGTGACCGGGGGAGAAAGCTCCATGCTCATGCTGGTGGAGGGCTTCGTGCCCAACCAGGGCGACGGCTGGCGCTGGACCCTCGACGCCATCGCCCGCGCCGTCGGCGACGCGGATGCGCAGGAGGAACTCTCCCGCGCCGCCGGGCTGGCGGAAGCGCTCGGCCGGAGGCTGGCGGAGATGCACGCCGTGCTCGCACGGCCCGACGCGCCGGAGGCCTTCGCCCCGCGCCGGCTGGACGCGGAGGCCGCCGCCGCCCTCGGCAACCGCATCGCGGCGGAGCTGGCCACGGCCATCGACATCGTGGAGCGCGCCAACCTCGGCGGCGAGGGCGGCTCGCCCTCCGGCCGCTGGCTGCTGGAGCACCGCGACGCGCTGATCGCCCGCGCCAGGGAGGTGGCCGCCGGGGCGCAGGGCCGCGAGACCATCCGCGTCCACGGCGACCTGCACCTGGGCCAGGTGCTGGTGGCAGGCTCCGACGTCACCTTCATCGACTTCGAGGGCGAGCCCGCGAAAACCATCGCCGAGCGCCGCGCGCATGACCTTGCGCTGCGCGACCTTGCCGGGCTGCTGCGCTCCTTCGGCTATGCCGCGGCCACCGCGCGCGCCGCGCATCCCGAGATGACGGATGACCTCGCCGCGGATTTCGAGACCGCGATGCGCTACGCCTGCCTGCAGGCCTACCGCGCCGGCGCCCCGGAGGGCGCGGCGGAGACCGGGCTGCTGGCCCTCCTCGTGCTGGAGAAGGCCGCCTACGAGGTGGGCTACGAGGCCGCCAACCGCCCGCAATGGCTGCGCATTCCGGTGGAGGGCATGGCGCTGGCCGCCCAGGCCCTGGTCGGGGAGGCCGTGTCATGAGCGCGATGCAGAGCATGGAGGACGCGGGCCTCGTGGCCGCCCTCGCCGCCGACGCGATGAGCGGGCGGATGGAGAATCCCTTCGCCGCCTTCGGCCCCCGCGCCATGCCGGACGGGCGCATGGCCCTGCGCAGCTTCCAGCCCGGCGCCGAGGCGGTGGAGGTCATCGGCCCCGACGGCACGCCGCTGGGCCGGCTGGAACAGGCCCCGGGCGGGCTGTTCTTCGGCGTTATCGAGGCGCCGGCCACCGAGGGCCCGGCCGGCTACGTCCTGCGCATCCACTGGCCGGGCGGCGTGGTGCAGGAGACCGAGGACCCCTATGCCTTCGGCCTGCTGCTGGGCGACCTGGACCTGCACCTCTTCTCCGAGGGCCGGCATTTCGACATGGGCCGCGTCTTCGGCGCGGTGCCGATGACGGTTGAGGGCGTGGCGGGCACGCGCTTCTCGGTCTGGGCGCCGAACGCGCTGATGGTCTCCGTGATCGGGGATTTCAACGGCTGGGACGGCCGCCGCCACCCGATGCGACTGCGCCATGGCGCGGGGGTGTGGGAGCTGTTCCTGCCCCGGCTCGGCCCCGGCGCGCGCTACAAGTTCCAGCTCCGCGGCGCGGGCGGGGCGGTGTTCGACAAGGCGGACCCGATCGCCCGTGCCACCGAGCGCCCGCCCGGAACCGCCTCCGTCGTGGCCGCGCCGCCGGACTACGCCTGGTCCGACGCGGACTGGATGGAGACCCGCGCCGCGCGCGCCGCACAGGATGCGCCGATCTCCGTCTACGAGGTACACTCCGCCTCCTGGCTGCGCCCGGGCCCCGGCCCGAACGCGGTCTATGACTGGGACGGGCTGGCCGAGCGGCTGGTGCCCTATGCCGCGCTGATGGGCTTCACCCATCTGGAGCTGATGCCGGTGATGGAGCACCCGTTCGGCGGTTCCTGGGGCTATCAGCCGCTGTCGCAGTTCGCGCCCACCGCGCGGCACGGCGCCCCGGAGGGGTTCGCACGCTTCGTGGACACCGCGCATCGCGCCGGGCTGGGGGTGATCCTGGACTGGGTTCCGGGGCATTTCCCCACCGACCCCTACGGCCTCGCCCGCTTCGACGGCTCCCCCCTCTACGAGCACGCGGACCCGCGCGAGGGCTTCCACCATGACTGGAACACCTACATCTACAACCTCGGCCGGCGCGAGGTCTCCGGCTTCCTGCTCGCCTCCGCGATCTGGTGGCTGAAGGAGTTCCACGTGGATGGGCTGCGCGTGGATGCGGTTGCCTCCATGCTCTACCGCGACTACTCGCGCAAGCACGACGAATGGGTGCCGAACGTCTACGGCGGGCGGGAGAACCTGGAGACGGTCTCCTTCTTCCGCTCCCTCTCCACCCTGGTGGCCGAACACGCCCCCGGCGCCGTCACCATCGCGGAGGAGAGCACGGCCTGGCCCGGCGTCACCGCCCCGGTCACCGAAGGCGGGCTCGGCTTCGACTACAAGTGGAACATGGGCTGGATGCACGACACGCTGCTCTACACCGGGCGCGACCCGGTGCACCGGCGCTGGCACCATGACGAGATGACCTTCGGCCTGGTCTATGCCTTCTCGGAGGCCTTCGTGCTGCCGATCAGCCATGACGAGGTGGTCTACGGCAAGGGCTCGCTCTACGAGCGCATGCCGGGGGACGACTGGACCCGGCGCGCCGGCCTGCGGGCCTATCTCGCCTTCATGTGGATGCACCCGGGCAAGAAGCTGCTGTTCATGGGGCAGGAGTTCGGCCAGCCGGGCGAGTGGAACCATGACGCGGAACTGCCATGGGACCTGCTGTCGAACCCCGGCCACGCCGGGATACAGGCCCTGGTGCGCGCGCTCAACGCCCTGCTGCGCGACACGCCGGCCCTGCACCGGCGCGACACCCGCCCCGACGGCTTCGCCTGGGTGGTGGGCGCGGACCGCGAGAACAGCGTCTTCGCCTGGACCCGCTCCGGCGAGCCGGACGACGTGCCGGTGCTCGTGGTTCTGAACATGACGCCCGCCGCCATCGAGGGCTACCGCATCGGCGTCGCCCGCCCGGGCCGCTGGCGCGAGGTGCTCAACACCGATGCCGCGGCCTTCGGCGGCTCCAACCTCGGCAATGCCGGCGGGGCGGAAACCGCGCCCGAGCCCGCGCATGGCCAGCCGCACAGCCTCTCGCTCACCCTGCCGCCGCTTTCCGCGGTGGTCTTCACCCACGAGGATGACGCATCTTGACCCGATTTCCGGACAAGCTCGAGCCCGGCTCGGCCTACCCCCTTGGCGCGTCCTTCGACGGGCTGGGGGTGAATTTCGCGGTGTTCTCGGCCAACGCGGACCAGATCGACCTGTGCCTGTTCGACCCCTCCGGGCGGCGCGAGGTCGGCCGCTACACCCTGCCGGAATGCACCGACGAGGTGTGGCACGGCTACCTGCCGGACGCGCGGCCCGGCCTGCTCTACGGGCTTCGCGCCCACGGGCCCTACCACCCGGAAGAGGGGCACCGCTTCAACCCCGCGAAGCTGCTGATCGACCCCTATGCCCGCGGCCTCTCCGGCCCGCTGCGCTGGTCGGACGCGCTGCACGGCTACTCCGTGCGCTCACGCCGGGCGGACCTGAGCTATGACCGGCGCGACAGCGCGCCCTTCCTGCCCAAGGGCGTGGTGACGGCCGAACATTTCGACTGGTCGCAGGACGTGCGGCCCCGCACGCCCTGGTCGCGCACGGTGATCTACGAGGCCCACCCGCGCGGCCTGACCATGCTGTTCGACGCGGTGGAACCGGCCGAGCGCGGCACCTTCGCCGCCCTCTCCCACCCCGCGGTCATCGACCACCTGCTGTCGCTCGGCGTCACGGCGCTGGAGCTGCTGCCCATCCACGCCTACGCGCAGGACCGCTTCCTGCTGGAGAAGGGCCTCTCCAACTACTGGGGCTACAACACGCTGAACTTCTTCACCCCGGAGCCGCGCTACTTCGCCTCCGCCACCCGCGACGAGCTGCGCTTCGCGGTGCGCCGGCTGCACGCGGCGGGCATCGAGGTGATCCTCGACGTGGTCTACAACCACACCGCCGAGGGGTCCGAGCTGGGCCCCACGCTCTCCTGGCGCGGGCTGGACAACGCGAGCTACTACCGCCTCGTCTCCGACGCGCCGCGCCACTGCGTGAATGACACCGGCACCGGCAACACCCTGAACATGAGCCACCCGCGCACGGTGCAGATGGTGGCGGATTCGCTGCGCTACTGGGCCACCTCCTACGGCATCGACGGCTTCCGCTTCGACCTCGGCACGGTGCTGGGGCGCAACGCCGGCGGGTTCGACCCCGCGCATGCCTTCTTCCACGTCGTCCGGCAGGACCCCGTGCTGCAGCGCCTGAAGCTGATCTCCGAGCCCTGGGACATCGGGCCGGGCGGCTATCAGCTGGGCCATCACCCGCCCGGCTTCGCGGAGTGGAACGACAAGTTCCGCGACTGCATGCGCAGCTTCTGGCGCGGCGACCCCGGCCGGCGCGGCGAACTGGCCGCCCGGCTCTCGGGCTCGGGCGACCTGTTCGACCGCCGGGCGCGCCGGCCCTGGGCCTCGGTGAACTTCCTCGCCTCCCATGACGGCTTCACCCTCGCCGACCTCACCGCCTATGAGGAGCGCCACAACGAGGCGAACGGCGAGAACAACGCCGACGGCCACGGCCACAACCTGTCGCGCAACTGGGGCGCGGAGGGCGAGACCGATGATCCGGGCATCCGCGAGACCCGCGCGAAACTGCAGCGCGCCATGCTCACCTGCCTGTTCTCGGCCATGGGCACGCCGATGCTGCTGGGCGGCGACGAATTCGCCCGCACCCAGCACGGCAACAACAACGCCTATTGCCAGGACAACGCCCTGAGCTGGTTCGACTGGAAACAGGCGCTGAGCCCGGAGGGCACCGCCCTCACCGCCTTCACCGCGCGGCTGGCGGCGCTGCGCGCGAAATACGAGAGCCTGCGCTCCGCCCGCTATCTCTACGGGCAGGAGCAGCCGGAGGAGGATGTCTCCGACCTCGAATGGTTCGACGCCTCCGGCGCGCGCACCGAGGGTCAGAGCTGGGAGAACCCGGAGGAGCGCTGCCTGGTGATGCGCCGGGCCGTGCGCAGCGCGGATGGCGAGCTGGTCGCCGTCACGCTGCTGCTGAACGCCGCGGACAGCCCGCGCGACGTGCAGCTTCCCCCGCCCGGGGAGACCCACCTGCTGCTGATCGACAGTGCCGACCCGCAGGCCGAGGAGCGCGAGATCGGCGACCGCTTCACCCTGCAAGCCCACTCCGCGGCGCTGGTCTGCGGCAGCGAGGTCGACTCATGAGCACGCACACGCGCAGCCCCGCCGCCGCCAGCGGCCCCGCCGCCGCCAGCCGGCCCGCGCCGCTCTGGGGCCCCTTGCTCACCGGCGCGGACACGGCACGGTTCCGCCTCTGGGCGCCGTCCAGCCCGGCGCTGGCGCTCGAGATCGCGGGGGAGGGCCCGGTGGCGATGCAGCCCGGCCCCGACGGCTGGTTCTCGCTGGACACCAAAGCCGCCCCCGGCACCCGCTACCGCTTCGTGCTGCCGGACGGCACGGCGGTGCCGGACCCGGCCGCGCGCGCCCAGTCCGGCGGGGTGCACGGCTGGTCCGTGCTGCGCGCGCCCTTCGCGCCGGACGCGGGCTGGCCCGGGCGCCCCTGGGAGGAGACGGTGCTCTGGGAAGCGCATGCCGGGGTGTTCGGCGGCTTCGAGGGCCTCGCCGCGGAGCTGCCACGGCTGAAGGCCCTCGGCATCACCGCGCTGGAGATCATGCCGGTGAACGCCTTCTCCGGCAGCCGGAACTGGGGCTATGACGGGGTGCTGCCCTTCGCCCCGGCGGAAGCCTACGGGCCCCCCGAGGCGCTGCACGCGCTGGTGGGCGCGGCGCATCGCGAGGGGCTGATGGTGTTCCTCGACGTGGTCTACAACCATTTCGGCCCGGACGGGAACTTCCTGAACGCCTATGCGCCGGAGTTCTTCGACACCAGCGAGGACACGCCCTGGGGCGGCGCCGTGGCGGTCTCACGCCCGGAGGTGGCGGCCTTCTTCACCGAGAACGCGGTGATGTGGCTGGGGGAATACGGCATGGACGGGCTGCGTTTCGACGCCGTCCACGCCATCGGCAACCCCGCCTTCCTGGACCGGATGGCCGCCGACATCCGCGCCGCGCTGCCCGGCCGGCGCATCCACCTCGTGCTGGAGAACGAGGACAACGACGCCCCGCGCCTGGAGGCGGGATTCGACGCCCAGTGGAACGACGATTTCCACAACACCCTGCACGTGCTGCTCACCGGCGAGACGGAAGGGTATTACGCGGATTTCGCCGAGGCGCCGGCCCGCCGCCTCGCCCGCTGCCTCGCGGAGGGGTTCGTCTGGCAGGGCGAGACCACGCCGCGGGGCCGGGTGCGCGGGCGCGCCTCGGGCCACCTGCGCCCCACCGCCTTCGTGAACTTCCTGCAGAACCATGACCAGACCGGCAACCGCGCGATGGGCGACCGGCTCCTCACCCTCGCGGAGCCCGCGGCCCTGCGCGCCGCCACCGTGGCCCTCGCGCTCATGCCCGCCATCCCGATGCTGTTCATGGGCGAGGAGCAGGGCGCGGTGACCCCGTTCCAGTTCTTCACCGACTTCCACGATGACCTGGCCGAGGCGGTGCGCGAAGGCCGCCGGCGCGAGTTCGCGCATTTCCCCGCCTTCGCGAACCCGGAAGCCCGCGCCCGCATCCCGGACCCGAACGCGCCCGAGACCTTTCTGCGCAGCCGCCCCGTCCCCGGGCCGGACGCCGCGGCCTGGGAGGCGCTGTGGCGCGCCCTGCTGGACCTGCGGGCCCGGCAGATCGTGCCCCGCCTCGCCGGCGCCAGCGCGCTCGGGGCCGAGGCGATCGGGCCGCGGGCCGTCTCCGCCGCCTGGCGGATGGGCGACGGCGCCCGACTCGACCTCCTGCTGTCGCTGGACCCGGCCGGCGCGCCGGACGCCATCTGCCCGCCGGGCCCGGTACTGTTCACCGAAGGCGATCCGCTGGGAGGAGCCGGCTGCACCGTCTGGCTCGGCGCATCATGAACGCGCTGACCGAGCTTGCCACCGCCGCCGGCCTGTCCCCGCTCTGGCGCGACGCGCAGGGGCGCGACCAGGAGGTGAGCCCGCCGGCGCTCGCCGCCATTCTCGGCGCGCTCGGCCTGCCCGCGCAGGACGATGCCGCCTGCCGTGACAGCCTCGCGCGCCTTGCCGAGGAGGCCGCCCGGCCCGCGCCGCTGGCCATCGGCACCGCCGGCACGCCGCTGGTGCTGGACCGTCCGGGCCTGTCGGGCCGCGCCGAACTGGTGCTGGAGAGCGGCACGCGCCACCCGCTCACCTTCGACGGCGGCCCCGCCCCGGCACTGCCGCCGCTGGAGGAGACCGGCTACCACCGGCTCTCCCTGCCCGACGGCACGCAGATGGAAATCGCGATCTGCCCGGCGCGCTGCCCCTCCCCGCGCGACCTCGGCGCTCCGGCGCGCTGCTGGGGCGTAGCCGTGCAGGTGCCGGCGCTGCAGGACGACGCGGCGCCGGATTACGGCGATTTCGGCGCCCTCGCGCGCTTTGCCTCCGCGCTGGCCGGGCGCGGCGCCGACCTGCTGGCCATCAGCCCGGTGCACGCGCTGTTCCCGGCCGAACCGGCGCGCTTCAGCCCCTACGCCCCCTCCACGCGGCTGTTCCTCAACACCGCGCTCGCGGACCCCGGCCTCGCCGGCGCACGGGAGGCGGACGTGCCCGGCCCCGGCGGCCGGGACGACGGGCTGATCGACTGGGAGGCCGCGATCCCGGCCCGCCGCGCGGCGCTGCGCCGGCTGTTCGAGGCGCGGCGCAGCGCGCTGGCCGACCCGCTGGAGGAGTACGTCCGCGCCCGCGGCGAGGACCTCGTTCTGCACGCCACCTTCGACGCGCTGCACGCGCGCTTTCCCGGCACCTCCGGCTGGCCCGACTGGCCGGAGGAATACCACGACCCCCGCGGCCCCGAAGTGCTGCATTTCCGCGGCCGGGCCGAAACCGACATCGCCTTCCACATCTTCGAACAATGGCTGGCCGAGCGCGGCCTGGCGGAGGCGCAGGCCGCGGCGCTGGCGGGGGGAATGCACGTCGGGCTGGTCGCCGATCTCGCGGTGGGAATGGACGCGGGCGGCAGCCATGCCTGGTCCCGTCCGGGAGAGCTGCTCACCGGCCTCTCCGTCGGCGCGCCGCCGGACCCGCTGGGCCCCGACGGGCAGGACTGGGGCCTCACCACCTTCGATCCCCGCGCCCTGCGCCGCACCGGCTTCCGCGCCTGGCGCGAAACCCTGCGCGCCAGCCTGCGCCAATGCGGCGGGCTGCGCATCGACCACATCCTCGGCCTGCGTCGGCTCTGGGTGATCCCGCATGGCGCGCCCTCCACCGAGGGCGCCTACCTCGCCTTCCCGCAGCAGGACATGCTGCGCCTGCTGGCGCTGGAGGCGAGCCGCGCCGGCGCCATCGTGGTGGGCGAGGACCTCGGCACCGTGCCCGAGGGCCTGCGCGAGGACCTCGCGGAGGCGGGGCTGATGGGCATGCGGGTGCTGTGGTTCGAGCGCGACGCCGCCGGCGCCTACACCCCGCCGGAGGGCTGGGAGGCCGACGCCCTCGCCATGTCGGGCACCCATGACACGCCCACCGTGGCGGGCTGGTGGAGCGGGCGGGACATCGACTGGACCTGGCGGCTGGGGCGCGGCGGCCCGGCGGCCACCGAACCCGCCCACCGCGCCCTGCGCGCGCGTGAACGCAGCCGCCTGTGGCAGGCCTTCTGTGCCAGCGGCGCCGCCGAGGGCGCGGAGCCCGCGCCGGAGCAGACCGTGCCGGTGGTCGAGGCCGCGCTCGCGCATGTCGCCTCCGCCGCCTGCGCGGTGGCGCTGCTGCCGGCGGAGGACCTCTTCGGCCTCACCGAGCAGCCCAACCTGCCCGGCACCACCGACGCCCATCCGAACTGGCGCCGCCGCCTGCCCCCCGACACGCCCGCGCGCCTCGAGGACCCGGCGGTGGAGGCGCGCATCGCGCGCATCTCCGCCACCCGCCACGCGGACACCGCGGCCGTTTCGCCCGCCGCGCCCCCCCGACCAGCTTCCTCCGACCCGCAAGGACCCGGCTCCCCATGATCCCTCGTGCCACCTACCGGTTGCAGTTCCACCCCGGCTTCACCCTCACCGACGCGCGCCGCATCGTGCCCTATCTCGACGCGCTGGGGGTGAGCCATGTCTATGCCTCGCCGCTCACCGCCGCGCGGCCCGGATCGACGCATGGCTACGACGTGGCCGACCCCACCCGGGTGAACCCGGAACTGGGCGGCGAGCCGGCGCTGCGCGCGCTGTCCGCGGCGCTCAACGAACGCCGGATGGGGCTGATCCTCGACATCGTGCCGAACCACATCGGCATCGGCGCCGACACGCCCTGGTGGACCGACCTGCTGGCGCAGGGCCCCCACAGCCCGCATGCCGCGGCCTTCGACGTGGACTGGTCGCGCCACGGCGGCCGGGTGCTGCTGCCCCTGCTCGGCACCCCGCTGGCGCAGGCGCTGGCGGCGGGGGAGATCCGCGTGGCCGAGGCGCCCGGCCTGCCCGGCGGCTTCGCCGCCGTCGCCCATGGCGCGCACTGGCTGCCGCTGCGCCCGGAGGATTGCGCCGGGCTCGCGAAGGCCGGGCCAGAGGGGCTGGTGGCCCTGGACCCGCGCACGGGGGCCGGCCTGGCCCGGCTGGAGGAGCTGCTCTCCCGCCAGCACTGGCTGCTGGCCTGGTGGCGCAGCGGGCATGACCTGCTGAACTGGCGGCGCTTCTTCTCCATCACCGATCTCGCCGGGGTGCGCGTGGAGGAGGAGGCGGTGTTCGAGGCGGTGCACGCCCTGCCGCTGGCGCTCTACCAGGACGGGGTGATCGACGGGCTGCGCGTCGACCACGTGGACGGGCTCACCGACCCGGCCGGCTATTGCCGCCGCCTGCGCGCGGCCCTCGACGACCGCGCCCCCGCCCGCCCCGCGACCGCGCTGCCCGGCCCGGCCTGGCTGGTGGTCGAGAAGATCCTCGGCCCGGGCGAGACGCTCGCGCGCGACTGGGAGGTGGACGGCACCACCGGCTATGACTTCATGGATGCCGTCTCCGCCCTGCAGCACGCGCCGGACGGCGCGGCGCCGCTCGCCCGCGCCTGGCAGGCGGTGTCGGGCCGCCACGCGCAGTTCGCGCCGGAGGAGCACCGCGCCCGGCGCCAGATGCTGGCCTGGGAATTCGGCGCCCAGTTCGGGGCCACTCTGGACGCCTTCGAGCGCCTTGCCGCCGAAACGCCGGAGACCGCGCATCTCACCCGCGGCATGATCGAGCGCGCGCTGCGCAGCCTGCTGGAGACCTTCCCGGTCTACCGCACCTACGGCACCGGCGACAGCGCGCCGCGGAGCGACGCGGCCATCCGCGCCCGCGCCCGGGCCCGCGCCCTGCCGGAGGCCGCCCCGGGCGAGACCGAGGCGATCGACCGGGTGCTGGACTGGCTGGCCGGCGAGGCGCCCGGCCCCTCCGGCCGCGCCGCGGAGGCGGTGCGCCGCTTCCAGCAGCTCTCCGCGCCCATCGCTGCGAAGGCGGTGGAGGACACCGCCTTCTACCGCCACGCGCCCCTTCTGTCGCGCAATGACGTGGGCTTCGACCCGGAGTGCTTTTCCCTGCCCGTGGCCGCCTTCCACGCCCGGATGGCGCAGATGCAGGCCGACTTCCCCCACACCATGCTCGCCACCGCGACCCATGATCACAAGCGCGGCGAGGATGCGCGCGCCCGGCTCGCCGTGCTCTCCGCCGCGCCGCAGGACTGGATCGCGGAGAGCGCGGCCTGGACCGCCCTGCTCGGCCCGGCGGCCGAGGGCGTTGACGGCGGCGATGTCGCGATGCTGCTGCAGGGGCTGGTCGGCGCCTGGCCCGCCGGGCTGGACGGAGCGGCGCGCGATACGCGCGAGCAGTTCCGCGACCGGCTTTCGGCCTGGGCGGTGAAGGCGCTGCGCGAGGCCAAGCTCCGCTCCTCCTGGACCGCGCCGGACACGGCCTATGAGGCGCGGGTGACCGCCCTGCTGGACCACGCCCTGCTCGGCCCCGGAGGGCGCGCCTTGCGCGACCGGGTGGCGGACTGGATGGCGCGGATCGAGGCGCCCGCCGCGCTCAACGCCCTGTCGCAGACCGCGCTGCGCCTCACCGCGCCGGGCGTGCCGGACACCTACCAGGGCAGCGAGACCGGGGATTTCTCGCTCGTCGACCCGGACAACCGCCGCCCGGTGGACTTCGAGCGTCTCGCCGCCCGGCTCGCGGAGGGGGACAGCGCGAAGCAGGCGCTGGTGCACCGGCTGCTGACCCTGCGGCGGCACCGCCCCGAGCTGTTCCGCGGGCCCTGGGAGGGGCTGGTCGCGGAGGGGCCGGCCGCCGCGCATGTGATCGGCTGGATGCGCGGGGCGGGCGACACCCGGCTGGTCTGCGCCAGCGGGCTGCGCTTCGGCGGCCCGCGCCTGCCCGGCGCGGCCTTCTGGGACGGCACGATGCTGCGCCTGCCCGACAGCCTTGCCACCGCCACCTGCACCGACATCCTGGGCGGCCCGGCCACCAGCCTCGCCCGGGGCAGCCTCGCGCGGCTCTTCGCCGGGCAGGACATGCCGCTGGTGCTGCTGCTCACCGGCCCGCAGACGGAGGACCTGACCGATGACTGACCCCCGTGCGCCCACATCCGGCGCCCCTGCCGGGAACCGCCCGGCGGGCGGGCCCCCGCCGGTGCCCGACCTGTCGCGCCACGCGCTGTTCCTCGACTTCGACGGCACGCTGGTGGACATCGCGCCGCGCCCCGACGACATCCGCATCCCCGAGATCCTGCCCGGGCTGCTGACCGCGCTCGACGCGGCGGCGGGCGGGGCGATCGCGCTGGTCTCCGGGCGGCGGCTGGCGGACCTGCGCGGCTTCCTGCCGGAGTTTCGCGGCGTGATCGTGGGATCGCACGGCTCGGAGACCTGGCCGGAGGACGCAGCACCCGCCCCCGGGCTGCGGCAGCCGGACGCCGGGCCGGTGCGCGCGGCCCTGCGCGCGCTCGCCGCCACCCGCGCGGCCTATCTCTTCGAGGAGAAACCCGCCGGGGCGGTCATCCACTTCCGCGCCGACCCTGCGCTTGACGCGGAGGCACGCGCGGCGGCGGAGGCGGTGGTGGCCGCGCATCCCGGCTTCGCCCTGCAGCGCGCGAAGATGGCCTACGAGATCCACCCCGCCGGGGTGTCGAAGGACCGGGCGGTGGCGCGGCTCATGGACCGGGCGCCGTTCCGCGGCCGCGTCCCGGTGTTCGCCGGGGACGACACGACGGACGAGCCCGCACTCGGCTGGGTGCGGGCCCGGGAGGGCATTTCGGTGCATGTGGGCGACAGGCCGGACACCGCCGCCGCCTGGCGGCTGGACAGCCCCGCCGCGCTGCGCGACTGGCTGGCGCGCGCCGTCAGTGTGGAGGAGCGGGGCTGACCGCCCCGCCCCCGCTCACCCCGGAATCTGGCTGGCCAGCTCGCTCTGGGCGGTCACGATCTTGCGGTGCCACACCGTGTCGCGCAGGCGCTTGAGATAGGTGGTGCTCCACCAGGTGATGTCTTCCTCCAGCAGCTTGCGCATCAGCGAGGCGTGCCGGGCCCGGCGCTCGCCCAGCGGCATGCGCAGCGCACGGTGGATGGCCTGGGCCACCGCGCCGCGGTCATGCGGGTTGACCAGCAGCGCCTCGGTCATCTGCTCGGCCGCGCCGGCAAAGCGCGACAGCACCAGCACGCCGGGGTTCTCCGGGTCCTGCGCGGCCACGTATTCCTTGGCCACCAGGTTCATGCCATCGGCCAGCGGCGTCACCAGCCCCACCCGCGCGCGGCGGTAGAGCGAGCCGAGCTGCTCGCGCGGCAGGGCGCGGTGGATGTAGCGCAGCGGCGTCCAGTCTATGTCCGCATGCGCGCCGTTGATGCAGCCGGCGAGGCGCTCCAGCTCGGCGCGGATCTCGCTGTAGGCGCGCAAGCCCGAGCGCGTGGGCGGCGCGATCTGCAGGAACGACACCCGTCCGGCCAGTTCGGGATGGGTTTCCAGCAGGCGCTCATAGGCGAGGAAGCGCTGCGGCAGGCCCTTGGAATAGTCCAGCCGGTCCACGCCGATGATCAGGTGCTGGCGCTCCGGGTCCTCCACGTGGCGCGGCGGCAGGGTGCGCGAGGCTTCCAGCGCGAAGCCCTCGGTGTCGATCCCGATCGGGAAGCTCGCCACCGCGGTGCGCTTGCCGAAGGCCGAGACGCTGCCGTCGATCATCAGCTCCGCCCCCGCGCAGGTCCGGCAGGAGCCGAGGAAGGCATTCACGTCGCGCTGGGTCTGCAGGCCGATCAGGTCATAGTCCAGCAGCGCGCGCAGCAGCTCCACATGGTCCGGGATCACCTGCAGGTCATTGGTGTCGGGGAAGGGGATGTGCAGGAACAGCCCGATGGCATTCGACACCCCCAGCCGGCGCAGTTCTGCCGCGAGCGGCAGGAAGTGATAGTCCTGCACCCACAGAAGGTCGCCCGGACGCAACAGCCCGGCGATCATCGCCGCCAGCCGCGCGTTCAGCGCGTGGTAGGAAATGTCGTATTCCTCACGGTAGTCCATCAGGTCGGCGCGGCCGTGAAACACCGGCCAGAGCACCGAGTTGGAATAGCCGAGATAGTAGTTCTCATGTTCCTGGCGCGTGAGGTCGAAGCCCATCTTCACGAACAGCGATTCGGTTTCGTCGAGCGGGCGCAGGCGCTGGCCCGGCTCCGTCGCGATGTCCTCGCTGGTGCCGATCCACACGCCGCCGGTGGCGGAGAGGCAGTCGGTCAGGGCCACGGCCAGCCCGCCGGCAGAACTGCGCGGGCTCGGAAGGCGGTTAGATACCACGATGATGCGAGACATTATCCAAGCCCTCCGCGAGAAAGGTCCCTGCAGGCAACGGAAAGCCGCAGGGCCGCGACGGCCCCGGTTCCAACGGGCATATCGGTGATCCCGGACGGATCGGCGACGGTCGTGTGGCGGATTCCGGGCTGCATCAGACTCTCCCCATGTCGATTGATGACAGACGCTCGGAGATGGTTTCTTGCGCCCTTCCCCTGTCCGCGTACACAGGCGGTGAGGTTGGTGGTCTCCGGTACTGTGTTAACAATTGAATAACCCGAAAGGTTCCCGCGTCGGATCAACGCAAGTGCACCCACGTCGGGAAAAGTGCCGGGATCCTCTGCCGGCCGGCAGGGCCGGAGGCGCAGGGTCGGGGGGTGCTGCGCGCAGCTCGTTGGCCGCGCACCGTGCGGGGTGACGGCAGGCGCTCGACGGGGCCGGGGACGCAAGGTCGGAGGTGCTGCGCGCAGCGCGGTTGCGGACCGCCATACAGGGCGGCGGCAGGCGGTCGACAGAGCCGGGGACGCACGATCGAAGTGCTGCGCGCAGCGCGGTGGCCGACCGCCATACCGGGCACGCTCGGCAAGGCCGGGGCGGAGCGGAGGGGCATAGGTGCTTGCGCGCTGCACGGTGGCCGCGCCGCGCGCCGTGCGGGCGCGGCGGCCGGGCCCCGGGCGGATGGCCGGGGGCCCGTGGCGCGCTGCGGCCAGGGGGCGCGGGTCGCGCGGACAGGCAGGTGGGACGCTCGCCGGAACGGGCCGGGCCAGGCCCGCTCCGCGCGGCATCAGCCGGCCCAGCAGGGCGCCGGATGGCGGGCGGCGGTGTGGTCGCGGGGGCCGGGGCGCCCGCGACCTTCGCGGGTCAGGGCTTGCCGATCGAGAAGAAATGCGTCTCGCCGGAACTGTCATCCACGCCGTCGTTGTCAGTGACGGCGAAGCCCTCGCCGGCGGCATCGACGGTGAAGCCCTCGATCTTGTCGACCACGTAGCCCTTCGGCGCGGCGAGGTCGGGCAGGAAGTCGTGCACCAGCGTCTTCGTGACCACCGGAAGCGCGTCGCCCAGCGGCGCCGGCTGCAGCGCGGACACCGGGACGGCGTAGAGCTTCTTCACCCGGGCTGCGGCGCCGATCTGGTTGTCACGCTCCACGATCAGCACCCGGTCGCCCTGCAGCGCGATCTCGGAGAGGCCGATCCAGCCCGCCCCGGCGGTGTCGAGCGGGTAGTGCACCGCGCCCCAGTCCTTGCTGGCCAGATCGTAGGAGACGAGCTTGACCATGCCCTTCGGGTCATCCCCCCAAGGGCGCTGGATGGCAAGCCAGAGCCGGTCTCCGATGCGGGTGATGCCCTCGATGCCGAAGCGCGTCTCGCCGGCCAGCAGCGCGGCGGGGAAGCCGATCTCCTCCCTGATGGCGCCGTCCGCGCCCACGTGCAGGATGGCGTGGGGCACCAGCTTTTCGGTGTTGCCCTCGTTGCCGATCCAGAAGCTGCCGTCGGCATCGGCGAAGATGCCCTCCATGTCGAGCTTCTGCGCCGGCTGGCCGCCGCGGGTGACCGGCAGCGCCGCGGTGATGCGGGCCGGTTTCGCTGTGGCGTCGATGGTGAAGATGGTCGGCTGCATGGCGTAGAAACTGTCGTTCACCGCGTAGAGCCGGCCGGCCTCATCCGGGTCGGCGGAGAGGCCGGAGAGCGCGCCCCACCCGATGAGCTCATCCGCGCCCTCGGAGGTGAGGGAGGGATAGGCCGCCGGGCCGTCCTCCAGCCGGTAGATCATCACCTGTGCGCGCGCGCCGCCCTCCGCGCCGAGGTCGGATTCGTTCGCGCTCACCAGAAGCCCGCGCGACGGGATGGCCACGAGCCCCTCCGGCGCCATGCCCGAGGGCAGCAGCTGGCGCAGCACCGGGGTGGCGCCGCTCATGTCGTAGACGCCCAGGACCGAGCCGCGCTCGGAGCCGATGAATGCATAGGGCGTGCCGTCGAACGTGGCCGTTTCCACCGCTTCGGGCTCCACACCCTTCTTGTTCGAGCGCTTCTCGGGGTAATGGCCGATCTGCACGATGGCCTTCTCGAAGCCGGTGCCGTTCTCGTAGAGCACCTCGCCCGCGGGGGAGAACACGGTCCAGCCGCGCGCGCCGCCCTTCCAGTCGCCCTCGTTGGCGATCACCAGCCGGTCGTCGCCCAGCCACTGGATGGAATCGGGCTCGCGCGCCACGCCGGCCTGGCTGTCGGTGAAGGAGAGCGCGCCGTCACGCTGCGTGTCGATGCCCTCGAGGTCCACCGTGCCGGCGGAGAAATGCGACAGCACCTTGCCGGTGCGGTCCAGCACCACGATGTGGTTGTTTTCCTGCAGGGTGACGGCGATCTCGCCGCGGGAATTCACGTCCACGAATTCCGGCTCCGGGTCCTCCGGCGCCACCTCGGCGAGGCCGGTCACATCGGCCTTCACCATGGCCGCGCAATCCACCACGCCGTCGATCAGCGGCAGGACCACCACGTAGCCGGCGGGCATCTGCGGCAGGCCGCCGTCGCCCAGCTCCTCGTCGCGCTCGTTCTCCACCGCGACGGCGATGAAGCTCGCGTCGCGCGCGGCGGCCACGCTGTCGGGCTGGCCGCCGATGTCGCAGCTCGCGGTCTCCGCGCCGCTGGCGAGATCCATGCTCACCAGCTTGCCCGAGGGCTCCGTGTAGCTCGGGGAGGTGTTCACCCCCACATAGGCCCGCTCGCCGATCACCACCACGGAGGTGGGTTCGCCGTTCATCTGCGTGACGCCCAGCGGCTTCGGGGCCTCGGGGTCGGAGATGTCGATGCGCCCCACCACGCCCAGCGGGCTGTCGGTGTAGACCAGGGTCATGCCGGTCTCATCGGCGTAGATGATCTCGGCGGAGGTCTCGGTTTTCGGGTCCGTGCCTGCGGGCAGGTTGTCGTTCACCGCGAAGGAGGCGATGCGGTTGAAGCTGCGCGGCGCGGCCACGGTGGCGTCCTGTGCGCCCGCGCGGGGGGCCGGCAGGGCCATCATGGCCGTCAGGGCCGCCAGCGCGCAGGTGCCAGACAATGCGGTTCTCATAAGTCCATCTCCCTCGGAATCACCGCCCGCAGTCCTGAACCGTTTGTGCGACGATCCCGTGACGGCGGGCAGCGGAGAGGGAGGGGACGGGCCTTCCGCGCTCAGACCAGGGCGGCGTCGAGGCTGATGTCGGCGTTGGAGCCGAACAGCTTGGACACCGGGCAGCCGGCCTTCGCCTTCGCGGCGAGATCGGCGAACTGCTCGGCCGTGGTGCCGGGCACCTTCGCCTTCAGGTCGAGGTGGATGGCGGTGATGGCGAAGCCGCCGTCCACCTGGTCCAGGCTCACGGTGGCGGTGGTGTCCATGCGCTCCGCCGTCAGGCCCGCCTCGCCCAGGATGAGCGACAGCGCCATGGTGAAGCAGCTGGCATGCGCCGCGCCGATGAGCTCCTCGGGGTTGGAGCCGGCCACGCCCTCGAAGCGGGTCTTGAAGCCGTAGGGATGCTCCTTCAGCGCGCCGCTCTGGGTGGAGATGGTGCCTTTGCCATCCTTCAGGCCGCCTTCCCAGGCGGCGGAACCGGTTTTCTTGATCGTCATGGGCTTGCCTCGCTTTCATGTGTGAGGGGGGCGGGGCCGTGCCCGCGCCACGGCATGACCTAGTGCGCGCCCCGCGGCTTTCGAACCCCTTCGCGGCGGAAACGCCCGATTTGTGCAAGCGGCCTTGACGCAACGGGCGGCCCGATGCTCCCTGAGCGCAGAGCCGATGGCCTGCGAGAAAGGACCCGCATGACCTATTCCACAGCGCCCGTCCCGGCGACCATCTGCGGGCCCGGCGCCCTGGGGCAGATCGGCCGGGAGGCCGCCGCGCTGAGCCGGCACGCACGGGTGCTGCTCGTCGCCGATCCGTTCCTGGAGACGCAGGGGCTGCTCGCCCCCGCCCTGGCCGCGCTGGCGGCGGAGGGGCTCGCCGTCTCCCCGTTCACCGCCTTCACCGGCGAGCCGAAATCCACCCATGTGGCGGCGGCGGCGCAGGCGGGGCGCGCGGCGGGGGCGGACCTGGTGATCGGCATCGGCGGCGGCTCGGCGCTCGACATCGCCAAGCTCGCCACCGCCTGCATCCCCGGCGCGCCGGACCCGATGGCCTATGCGCTGGCCGCGACGCCCCTGCCGCCGGAGCCGCTGCCCAGCCTGCTGGTGCCCAGCACCGCGGGCACCGGGGCGGAGAGCTGCGCCACCTGCATCTTCTCCGGGCCGGACGGCCGCAAGCTCTGGGCCTGGGGGCAGGAGCTGAAGCCGCGCCTCGTGCTGCTGGACCCGGAGCTGACCGTGAGCCTGCCGCCCGCGCTTACCGCCTGGTGCGCGCTCGACGCCTTCGTGCATGCCTTCGAGGCCTCCACCTCGGCGCGCAGCCATGCCGGCGCCGCGCTGCACGCCCATCACGCGCTCCGGCTGATCCCGAAGGCCCTGCCCCGGGCCATCGCGGCGCCGGAAGACCTCGCCGCGCGCGAGGCGCTGCTGCTCGGCGCCTTCCATGCCGGGGTGGCGATCGACAATTGCGGCACCGCCATCGCCCATGCGCTCAGCCATGGCGCCGCGGCGCTGGCGCCCGTGCATCACGGGCTGGCGACGGCGCTCGGCTTCGGGGTCAGCCTGCGCTGGCTGGTCGCCCGGCCCACGCCGCAGATCGAGGCCGCGGCGCAGGCCTGCGGCTGCCCCTGCGCCGCCGCCCTGCCGGAGGCCTGGGAGGATCTCGTGGCGCGCTGCGCCGCGCCGCTGGCCCTGCCCGAAGCCTTCCGCGCGGTGACGCCCGAGGCGCTGGTGCGCGCCGTCTCCGGGCCGGAATGCGCCCCGATGCTCACCGCGCACCGGGCCCGGGCGACGCCGGAGGAGCTGACCGGCTTCGCCCGCGCCATGCTCGACACCGCCGCATGAGGCGGCCGCGGCGCAGCGCGCGCCGGGCCAGCGCCGCCCGGCGGGCACGCCACGGCGCCGCCTGTCGCCCGACCCGCGGCGCCCCCCGCGCCCGGCGCGCGCCCTCCCCCCCTGTCCGGGCGAGCGCGCCGGCCCCTGCCCCGCCGGTCCCCGACCCTCCCCCGGCCGCGCCTCGCGCCCCACGCGCGCCACGGCGTCCCACATCTCCCACGGCACCGCACCAGGCGCGCCTCACGGCACAATCCCGCGCATGGCACGCGGCACCACCCCACACACGTCCCGTGGCACTGTCGCGCGCATGTCTCGCGGTATCATCCCGCACACGCCTCACGGCACCCTCCCGCGCATGCCACGCGGCACCATCCCACGCATGCCTCCCGGCGCGGCCCCGCGCCATATGTGTGGAAGCGCCCCGCGCCGCGCCGGGGCCCGCGTCCTCTCCCTTCAGCCGAGCCGGAGCCTGCCATGACCCGCATCGTCGCCATCGAGATCAGCCATCACCGCCTGCCGCTCGACCCGCCGTTCAAGGCGAGCTGGGACGGGCGGCCGCGCCGGCATTTCGATGCCACCATCGTGCGCGTGCACGACAGCGAGGGCCGCACGGGCATCGGCTCGGGCGACCTCATGGTCGGCTTCGAGGGCAACGAGGAGCTGTTCATCGGCCAGGACCCGCGCCATCTCGAACGCCATTACGAGGTGCTCAGCCACATCCAGTTCCACGGCGGACGCTGCTGGCCGCTGGACCTCGCGCTGTGGGATCTCGCCGGGAAGATCACCGGCGAGCCGGTGTGGCGCATGCTCGGCGGTCGGGCGGACCGGGTGCGGCTCTACGCCTCCTCCGGCGTGCTGCGAGACCCGGGCGCGATGGCCGGGCAGGCCGAGCACTTCCTCGCGGCCGGCTTCCGCGCGATGAAGGTGCGCTTCACCTCCTCGGCCGGCGGGCGCGGCGGCTGGCGCGAGGATCTCGCGGCGCTGGAGGCGATCCGCGCCCGGGTGGGCGACCGCATGGAGCTCATGGTCGACTGCAACCAGGGCTGGCGCATGCCCTGGGACACCTCCGCCCCCTGGACGATGAAGGACGCGCTGGAGGTGGCCCGCGCGCTGGAACCGCTCGACATCCACTGGATGGAGGAGCCGCTGCACCGGGGCGACCGCCGCGGCATGGCCGCCCTGCGCGCCGCCACGCCCCTGCGCATCGCCGGCGGCGAGATGACCCGCGAGCTGCACGAATTCCGCGACCTGATCGAGGGCCGCTGCCTCGACGTGCTGCAACCCGACGTGGCGCTGGTGGGCGGCATCACCGGCCTGCGCCGGGTGGCGCTGATGGCGCGCGAGGCCGGCCTCACCTTCACGCCGCACAGCTGGACGAACGGCATCGGCGTGCTGGCGAACGCCCATCTGGCAGCCGGGATCGGCGATGTGCCCTTCCTCGAATGGCCCTTCGACCCGCCCGAATGGTCGCCGGAGCGCCGCGACTACCCACTCGCCAGCCCGCTGCGCGCCGAGGACGGCTGGCTCACGCTGCCCCACACGCCGGGCCTCGGCCTGACGCTGGACGAAGACCGGCTCGCGGCCCTCGCCCTCTGACGCCTCCTCCGGAACCGCCCGCCGAACCACCGCGACGCGGGGCCCGGCAGGGGGCCGCTCCCGCAAGCTTCGGGAGGTCGCTGATCCGGCCCTGTCCGGGGACGCGAAAGCCCTTGGGGCCGGACCCGGAAGGTAAACCATATGGTTTCTCTTTTCACCCGGTCCGGACGATTTCGGGCGCGGCCTTCAGGAGCGCCGCCCGGCACGACGGCCCCGGGGCATCACGAGGCGCGGAGGCCCTGCCGGCCACGGGCGCCGGCGTCCGGCACGCGGCGGGGCACGCGGCCTCCCCGCCTTTCCGGCGCTCGCGCGGCAGCCGCGCAGCCGTCACAGCGAAGCCGCTCCCCCCGCCGTGGCCAACGGCCCGGCATCGCCCTGACGAGGGTGGAGCAGCCGGGCGCGGCGCTGCCCTCGCAACGCCCGCCTCCGGCGCGGCGATGACGCCAGCGGGCATCGTGGATCGGACGGCGGGCCGGGCCGCCCGATGGCGCGACCAGGGGGCGGCCCGCCTCCGGCACCGACAGTCGCGCTGCCCTGCGGCAGGGGCGAAGCAGTGCTGGCGCGCGACAGGGGCGAGGGCGACGCGGTCCGTGAAATTCCCGCACAGCAGAAGGGCCTGCCTTCGATGTCGGTTCCGCCGCCGGGGCGATCCGCGCCCGCGGAGGCGCCGCGCAGTCAGTCCCGGCGGGCAGTCCTCCACGGGTGCGGTCGCCGCCGGATGGATCACCGGCCTCCCCTGCATCGTCGGGAAGGCTTCGGCAGCCGATGGCCGGAGAGGGCACCACCGCCGGCCGGCGGGCAGGCGCACCACTGCCCCGGTGCGCGGGGCGCATCTGGCGGGCCGATGTCCGGCGCATCCCCATCGCCGACCGGGGCACAGACCGCAGCCGGCTGCGCGGCCGCGCCGATCCGCCCGGAGTGCTGCGGATGGCGCGGGCCTTCCCCGCCCCGCGCCCCCTGTCGGGGAGCGCCTAGCCCAGGTAGTCCGCCTCCGTGACCTGCTCCAGCCAGGTGACCGGGGTGCCGTCGATGGATTCCTGGATGGCGATGTGGCTCATTGCCGTGTCGGGCGCAGCCCCGTGCCAGTGCTTCTCCCCCGCAGGGAACCAGACCACGTCACCGGCGCTGATCTCCTCGATCGGGCCGCCGACGCGCTGGACGCGACCCCGCCCGAAGGTCACGATCAGTGTCTGGCCGGCGGGGTGGGTGTGCCATGCGGTGCGCGCTCCGGGCTCGAAGGTGACATGCGCACCGCCGACGCGGCCCGGCTCTTCCGCTGCAAACAGCGGGTCCAGGCGAACGGTGCCGGTGAAATATTCGGCCGGGCCCCTTGCGGAGGGGGTGGCGCCGGAACGGGTGATCTTCATGGGACGTCCTTTCGCGGAATGGTCATCGGGTGGTCATGTCACAGTCAGGGCGGCGGGCGAAGGCCGGGCGGCATACCGTCAGGAGCCGCCGGGCGCGCCGGGGCCCCGCAAGCTCGAAGGGCACGATACAGGCCCGGCGGTGCGTGAGGCGACGCTCCCCTCCCAGCGCCGGCCAAGCCCGACACGCCGCGCAAGACAGCCTGCGCCCGACCGGTGCATGAGACCTATCACGCCCGGCGCGCCACCTTAATGGCGCGATGTCTCTGACTGTCATGAGCAGGGCAGATGACTGGCCATCCGCCGCCCCGGCCCGGGGGGCGACGACGCGGGCCCGCTCCTCGCCGATGGCGATAGTCCCCGGGGGCTACTCCCAGAGCTCCCAGGTGTCCCAGGGCTCCCAGGGCTCGGGCTTCGGCTCCACGCCCTCGGGCAGGGCATCGGTCGAATTCCAGGTCACCAGCAGCATCAGGATCCAGTCCGCCTTGTGGGAGAAGCCGTATTGCGGCCCGGTGGAAGACACCATCTTCCCGGTCTCGCGGTCATAGGCGGTGGCGGCGAACTTCGCGACACCCTCGGTGGTGTCCTGCTTGAACAGCGCGATCTCCGGGGTGGAGGCCATGTCGGCAAAGGGAATCGGCAGGCTGATTTCCGGCAGGCCGAGCAGCGAGCTCTCCGTGTCGATCGACAGCGCCCCGGTGCGGATCTCCACGATGGTCTGGGCGGTTTCCCGGCTCTCGGCCAGCGCCGCGCCGTGGCGCAGCAGGCTGTCGCGGATGGTCGCCACGGCGTATTTCGAATCGTAGCCCTCGAAATACGCCGCATCCACGAAGACCTTGCCCTCGACCTGCAGGGATTTCGCGATCTTCTCCGCGGCCTTGTCGACCGCGGTGGAGATCAGCAGCTGCTCCGTCGCGGTGCGCGCGGGGGTACTGATGGACTTGCTCGAACATGCCGCCGCCAGCAACCCGAGGGCCGAAAGCGCGGTGAGCCTTGCGATACGTAACGCCAAAGCTGCCTCTCCGCCGTTCTATACTGGTTCTGTCAGCCGGCCCCACCCTGTCGGGCACCCCGGCGCCGGAGCCTCCTTGCGTCCCCGCACCCGGGGCGGAGCCCCGCGGCAGGGCCTCGCCGGACCGCCTCATCCTTCCGCCTTAGCATGTGCAGCATGACACGTCCGCCAAAAATTTGCAGCATGCCGGCGCCGTCTGCGGGAGCGGGGTTCGGGACCGCCCGGGCCCGGCGCGGGCTGCCCGGAACTGAGGCAGAAGCGCCGCGGCCTGCTCCGCTTGTGCGCCGCCACGGGACCCCCCGGGCACACCCGTCCACGGCCGGTGGCGGGGCCCGGGCGCGGGCGCCGGCCGATTCCCGCAGCCACCAGCCCGCGCGCGGCGATCACGGGCGCTGCTGCCCCGGCCGCGGGGGAAGGGCGCGTCCGGCCTGCCGGGCACGCCTTTCCAGGCAGGCCCTTGGAGTGCCTCCACACGGTCACGCCCCGGGGGGAGTCGCGTCTCGTCGGTGCGCACTCTGCCACCTGCCGGGCCCCTGCGAGATCACGGCTGGTTTATTCGGCAAATCACCTTATAAATGACAGCTTCGCAGGGAATGATCGTCACCATGCCCCACCTCCCGGCCCCGCCACCGCCCCGCACGGCTCCGCTGCCCTCACTCGGGCCTGCGGGTGAGCACCAGTTCGCTTGCCTGGTCATAGACGCCCACGAGCAGGTGCATCAGGGTGGCCGTGTCGCCCAGCTCCTGCGCCACCGGGCCCATGCGCGCGTGCAGCCGCAGCAGGATGCGGCGGCGCTCGGCGAGATAGGCCTCCACGATCTCCCGCCCGCGCGGCGAGACACCGTAGGTCATGGTCTTGCGCGCGGCGCCGCGCTTCTCCAGCAGGCCCAGGCGCAGCAGCTTCTTCACGGCGTATTGCAGGTTGGTGAGGTCGTCGCGGTGCAGCAGACGGGCGATTTCCATCAGGCTCTTCGCGGTGTCGTTCATGTGGGCGACATGCAGCACCGAGGCCTCCGTGCCCCCCAGCCCGAGATCGCAGACCGAGGCGAAACAGTCGCGGCGCCAGCGCGCGAAGGCCGCGCCGAGGTGCCAGAGCGCGAATTCGAACTCGGCCAGGCCGCCTTCGGCCGCGGCCCCTCTCTCCCCATCGGGGTTGCCTGGCACCATGTCGGGCGCCCCTCCCACGTTCTTCCGGATCGACAGGACCCAGCATGACGGCGCAGCAAGACCCATCGACCCTCGAAAGTCAACGCGCCGCCAGCGTGTATGCCCTCTTCGCCGCCCGGGCCGCCGCGCAGCCGCAGAACGACCTGCTGGTGCTGCCGGAGAAGGTCGCCGCGCTCTGGTCCGCGGCGCGGTCGCGCTGGAGCTACGGTGACGCGCAGGCGGAGGTGGCCCGGCTCATCGCCCGCTATGCCGCGGCCGGCTACGGGCCCGGCCACCGCGTGGCACTGCTGCTGGAGAACCGGCCGGAGCATTTCCTGCACTGGCTGGCGCTGAACGGGCTCGGCGCGGCCATCGTGCCGGTGAACCCCGATTACCGGGAGGATGAGCTGGACTACCTGCTCTCCCATTCCGAGAGCGTGCTCGCGGTGCGCCTGCCCGCCCGCGCAGGCCAGGTCGACCCCGTCGCCGCCCGGCTGGGCTTGCCGGTGATCGGCCCGCACGAGGCGCCGCCCCCCGCCCCCGCCAGGCCGAAGGCCCCGCGCGGCATCGATGCGGAATGCGCGCTCATCTACACCTCCGGCACCACCGGGCGGCCCAAGGGCTGCATCCTGTCGAACCGCTTCTTCCTCGGCTGGGCAGAATGGTACCCGGCGCAGGGCGGGGCGATCTCGCTCACCCCCGGGGCGGAGCGGCTGATGACCCCCCTGCCCACCTTCCACGTGAACGCCATGGGCCATTCCTTCATGGGCATGCTGGGGGCGGGCGGCGCGCAGATCATCATCGACCGGTTCCACCCGCGCGACTGGTGGGAGACCGCGATCGAGACCGGCGCCACCTGTTTCCACTACCTCGGGGTGATGCCCGCCATCCTGCTGGAGCTGCCCGAAGCGCCGCAGGACCGGGGGCATTCCCTGCGCTTCGGCCTCGGCGGCGGGGTGCACCCGGGCCACCACGCGCGCTTCGAGGCGCGCTTCGGCGTGCCGCTGCTGGAGGGCTGGGCGATGACCGAGACCGGCGGTGCCGGCACCTTTTGCGCGGTCGAGGCCCCGCGTCACGTGGGCGAGCGCTGCATCGGCCGCCCGGACCGGCCGGGCCCGGCGATGGAGATCCGCATTCTCGACGATGCCGGCGCCGACGTGCCCCCCGGCACACCCGGCGAGCTGGTGTTGCGCGCCGCCGGCCCCGACCCGCGCCGCGGCTTCTTCTCGGGCTACCTGAAGAACGCGGAGGCCACCGAGGCCGCCTGGGAGGGCGGCTGGCTGCACACCGGCGACGTGATGCGCCAGGGGCCGGACGGCGCGGTGTTCTTCGTCGACCGCAAGAAGAACATCATCCGCCGCTCGGGCGAGAACATCGCCGCGGTGGAGGTGGAGCAGGTGCTGGCCTCCGTGCCCGGCGTGCGGCAGGTGGCGGCCATCGCCGCCCTCGACCCCCTGCGCGGCGAGGAGGTGATGGCCGTGGTGCTGGCCGGGGAGGGGGCGGACCGCCCGTCCCTGGCCCGCGCGCTCTTTGAGGCCTGCGCCTCCCAGCTCGCCTATTACAAGGTGCCCGGCTGGGTGGTGTTCGTGGAGGAGATGCCCACCACCTCCACCCAGAAGGTGCGCAAGGCCGCCCTGCGCGACCTCGCCGAGGCGCCCGAGACCGCCCCCGGAGCGCTCGATTTCCGCGCCGGGAAGCAGGCGCTGCGGACGCGCGGCGCATGAGCCGGGCCGCCTTTCGCGACGTGGTGCTCGCCTGCCCGGTGAGCGTGCCCTACGCGCGTTTCTCGGCCCGCGGGGCCCAGTATTTCATCGGCACCGCGCTGCGCGGGCTGCTGGCGGAGAGCGGGCTGGAGAAGCGGGAGGTGGACGGGCTCTGCGTGTCGAGCTTCTCGCTCTACCCCGACAGCGGCATCGGGCTGCTGCGCGCGCTGGGGCTGCAGGCAACCTGGCTCGACACCATCCCCCTCGGGGGGGCGAGCGGCATCGTCGCCCTGCGCCGTGCCGCCCGCGCGGTGGAGAGCGGCGACGCCGGGATCGTCGCCTGCATCGCCGGCGACACCTGCGCCCCGGGCGGCTTCCGCGAGGCGACGGCGCGGTTTTCCCAAGCCTCGCAGGACGCGGTCTATCCGGTGGGGGCCGGCGGGCCGAACGCCTCCTTCGCCATGATCACCGACCATTACATGCGCCGCTTCGGCGCGGTGGCGGAGGACTTCGGCCGGCTCTGCGTGGCGCAGCGCGCCAATGCGGGGCCAAACCCCCGCGCCCTGCTGCGCAAGCCGATCACGCTGGAGGACTACCTCGCCTCCCGCCCCATTTCCGCGCCGGTGCGGCTGCTCGACTGCGTGATGCCCTGCGCCGGGGCCGAGGGTTTCCTGGTGATGCGCCGGGGGGAAGCCGAGGCCCGCGGCCTGCCGCATTGCCACCTCCTCGCCGCCACCGAGCGCCACAACGCCTATGCCGATGACCCCGTGCAGGAGCGCGGCGGCTGGGCGGCGGACCGCGAGACGCTCTTCGCCGCCGCCGGCACCACTCCCGCCGGCGTCGACCTGTTCCAGAGCTATGACGACTACCCGGTGATCTCCTTCCTGCAGCTCGAGGATCTCGGCTTCTGCGCGAAGGGCGAGGCCGGGGCCTTCGTGGCCGCGCATGACCTTTCCCCCACGGGGGATTTCCCGATGAACACCGGCGGCGGCCAGCATTCCACCGGGCAGGCCGGGGCCGCGGGGGGCTTTCTCGGCCTCACCGAAACCCTGCGCCAGCTCACCGGCCGGGCCGAGGAGCGCGCGGTGCCCGGCGCGCGCATCGGCCTCGTGAGCGGCTTCGGGATGATCGCCTATGACCGGGGCCTGAGCTGCGGCGCGGCCGTGCTGGCGGCAGCATGAGCGCGCCCGCCCTGCCCCCGCGCCTGCGCTCGGCCCCCGCCCTCGGCCTCACCGCCCGAGCGGCGGAGGGGCGTTTTGCACTTCAGGAATGCACCGAGTGCGGCGCGGTGCAGTACCCCCCGCAGGAGATCTGCGCCGCCTGCCTCTCGGGGGACCTGCGCTGGCGCGATGTCGCCCCGAAGGGCCACCTCCTCGCCGGCACCCGGCTGAGCCATTCGCTGGAGCCGTTCTTCCAGGCCCGCGCCGGCCGGCCCGCGCCCTGGCGGCTGGGGCTCGTGCGCCACGAGAGCGGCGCGGTGCTCACCTGCTTCGTGCATGCCGCCTGCGTCGAGGACGGCCCGGTGCGCCTCAGCCTCACCACCGACCGCGCCGGCATGGCCTGCCTGCTCGCCCAGCCGGAACAAGCCGCAGAGGAAGACCCGATGCTCACCCAGATCGCCGCTGTCACTGGCCGGGGCCCCGCCCTCGTGACCGACGCCACGACGCCCGTGGGCGCCGCCTTCGCCCGCGCCCTGCTCGCGCGCGGGGCGGGACCGGTCTGGCTCGGGCACGGCGGGCCGCTCGACCCCGCGCTGGCGGGGGCCGAGGGGGCGCGCCCGCTCGATATCTCCGCCCTCGCAGATGTGGTGGAAATGACCGGGCCGCTTGCGCTGGTCGTCTCGGTGCCCGGGCCGGGCACCGGCACGCTGGAGGAGGAAATGGCCGCCACCTGCTTTGCGCCCGCGCGCCTTGCCGCAGCGCTGGCGCCCGTGCTGGCGGGGGCGGCCTGGCTCGCCGTGCTCGGCATCGAGGCCCGGGTGCCGGACCCCGCGCGCCCCGCGCCTTCCGCGGCCCTCGCGGCGGCGGAGGCCTGGCTCACCGGGCTGCGCGAGACACTTTCGGCCAGCGGCGGCCGGGCCATCGGCGTATACCCCGGCCCGCTCGCCCTGCCCGGAACGGAGGAGGTGGCGGGCCCGCGCCTCGCCCTCCCCGCCCTCGCCCGTGCCGCGCTTGATGCGCTGGAGAGCGGCGTTCAGGAACTGTTCCCGGACCCGGTCTCGCGCCACCTGCTGGCCCGCGCCGCCACCGAGGGGAAAGCGGTGGGGCGCGGGGCGTAAGGCGCTCAGCCGCGGCGCGGCAGCTGGATGCCGGAGGGTTCCACGTAGACCGCGTAGAGGCTGGTGGTGGCGGTGATGAACAGCCGGTTGCGGCGCGCCCCGCCGAAGCACAGGTTCGCCACCACCTCCGGCACCCGGATCTTGCCGATCAGCGTGCCGTCGGGGGCGAAGCAGTGCACCCCGTCCTCGGCCGAGGACCAGAGGTTGCCGAACTCGTCCACCCGCAGGCCGTCGGGGATCCCGGCGTCGATGGTGGCGAAATCGCGGCCCGGGCCGAGGGCGCGGCCGTCCTGCACGTCGAAGACGCGGATCACGGGCGGCACCGATGCGTCATGGCTCGCACCAGATTCCGCCACGTAGAGCAGCGCCTCGTCGGGGGAGAAGGCGAGGCCATTGGGCTGGGTGAAATCCGCCGCCACGGCCGCGATGTCGCCGGTATCGGGGTCCAGCCGGTAGACGCGGCGCGCCGGCTGCTCGGGCACGGCGCGGTAGCCCTCGTAGTTCGAGAGGATGCCGTAGGTGGGGTCGGTGAACCAGATGCCGCCGTCCGAATGCACCACCACGTCGTTGGGCGAGTTCAGCCGCCTGCCCTCGAAACGCTCCGCCAGTGTGGTGATGCGCCCGCAGGGCTCGGTGCGCGTGAGCGAGCGCGTGCCGTGCTGGCAGCTCACCAGCCGGCCCTCGCGGTCGCGCGTGTGGCCGTTGGCAAAGCCGGAGGGGGCGCGGAACACGCTGGCCCCGCCCTCGCTCCAGCGCAGGATGCGCTCGTTGGGAATGTCGGAGAACAGCAGGCACTGCTGGTCGTCGAACCACACCGGGCCCTCGGTCCAGCGGCAGCCGGTGGCGAGGCGCTCCAGCCGCGCGTTGGGCTGGATGAGGGCGCGGAACCGCGGGTCACGGATGTCGTAGATATCCTCGAGCAGGAGAGTCACCGGGACACCTTCCTTCCGCCTGCGGCCGCGACGATGGCGATGATGATGACCCCGGTGAGGATCATCCGCACGCCGGCGCCGGCGCCGTAGGAATTGAGCATTGAGACGATGAGGAACATGAAGAGCGAGGCGCCCCAGATCCCCGGCACGTTGGAATTGCCCCCCGCGATGGAGGAGCCGCCGATGACCACCACCGCGATGGACATGAGCAGGTACTCCTGGCCCATGTTCAGCGCCGCGCCGCCCGAGAAGCTGGCCAGCAGGAAGCCCGCGAGCCCGGCGAGCACCGCGCAGCTCACGTAGGTGGCAAAGCGCACCGCGTCCACCGGAACCCCGGCGAGGCGCGCGGCGCGCAGGTTCTGCCCGATGGCGAGCACCCGCCGCCCGGCGAGCGCACGCTCCAGCACCACCCAGGCGAGTGCGGCGACCACCACCGCCACCACCGCCACGTTCGGCACGCCGAGCGCGCTGCCGGTGGCGAAATCCGCCAGCGCCTGCGGCGGCTTCACCCGCAGCCCGCGGTTCGACCAGATGGCGGCGGACTGGATGAGGAAGGAGGCGGAGAGCGTGGCGATGATCGGCGGGATGGAGAGCAGGCGGATGAGCGCGTAGTTGAGCACGCCCACCCCGAGGCCGCTGGCCAGCGCGATGGCGAGGCCGAGCGGTATCAGCGCCGGGTCCCCCGCCATCGCCTTCAGCGCCAGCGTGCCGGCGAGGGTCATGGTGGCGGGGATGGAGAGGTCGGTGTTGCCCGGCCCCAGCGTGATGACGAACATCTGCCCGATGCCCACCAGCACCGAGAAGGCGGCGAAGGTGAGCGCGGTCATGCCCAGCCCGAAGCCCCCGGCCTGGGTGACGGCCGCCGTGGCCGCGAAGGTGACGGCGGCGGCGATGAACGCCCAGAGCCACGGCTTGCGCAGGAAGGTGAGGAGCGAGGTCACGGGCGTGTCTCCGTGTCGGTGCGGGGGGTGGGTGGCGGAACTGTCGGGGCGGGTCATGCGGCCAGCCTCCGGCCGCGGCCACGGCCGACGAGCAGCCGCACGGCAAGCACCAGGATGAGGATGCCGCCCTGCGCGCCGATCTGCCAGTCCGGGCTGAGGCGCATGAAGGAAAGGAAGCTGCTGGCCAGCGCCAGGGTGAGCGCGCCGATCACCGCCCCCACCGGCGAGACGCGCCCGCCGGTGAACTCCCCCCCGCCCAGGATCACGCCCGCGATGGAGAGCAGCGTGTAGCGCAGGGCGATGTTCGCGTCCGCCGCCGTGGTGAGCCCGACCAGCGTCATGCCCGACAGGGTTCCGAAGAGCCCGGCCAGCGCGTAGGCCGCGGCCCTGGCCTTGAGCACCGACCAGCCGGCGCGCTCCACCGAGGCCGGGTTGCCGCCCACCCCGCGCAGCACCACCCCGAAGGAGGAGCGGCGGATGAGCAGGTGCGAGACCACGGCGATCAGCACGCTGGCGACGATCGCCATCGGCACCAGCGGCGGCTTCACCGTCATCAGGCTGCGCAGCCACTCGGGCGAGGCGCCGCCGGGAGAGGGCAGGATCAGCACCGCCAGCCCGCCCCAGACGAAGGACATGCCCAGTGTCACCACGATGGCCGGCAGGTTGCGCAGGTGGATGAGCGCGCCCACCGCGGCATAGCCCGCGATGCCGGCGGCCAGAACGAGGTAGCCCAGCAGCGGGTCGGTCTGCACCAGGGTGGCGGTGACGCAGGCGACGAAGCTCACGAAGGTGCCGATGGAGAGATCGAGGTCGTTCACCATGATGATCATCATCTGCGCCACGGTGGCGAGCGCGATCGGCACCGCGAGGTTGAACAGCAGGTTCAGCCCGAGATAGCTCATCGCGCGTGGCTGAAGCCAGAACACCGCGGCCAGGAGCACGGCCAGCGAGACGACGGGAAGCAGAATGCGAAGCTGGTCGCGGTTCATTCGGCGGCCTCCATTTCGAAGGAGGCGGCGAGGATGTTCTCCTCGGTGATGTCCGCCCCGGTGAGCTCGGCCGCGATGCGGCCCAGCCGGAACACGTAGACGCGGTCGCACTGGCACACTTCCTCGGTCTCGGTGGAGTACCAGATGAAGGTGCGCCCGCCCGCGGCCTCGGCCCGGATCATGTCGTAGACGTCGCGCTTGGTGCCCACGTCCACGCCGCGCATCGGGTCGTCCATCAGCACCACCGGCGCGGAGGTGGCGAGGGCGCGGGCGAAGAGCACCTTCTGCTGGTTGCCGCCCGAGAGCGACAGGATGGGGTTGTCGAGGTCATCGGTGCGGATGCCGATGCGGCGGCGCCAGTCGGCGGCCAGTTCCTCCTCCGCACCTGCGTCCACCAGGCCGCGGCGGGTGAGGGCGGGCAGGCGCGAGAGCGTGGCGTTGCGCAGGATCGACCAGACCGGGAAGATGCCGTCGCGCGCCCGGTCGCCGGCCACGAAGGCCACCTTCGGGCTGCGCGTGCCCCGCCAGGACGAGGAGTTGCCGAGGCAGATCTGCTCCAGCGCCTCCGCCTGGCCGTGGCCGCCGAGCCCGGCCAGCCCGACGATCTCGCCGCGCCGGGCCTTCAGGCCGTCGGGGGTTTCGATCACGATCTGCGCGGTGGCGAGATCGCGGGCCTGCGCATGCGCCGCGCCGCCGCCCTCCGCCGCCACATGGCCCATCGCGTCCACCAGCCCCTGCCGGTCGAAGCCGCCGCGGGCGCGCTCCTCGGTGATGCGGCCGTCCTTCATCACCACGATGCGGCTGGCGATGTCGAGGATCTCGCCCAGCATGTGCGAGATGAAGATGATCGCCCCGCCCGCGGCACAGAAGCGCCGCACGTGGGAGAGGAGCTGCTCGGCGAGGCCGGCGTCGAGAGAGGAGGTAGGCTCGTCGAGGATCACCAGCCGCGGGGCTTCGTCGAACACGGAGAAGGCGATGGCGATCTCCACCATCTGCCGCTCGGCGATGGAAAGCGCGCCCACGGCCGCACCCGGGTCGATGGCATGGCCGGGGAAGATCTCCGCCAGTTTCTCCGCCACGATGCTGCGGGCCCGGCCCCGCCAGCCCCGGCCCTTCAGCGCGCGGTGGGGGATGCGGACATTCTCCGTCACCGTGAGATTGGGGCAGAGCGAGAGTTCCTGGAACACGCAGCGCACGCCGCCGGCGCGCGCCGCGGCGATGGAGGTCTCCGGCGAGGGCGCGCCGTCACCGAGGCGGATGGTGCCCTCGGTGAGGTTCAGCCCACCGTTCACCAGGTTCACCAGCGTGGACTTGCCGGCGCCGTTGTGGCCCACGAGGCCGAGGCATTCGCCCGGCGCGATGGCGAGGGTGACACCGTCGAGCGCGCGGACGGCGCCGAACAGCTTGCGCGCGTTCTCGAGCGCCACGACCGGGGTCGTGTCGGGGGGGATGGTCATGGGAGGCTCCCGCTCAGGAGGGGGATGCGGGCAGGCCACCGGGCCCGCCCGCGGGAGGGGCGCCGTTACTGGGCGGCGTCGCTGATCACGGCCTTCGCGTCGTCGAGCGTGTAGTCCACGTTCGCCACGCCGCCGGCCTGGGTGGAGGCGAGCACCTCTTCCAGATCACCTTGCGTGACCTTCAGGAAGGGCACCGTGAGGTCCTTGGGCACGTCCGCGCCGTCCAGCACCTGCTGGGCCACCCAGAAGGCGAGGGTGGAGACACCCGGCGCGATGGAAAGCGACATGGTCTCGTAGCCGTTCTCCTCATGCGCCTTCTTCCACCATTCCAGCTCGTCGTGGCGGTTGCCCATCACGATGATCGGCATGTCGCGCCCCGAGGCGGCGAAGGCCTGCGCGGCGCCATAGCCGTCACCGCCCTGGGTGACCACGCCGACGATCTCGGGCAGCGAGGGCAGCACGCCGGCCACGGCCTTCTGCGCCACGTCCTGGGCCCAGTCGCCGTTCACAGCGGCGGAAATCTTGAAATCGGGGTGCTCCTGCACGCCCGCGGCGATGCCGGCGTGGATCTCGTCATCCACGAACACGCCCGCGAGGCCGCGGATCTCCAGCAGGTTGCCGCCACCGGGCAGGCGCGAGGCGAGGTACTCCACCTGCTGGCGGCCCATCTCCCGGAAGTCCACCGCGATGCGCCATGCGCAGGGCTCGGTGACGATGCCGTCGAAGGAGATCACGATGATGCCGGCGTCGCAGGCCTCCTTCACCGCGCCGTTCAGCGCCGTGGGCGAGGCCGCGTCGATGACGATGGCGTCGTAGCCCTGCAGGATCATGTTCTGGATCTGGGCGGCCTGTTCGGTGGCCTGGTTCTCGGCGGTGGTGAAGGCGTCGGCGGCGGAGACGATGCCGTCCTCCACGGCCTTGCCGGTCACCGTCTCCCAGCTCTCCAGCATGGCCTGGCGCCAAGAGTTGCCGGCGTAGTTGTTGGACAGGGCGATGGATTTGCCGGACGTGTCGGCCAGCCCCATGAAGGGGACGGCGGCGCAAAGCCCGGCGATGCCGAGCAGTCTGGTCGTGCTGATCATGTTTTCCTCCCACAGGCACACTCGGGGGTGGGCCCGGTTTCTGTCGCTCAAACCGGTCTGCGCCGGATGGGGGAAGACTGCGGAGGAAGGCGCGTCCTGTAAAGCAGATCATCCGCAGGAAATCTGCGGCTTTCCGCATCTCCGGTGCGGGATCCCGCAAGCCCTCTTGCCAGCGGCCCCGCGCCTGCGCCACTCTCTCGCAACAGGGAGACGACACCACGAAAAACCGCGAAAGGGAAGGGCCAGTCCCCCCGCCGCTTCACCCGGCCGCACCCGCCCGCGCGGCGGCGCGCAAGGACCCCCCGCTCCGGTTTTTCGCACACCCGCTCCCCGCAGGAAAAACATGACCCGCGCCCCGCCGCGGCGCCCCCTTCCGGACACCGGCGCGGGGCGGGCGCGGGGGGAGGAGCCGGGCCGCAGTTCGGGAGGCTGTTGACGCAATGACGCAGGACCACGCGATCCCCGCCCGCCCCGCCATGCGCGACGGCACAGGGCCCGCGGCATGACCGGCGCGGCGCACCACAGCCTCGCGGCCCTGGACCCCGCCGAGGCACAATTGCACCATTTCCTGCGCATTTCGCGCCATCTCGCGGGCCAGCTCGACGTGCAGTCCGCCCTGCAGGCCGTGCACGAGGAGATCAAGCACTTCCTCGACCATGACCACCTCGACGTCTGCCTGATCGATGGCGCCGACGCCTTCCACACCTCCTACGAGGTCGGGCTCGGCACGCTCTGGGGCACGCAGCGCAGCCAGGTGGCGGTGAGCCCGGTGCGCGACATCCTGACCGGGCGCACGGAGGCGATGCTCTCCGAGAACGCCCTGAAGGACGCGCGCTACACCTACCCCGGCGCCTTCTGCCAGCCGATCTTCGAGCACAACCTGTGCAGCCGCATCAACGTGGCGATGAAGGTGCGCGGCGAGATCATCGGCGCGCTGAACTTCTCCGCGCAGCGCGAGGCGGCCTACGGCGCGCGCGAGCTCGACTACGTGCGCCACGTGGCCGACACGCTCTCGCCCTATTTCTACGCCCTGCGCGCCGGGGAGCGCGCCCGGCGCGCCGCCGCCGTGGAGGCCGCGGCCCGGGCGCGCGAGGAGGGGCTGCGCCTCGGCGCCCTGCAGCTCACCGAGGCCCTGGAACAGGAGCGCCAGCGCATCGGCATGGACCTGCACGACCAGACCCTCGCCGACCTCACCCGCATCGTGCGCGACCTGGAGCAGGCCCGCGGCGACAGCCTCGCCGCCGCCGTGGTTCCCCGCCTGCAGGACTGCATCCAGGACCTGCGCCAGATCATCGACACCGCCATGCCGGCCCTGCTGGAGCTGTTCGGCTTCGTGCATGCGGTGGACATCCACCTCGAACGCGCCACCGCCGGCCTGCCCGGGGTGCGCACCGAGGTGCGCGACAGCTCCTCCCACGCCCCCGACCGGCTGGAAAGCACGGTGCGCATCGCGCTCTACCGCATCGTGCAGGAGGCGGTGAACAACGCCGCCCGCCACGCCGGCGCCGGCCGGGTGGAGGTGGAGATCAGCCAGGCGCCGGGCCGGGGCCTCGCGCTGGAGGTGCGCGACGACGGGCGCGGCCTGCCCGCCGCGGACACCCGCCGCGGCCGCGCCGGCGGGCTCAACCACATGCAGACCCGCGCCAGCCTGATCTCCGCCCGGCTGGAGATCGGCCCCCGCGACGGACACCCCGGCACGTGCGTGCGCATAACCCTTCCGCAGGAGATGGCCTGATGATCCTTCCCGACCCGTCCACGCCCCACGACGCCGTGCTTCCGCCCGCAGACGGCCTCGGCATGAAGGTGCTCGTGGTGGAGGATGACCCGCTGCACGCGAGCTATCTGCGCGAGGCGGTGCGCGGCGCGCTGCCCGGGCTGGTCGACATCGTGGAGGCCAGGGACGGGGTGGAGGGCGAGCGGCTGGCGCGCGAGCCCGGCTGCGCCTCGGTGGTGATGGACCTGCAGATGAGCCGGCGCACCGGCATCGAGGCCGCCCGCACCATCTGGGCCGAGCGCCCGGCCACCCGCATCCTGTTCTGGTCGAACTACTCCGACGAGGCCTACGTGCGCGGCATCTCGCGCATCGTGCCGAAGGAGGCCGCCTACGGCTACGTGCTCAAGACCGCCTCCGGCGAGCGGCTGAAACTGGCGCTGCGCGCGATCTTCCTGGAGGCGCAGATCGTCATCGACCGCGAGGTCCACCAGATCCAGCACGCCCGCAACCGCCCGGAGCGCGGCCTCACCGAGGCCGAGCACGCCGTGCTGGTGGACGCGGCCCTGGGCCTTACCGACCGCTGCATCGCCCGCCGCCAGCACCTGTCGCTGCGCTCGGTGCAGAACCGGTTGCGCGGGCTCTACGACAAGCTGGAGGTGCTGCCCGAGGGCGACGATCTCGCCCCCGGCGACTTCAACCAGCGCTCCCGCGCCGTGGCCCGCGCCCTGCAGCGGCGCATCCTCAACCCCCAGGAACTCGAACGCGCCGAGGTGAAGCTGCAGGCCTGGCTGCGCGGCGAGCGCTGACCGGGCCGCGCCTCCGCAAGGGGCGCCGCACCCGCGCCGGCCTCGCGCCCCCGCCGGCCACCAGGCATGCCCTGCATCCGTCCGGCCTGCCGGGCGCGATGTCGGCACATGGCTTCGCCGCTCTTTTCCCCGCCGCGGCGGAGCGGGGCGGCGCGGCCGGCGGGATCGGGAGGCCCGGGCCGCCCCTCACCTGACCGCAGGCTTCGGCTCCACGCCGGGGGCTTGCCAAGCGGGCCGCGGCGGGTCCAGATGCTCGGCGCAGACGCGCTTCGGAGGCCGGGCATGAACATCGCCATTCTCGACGACTACACCGGCGACGCCCTCGCCATGGCCGACTGGGCCTCCCTCGGCGCCACGATCACCGTGTTCGACGCCCCGATTCCGGAGGCGGAGCGCGCCGCCCGCCTCGCGCCCTTCGACGTGCTCTGCCTGATGCGCGAGCGCATGCCGCTGGGGGCGGAGCTGATCGCGGCGCTTCCGGCGCTGAAACTCGTGGTCACCAGCGGCATGCGCAACCTCGCCATCGACATGGCGGCGGCCCGGGCCCGGGGCGTCACCGTCTGCGGCACCGGATCGCGCAAGACCACCACCTCCGAGCTGGCCTTGCTGCTGCTGCTCGCCCTCGCGCGCCGGCTGGGGCCCGAATCGGCCTCCCTTGCCGCGGGCGGCTGGCAGCGCGCGCTGGGGCGCGATCTGGCCGGGCTCACCCTCGGGCTGGTCGGGCTGGGGAACATCGGCGGACAGATGGCGGCCCTCGGCCAGGCGCTCGGCATGCGTGTCGTCGCCTGGTCGCCGAACCTGGATGCGGCCCGGGCCGAGGCGCTCGGCGTGCTCGCCTGCCCCTCGCTGCACGCGCTGATGGCGCAGGCGGATGCGGTCTCCGTCCATGTCGTGCTCTCGGAGCGCAGCCGCGGGATGATCGACGCCGCCGCCCTCGACGCGATGAAGCCCGACGCGATGCTGGTGAACACCTCGCGCGGGCCGGTCGTGGACACGCGGGCCCTGCTCGCCACGCTGCGCGCCCGCCCCCTGATGAGCGCCGCGCTCGACGTGTTCGACACGGAGCCGCTGCCGCCGGGCCACCCGCTGCTGGCCCCCGACCTCACCGGCCCGGGGCGGCTCTTGCTCACCCCGCACCTGGGCTATGCCACGCGCGAGACCTTCCGCCGCTTCCATGCCGAGGCGGTGGAGGACATCGCCGCCTGGGCCGCCGGCACGCCGCTGCGCCGGCTCGACTGAGCGCCGCCGGGCGGCCCGCGCGCGAGCGATGCCGGGAGAGCACGCCCGGGCCCAATCGGCCCGAAAGGCGCCGCCATCCCTGTACAATCCCGCCCGTGCGCAGTAGGAGCGGGGGGAATCGTTCCTCCCCCGGCCTCTCGCCGGGTAGGGACAGCGTACGCGTCCGGGCTCTCCGGAGCCGCGGCGACAGGACGACTTTTCCGAAAGACGGAACATGACAGAGTTCGAAGGCATCGTGCCGGCGCTGGCCGCGGCATTGCAGAAACGCGGTTACGAGCGGCTCACCCCGGTCCAGACGGCAGTCATCGCGCCCGAGCTGGGCACGGCGGACGCACTGGTCTCCGCCCAGACCGGCTCCGGCAAGACGGTGGCCTTCGGCCTCGCCCTCGCGCCGCAGCTTCTGGGCGGCGAGGCCCGCTTCCCCCGCGCCGGCGCTCCCCGCGCCATGGTCATCGCACCGACCCGCGAGCTGGCCCTCCAGGTGTGCCGGGAGCTGGAATGGCTCTACGGCGAGACCGGCGCCGTGCTTGCCACCTGCGTCGGCGGCATGGACATGCGCACCGAGCGGCGCACGCTGGAGCGCGGCGCGCATATCGTCGTCGGCACCCCCGGCCGCCTGCGCGACCACATCGCCCGCGGCGCCCTCAACCTCTCGGAGATCGAGGCCGTGGTGCTGGACGAGGCCGACGAGATGCTCGACCTGGGCTTCCGCGAGGACCTCGAGGCCATCCTGCAGGCCTCCCCGGACGAGCGCCGCACGATGATGTTCTCCGCCACGGTCTCCCGCCCGATCGCGGCCCTGGCCAAGCGCTACCAGCGCGATGCGCAGCGCATCACCACCACCGCCGAGGCGAGCCAGCACGTCGACATCGAGTACCGCGTGCTCATGGCCGCCGCGAGCGACAAGGAAAACGCGATCCTCAACCTGCTGCGCTTCTACGACGCCGAGAACGCCATCGTGTTCTGCAACACCCGCGCCGGTGTCACCCACATGACCGCACGGCTGGGCAACCGGGGCTTCCCCGTGGTCGCCCTCTCCGGCGAGCTGAGCCAGGCGGAGCGCAGCCACGCCCTGCAGGCGATGCGCGACGGGCGCGCCCGGGTCTGCGTGGCCACGGATGTCGCGGCGCGCGGCATCGACCTTCCCGGCCTGGAACTGGTGATCCACGCCGACCTTCCCACCAACCGCGAGGGCCTGCTGCACCGCTCCGGCCGCACCGGCCGCGCCGGGCGCAAGGGCGTGAGCGCGCTGATCGTCGCCCCCTCGGGCCGCAAGCGGGCCGAGCGCCTGCTGGCCTCGGCGCGGATCGACGCGGAATGGGCCGCGCCGCCCTCCGCCGCCGCGATCCTCGCGAAGGACGACCAGCGCCTGCTGGGCGATGCCGCGCTCGAAGCCGCCCCCACCGGCGAGGAGGCCGCGCTGGTCGCCGAGCTGCTGGCCCGGCACGGCGCCGAGAAGGTGGCCGCCGCCTTCATCCGCCGCGCCCGCTCCGGCCAGTCCGCGCCGGAGGAACTGCTCGACGTCGCGTCCGCCTCCGTGGGCGCGAAGCGCAAGCCGGAAGCCTTCGGCGAAAGCGCCTGGTTCTCGCTCTCCGTGGGGCGCAACCAGAATGCGGAGCCGCGCTGGCTGCTGCCGATGCTCTGCGAGGCCGGCGGACTGTCGCGCCGCGAAGTGGGCGCGATCCGCATGCAGGCCGAGGAGACCCACGTGCAGATCGCGGCCGGGCATGCCGAGGCCTTCCTCGCCGCTCTCGGCCCGCAGCGCGCGCTGGAAAAGGGCATCACGGTGACCCCGATCCAGGGCGAGCCGACCGACATGGGCCCGGCCCCGGCCGGCCCGCGCGGCGAGAAATCCTTCCGCGGCAAGCCCCGCACCGGCGCGCCGATGCGCAAGGGCCCCGGCGGCGCACGCGCGGGCGCGGCCCGCTCCGGCCCGCCGGCCCGCCACCGCAAGGGCAACCGGGCGGACTGACACCGGCGCCCGATTCGCCTCCTGTCCCTCTCCCGGGCGGCCCTGCCGCCGCCCGGACGCCTTCCGGCCCCGCCCGTCGCCCCGGACGGATACCGCCCGGCCCTGCGGGCCTGAGCCATGTCCTCCCCGGATCCGCCGCCCCCCGCACACCCGGCCGAACCGCTCCCCGCCACCGCGGCGCAGGTCTCGCCCTCCCCGGACCGGGCACCCATCCCCGACATGCCGGCCTGACGTGCCGAGGCGCCGCCGCGAGTCCCGCACTGTCCGGCCACCGTCCCGAACGCCCCGCTCGCCCGCCGGCGCGACGCCCTGCGCCCCTGTTGCCGCCCGCCCCGGCGCGGGCAAAACCGCGCAATGCGGCCCCGGCCCCCTGCCACGCCGCCCTGCCTCCCGCGCAGCGCCTCCGGACCTCCGGCGAAAGCAGGAGAGCCCCGGCGCCCCGCCTGCTTCCCCTCTCCCGCGCGAATGCGAAGGGCCAATCGTGCTTGCGCACCGCGCATGCCGCCCGCTGCGCCTGCCACGCGCGGAACCCTGACCGGAGCCGCGCTCGGGGAACGAAACACCTGCCGCCGGAGGCGGCGCACCTTCCGCACGCGAGGCGGCGCACCCGTCGCGCAGGCACGATGCACCTCACGCGCCGGGGCGGCACACCTGTCGCTCGGGGCGCGGCACACCTTCCGCGCCGGGGCGGCACACCCGTCGCCCGGGGGCGCGGCGCACCTGCCGTGCCGGGGCGGCGCATCCTTCGCGCAGGCACGACACACCTTCCGCAGGGGGGGGCGACGCACCTGCCGCGGGGCCACGCACCTGCCGCGCGGAGGCGATCGGGGGTCGACGCGCCCGCTCTCCCGCGCCATCCTTTCCACCGACACAATCGCAGGACCAGCCCCATGACCACCGCCCGCCGCATCTACCTCGCCGCCTATCCGCAAGGCATGCCGACCACCGAGCACCTGAAGCTCGAGGACATCCCCCTGCCCGTACCCGCCGAGGGGCAGGTGCTGCTCAGGGTGATCTACCTCTCGCTGGACCCCTACATGCGCGGCCGCATGAGCCCCACACGCTCCTACGCCGCCCATCTGCACCCGGGGGACACCATGGTGGGCGGCACCGTCTGCGAGGTGATGGAGAGCCGGCTGGAGGGCTACGCCCCGGGCGATTTCGTGCTGGCCGGCGCCGGCTGGCAGACGCATGCGCTCTCCGACGGCACCGGCCTGCGGAAACTGGACCCGGCGCACGGCCCGCTCTCCGCCGCGCTCGGCGTGCTGGGCATGCCCGGCTTCACCGCCTATGTCGGCCTGCTCGAACACGGCAAGCCGAAACCGGGCGAGACCATCGTGGTTTCCGCCGCCTCCGGCGCGGTGGGTCAGGCCGTGGGGCAGATCGGGCGCCTGCTCGGGTGCCGCGTGATCGGGGTGGCCGGCGCCGAGGACAAGTGCCGCTACGTGACCGAGACCCTCGGCTTCGACGCCGCGGTGAACTACCGCGAGGACGGCTTCCCCGAGGCCCTCGCCGCCGCCTGCCCGGACGGGGTGGACATCTATTTCGAGAATGTCGGCGGCCCGGTGTTCGAGGCGGTGCTGCCGCTGATGAACGATTTCGGCCGCATCCCGGTGTGCGGGCGCATCGCGCATTACAATGACAGCGCCCCGCCCCCGGGCCCGGACCGCCTGCCCGCCGCGATGGGCCTCGTGCTCACCCGGCGCCTCACCTTCCGCGGGTTCCTGCAGTTCGACCACATCGAGCGCATGGGAGACTTCCTGCGCGAGATGGGCGGCTGGCTGGCGGAGGGCAAGGTGATCTACCGCGAGGAGATCGTCGACGGGCTGGAGAACACCGTCGACGCCTTCCAGGGCCTGCTCACCGGGCGCAACCGCGGCAAGCTGGTCATCCGCGTCGGCGCCGACCCGACGCAGGGCTGACCCGCAGGGCGCCCGGCCTCTTCCGCGTCAGGCAGCCTGTGCGCCCGGAACCCCTTCCGGGCACACAGGGCGCACAGGCGCGGCCGGGCCCGGTCTTCCCCGGCGCGACCGCCTTGGGAGCACGCGGGTCGGGCTTCGCGAAACACGAGGCGCGCGCAGCCGAGCTCCGGGACGTGCCTGATCCCGAGGGCCTGCGGAACCGCGCGTCGGGCCCGGACCCCTCGCGCCCTCAGGGCTCGCGCGGCCGCCCCCTTGCGCCCTCAGGGCGGCCCGGGCGGCACGGCGGACCTGCGCCCTCAGGCCGGCGTTCAGGCGGCGCCGCTGGTTCCGGTAAGCGACATCTGCGCCAGCACCTTGCGGATCGTGCCCTCGTTGTAGGGCTTGGAGAAGCGCGGGGCGCTGCGCAGGGTGGCGGGGAAATCCGCGCCCTCGCCGTAGCCGGAGGCGAAGGCGAAGGGAATGCCGGCCGCGAGCAGCTGTTCGGCGAAGGGAAAGCTCGTTTCCGCCCCCAGGTTCACGTCCAGCAGCGCGAGGTCGAAGGGCGCGGCCTGCAGGTGCTGGGCCGCCTGGGCGTTCGACGCGGCCAGCACCACCGTCTCCGCCCCGAGATCGCGGAAGATGCCCTCGGCATCCATCGCGATCACCAGGTTGTCCTCCAGCACCAGAACCCGGCGCGGCGCGATCAGCGGCGCGGCCGCGGCCGCGGGCGCGGGGAGCGCCGTGACATCGTCATCCGCGGCCCCCGGGCGCACATGCACCGCCGGAACCCAGAACCGCGCGCTCAGCCCCTCCGGCCGGTAGGACACCTCGGCCTCGCCCTGCAGCTCGAAGGGGATCGAGCGCTCGATGATGGTGGAGCCGAAGCCGCGCCGGGTGGGCTCGACGACCGTCGGGCCGCCGACCTCCGTCCAGTCCAGGATCAGCGCGTCATCCGCGTCCGCCACGAGGGAGACATGCACCTCGCCCCGCGGGCCGGACAGCGCGCCATACTTGGCCGAGTTGGTCATCAGCTCATGGATCACCAGCGCCACCGCCGAGAAGGCGGTGGGCATCAGAAGCATGTCGCGCCCGGTGACGATCACCCTGTCGCGGCGCTCGAACTGCCAGCACTCGGCCTCCACCCGCACGAGTTCGCGCAGCGAGGCGGGGGACCAGTTGTCCCGGGTGATCTGGTCATGGGCGCGGGCCAGCGCCTGGATGCGGCTTTCGAGCACCACGACCATCTCCGCGGTGCTGATCTCACCCGTCGTGGTCTGCGAGACGAGGCCGCGCACCAGGCCGAGGATGTTGCGCACCCGGTGGTTCAGCTCCGAAATCAGCAACTCCTGCTTCTCGCCCGCGCTCTTGCGCAGGCGCGAGGCCTCGTCTGTGAGGCGCAGGACGACCTCCAGCAGGCTCACGCGCAGCTGGCCGGCCACGCGGCGCTGCGCCGGGGTCCAGGCCTCGGAATGGCCGGTCACCTCCTCCTGCCAGGCCGCGAAGCTGGTGCGGGGCGAGAGCTGGCCGCCGGGCAGTGTGGAACTGGCCGGCTTCTGCGGGTTGCCCGCCCAGGTCACCTTGCGGCGCACCTCGCCGCGGAAGAACAGGATGTAGTCGCGCGGCAGCCGCGACACCGGGATGGCGAGCAGGCCGGAGGCGTGCTCCGCGTGCGCGGCGGTGGCGGGGTCCAGCGCGGCGAGATGATCGGTGGCATAGACCTGGCCGGTCGGGGTGCGGTTCAGCGCCCGGGCCAGGGCGAGGATCACCGGCGTCTCCGGCACCTTGCCGCGGGTGGCCACCACGCCCTCGATCACCGTGGCGACGCCGTCCGCCTCCAGCAGCGGGGTGAACTCCTGCACGCAGTCGAGCAGCATGCGGCCCATCGGGCCCTCGGGGATGGCGGCGCGGGTGATCGCGGCGCAGAGGTCGCGCACCCGGTCGTCATGCTGGCGCTCCTCCTCCAGCAGCTTGGCCTGCAGCACCAGCGAGAACATCTGCCCGAACAGCTCGGCCGCATTGCGCCGCACCTGCGAGAGCACCAGCGGCGTGCGGTGGTGGCAGGCGATCAGCCCCCAGAGCCGCCCCTCCACGATGATCGAGATCGACATGGAGGCAGCCACGCCCATGTTGCGCAGATAGGCGAGGTGGACGGGCGAGACCGCGCGCAGCACAGAGCTTGAGAGGTCGATGATCCGCCCGGACACATCCGTCACCGGGGAGACCGGGCTGCCGACGTCCGAGGAATCCGCGATCAGGCGGATGGTCTGGCGCAGGTAGAGCGCCCGGGCCTGGCGGGGAATGTCGCTCGCCGGGTAGCGCAGGCCCATGTAGCTCTCCATGCCCGGGGCGCGGGCCTCGGCGATCACCTCGCCGGCGCCGTCCTCCAGGAAGCGGTAGAACATCACCCGGTCGAAGCCGGTGTCGAGCTGCAGGAAATACGCGGCATCCTCGAACAGCCGCCCGGGCGCGGCATAGCGCGACACCCGCTCGATGATGCGCCGCACGGTGGAGACCGTGTCCTCCGGGTTGTCGCCCCGGTGCGGCTCCAGCTCCAGCACAACGGTGTCGCCCGAGACATGCAGCGAGATGTCATGCTGGCCGGTGGGCAGCGCGACCCGGCTGATCACCTCCACCCCCTGGCCGGCGCGCAGCATCTGGATGCGGTTGCGCAGCCGGTGCATCAGGTCCCCGCCGAAGACCTCCGCCGCCGGGGCGCCGATCATCGGCTCCGCATCCGGCGCACGGCCCAGCATGGCCGGGGCGTTCTGCGAATGGCACGAGACCATCCAGTCCAACGTCAGCCCGACGAGGCAGCCGAAGGACTGCACGCGGCCGAGGAGGTGGATCGGCTCGCGATCGCAGCTTGTGAGGTCAGGCAATGTGTCATCCGTCATCAATCGGGTACCTTCCGAACAGGGCCCGGCCCGGCGGCGCCTTCCAGGAACGTCCGGAAGGCGGCCCTGGCCGCCTGCGTCGCGGCAGAAAGTTCAGTCTTGCTCCAGCTTTCCCGGGCGGCCCAGTGGAGAAATCCGCCCCAGAACCGCTCTTCCACGCCATGGTGCAGAAACTGCAGGGGAACCGGCGCGGAACCCGCGGCCGCCCGCTTCGACAACACCCGGGCCCCGAGTCGGGAGCCCTCCAGAACATAGGCTATCCCGAGACCGGCCCCTGCTTCATTAACATATGACACATCAAGCGCGCGCGGCATCGCATGACCCAGCGCCGCGAGATCGGCCCGCAACGCCGGCAGGCGCAGCCGGGCGGCCGCGTCGGGCAGGCGCGCGAACTCCGGGCTCGCCGCCAGCGCGGCCTCCAGCCCGGGCAGCGCGCGGGCGTGCCCGAGCAGGAAGCGCCCGTAGTCCTCGCGCCGCGACAGATCGAGGGTGGAATAGGCCGCGTCCACGGCCTCGTGCAGCCCGGCAGTGGCCTGCCGGAGGTGATCGCGCACGCTCGCTTCGCTCATGCCGGCGCCCGCCTCCCCGCCCCGCAACGGGGGCAGGAGCGCGGCGCCGGAACCGGTCGGCGCGCGGGGGGATGCAGCAGGTGGCGGAGCGGCACAGGGATCATGGTTCGGCAACGGGCATCGGACTGGCGGGGGATCGGGCTCCGGGCTCAGACGAGCGGTCGGAGTTCGGGGGCGGAGTCGTCGATCTGGGCAAGTTCCAGCAGCTTCCCGGCGTCGAGGACCTTCAGCACCCCGTCGTTCCAGGAGGCGATCTGCCGGTCGCGCAGGCGCTTGATGGTCTTGTTCGTGTGGACCAGAGACAGGCCGAGCGCATCGGCCAGGTCCTGCTGGCGGAAGGGCACCCGGCACTCGCCGTTGCGGCTGGCGCCGATCGCCTCGGCGCGGCTGTGGAACCGATGGAAGCTCCAGGCCACGCGCTCGACGGCCGAGCGCCGGCCCACGCTGGTGAGCGCATCGGCGATGAAATGCTCCTCCAGCGCCGCCAGCCAGGCGAGGTCATAGGCGCGGCGGGGGAAGCTGCGGAACAGGTTCCACAGGTCCGAGCGCTTGAACACGCAGAGTGTCATCGCGGTGGTGGCTTCCACGGTGTGCTTCATCTCCCCCATCACCCCGGCCTGCAGGCCGATGAAATCGCCGGGCATGACGAAGTTTATCACCTGCCGGCGCCCGTCGGGGAGGGATTTGTAGCGCACGCCCATGCCATGCAGCGCGGTGAAGAGCTGCGGGCTGTTGGACCCCTCCATGAGCAGGACGGTCCCCGCCTCCACCGTCAGCTCGCCGGACTTGAAACGGCGGGTGAATTCGAGCTCCTCCTCGCTCATCTCGGTGAAGAGAGGACGCTTGCGCAGCGGGCAGTTCTTGCAGTTTGTCGCCAAGGGCCTGGGTGTCCCGAATGAGTCCGGTCATGAACGCCGGGGCGCGGGAAAAGGTTCCCTCGCAACCGGGCGGCGGGCGCGGAAATCCGCCTGCCGCCCCCGGTCCCGGCTCAGAGCGTGGCGAGCAGTGCCGCGATGCCGGCCTCCGCGCAGGCCCGGTCCTGATCCGGCGTGCCGGAACTGATGCCGATGCCGCCCACGACCGCGCCCTCCACCGTCACCGGCAGGCCGCCGCCCACGACCATCAGCCGCCCGGCGATGGCCGAATTGATGCCGTAGGTCGGGTTGCCCGGCTGGCTGGCGGTGCCGTATTCATGGGTGGCCTTCTTCGCCCCCGCGGCGGTGAAGGCCTTGTCGATGGCGATGGTGATGCTGGTGATCTTGCCGCCGTCCATGCGCTCGAAGGCCACGAGGTTGCCGCTCTCGTCGGTCACGGCGATGCACATGGGCACGCCGATCTCCTGCGCCTTCGCCCGCGCGCCCGCGATGAGAACCCCCGCATCCGCGATGTCGATCCGCCGCAAAGTGATCATGTCCGGCTCCTTGCCTTGCCGGGGCGCCTGCCGCCCCCTCGACCCCGCCTAGCACGCGCCCCGCCGCGCCGCGACAGGAGATGGAGGGGATTTCCGCAGAATGGAACGGGTGTGGCAGGAGCGCCAGCCCCGCGCAGGCCCTGCCCGCACCCCCCGGCTGCCGTGCCGGCACGGCGGCGGAAGGGGCGGACCGCGCGCCCCGCACGGAGGCTTGCCCGGCAACCGGGGGGAGGCGACGTCGTGAGGAGGGCCGGCGGAGGCGCGTCAGGCCGGCCGGGCGCGGGCCCGTTCAGGCCTCGCCCGTCGCGCCCGGCTGCCAGGCCCGGGCGCGGATGAAGGCGGGCAGATCCTCGGCCGGCATCGGGCGGGCCAGCGCGTAGCCCTGCAGGATCTGGCAGCCGAGGTCGCGCAGGATCTCGGCATGGCGCGCGCTCTCCACCCCTTCGGCGATCACCCCGATGCCGAGCGCCCGCCCGATCTCGACCACCGAGGACACCAGCTTGCGCGAGCGCGCGGAGCCGACCACCGGCAGCACCAGGTCCTTGTCGATCTTCAGGAAGCGCGGCGACAGGTTGAGCAGGCTCAGGATGGAGGCGTAGCCGGTGCCGAAATCGTCGATCTCGATGTCGATGCCCAGGGCCCGGATGCGCTGGATATTGTCCGCGATCTGCTGGGATGCGTCGTCGAAGGAAATCGTCTCCACCAGCTCGAACGCCAGGGTGCCCGGCTCGAAGTCCAGCCGGGAGATGCGCTCGGCCAGCATGTCGTCGCCCAGCCGCTGGGCCGAGACGTTCACCGAGATCCGCGGCACGCGCAGGCCCTGCGCCGCCCAGCCGCGGAAGTCCGCCAGCGCCTGCTCCAGCACCATCGCGTCGAGATCGCCCATCACGTTGAGCATCTCCGCCACCTCCAGGAAGCGGAACGGCGTGAGCAGCCCCTGCCGCGGGTGCTGCCAGCGCACCAGCGCCTCCGCGCCCGTCACCTCCAGGGTGCGGGCGTCGAACTGCAGCTGGTAGACCGGGATGAACTCCCGCCGCTCCAGCCCGCGCAGCACGTCGTCGGCCATGCGCTTGGTGTCCACGGCCTCGGCGCGCAGGGTGTCGGTGAAATACTCGATGTGGTTGCGCCCGCGCTGCCGGGCGGCGTGCAGCGCGATGTCGGCGTTGAGGAAGACGGAGGTGGATTTCTCCCGCCTGTGGCTGCGCGCGGCCGCGCCCACCGTGGCCCCCACCCGATATTCATGCGCCCCGTGCAGGAAGGGCCGCGTGAGCGCGTCGAGCATGCGGCGCGCCGGGTTGTCCGGGTCCTCCGGAAAGGTGTGCTGCCGGGTGACGACGACGAATTCGTCGCCCCCCACCCGGGCGACCACGTCCTGCGGGCGTGCCGCCTCGCTGAGCACGGTGCCGGTGCGGCGCAGGATTTCGTTGCCGCCGTGATAACCCAGCGTGTCGTTGATGTCCTTGAAGCGGTGCAGGTCGATGATGATGACCGAGAGCGGCCCGGCGTCAGCGGCGTCCGCGTCCAGGGTCTCGAACAGGGTCTCGAGGTGGTTGCGGTTCGGCAGGCCGGTGGTCGCGTCGTGGTTGGCGTTGTACTCCAGCCGATCGCGCGCCACCTCCAGAAGCTGCGCCCGGGTCTGGGCCTGGCGGCTGGCCTCGCGCAGGCTCTCGTTCAGGCGGACGAAGGAGGTCACCTCCCAGTCGGCGCCGATCATCACCGGGCGCGCGCCCGGGTCCGCATAGGTGCGCCCGTAGGAGCGCAGGTGGCGCAGGGCGCCGTCCGGTCCGCGCATGCGGTATTCGGCGGAGAAGGGCTGCCCGGTGCGCACCGCCTCGTGGAAGCGGGCGCGCAGCACCGCCCTGTCCTCGGGTAGGATCTCGGGCCCCCAGGTGCCGCCGCCCTCCGCCCCCGCCGGGCCCCCGGGCGGGCCGAAGGCCGGGTCGCTGATGCTCTCGCCGGTGACGGCGTCGCGCTGCCAGATCTGCATGCCGGAGGATTCGATGGCGAGCTGCAGTCGCCGCGAGGCCGCGACCAGGTCCGCCTCGCGCCGCAGCAGCTCCGCGATGCTCCGCTTGCGCTGGCCCAGCAGCCAGCCCGCCCAGGCCATCGGCGCGATGATCAGCAGCGCGACGATGCTCAGCAGCGCGCGAAAGTCCCGCAGCGCACCGTCGGGCGCCGCCCAGCCCCCCCGCGGCGCGGCAGAGAGTGTCCAGCCCATGCGCTCCAGCCGCTGTTGAACCGGCTGTTCGTCCAGCACCCCGGGCGAGCCGAAGAACACCTCCGGCATGCCGTCGGACGGAGCATCGGCGGAGAGGGCGAAGTCGAAGTCGTGCTGCGACAGGGTGAGCCCGCCACGGGCGATCAGCGCGTCGAGGTCGATGCTGGCGGACACGATGCCCCAGCGGTGCGGCCGGCCGTTCGCACCCTGCACGCTCACCGGGTAGCGCAGCAGCAGGCCCCGCCCGCCCTGCCCCAGCACCACCGGCCCCGCGATCACCACGTCGCGCGCGGTGAGGGCGGCGACGGCGCTCTCGCCCTGGCCCAGCAGGCTGCGCAGGTCACGCCCCATCAGCGAGTCGGCCGCCGCCTGCGGATAGACCATCGACACCTTCAGCCCCGGCGCCACCACCACCGTGCGCACCGAGCCGGAATGGGCGAGCAGCCGACGGGCCCGGGTGGTGAAGGCCGACACCGTCATCTCCGGATCCTCCTCCAGCGCGGAGACCAGCCCCCGCACCAGCTGGATGTCGCTGTCCACCTCGCCCTGCAGGCGCAGGCGCAGGCGGGACAGGTCCTCCATCGTGGCGAGGCGCTGCCGCTCCATGAGGATGCCGGCCTGCTGGCGGTCAAGCAGGATCACGCCCAAGGCCACCCCGATCGAGAGGATCGCAACGGGGAGATAGGGCCTAACGACCATACGGGCTGCACAATCCAGGCATGGCTGGTGTCCGGTCCTGGAGACAAGAGACGCTGCGAGATGTTCGCGGCGATCCGGCGCGCGGTCAAGCGGCATCCCGGAGCGGCCCGGGCGTCCCACCGGCCCACGGGGCCGCCCGAAACCGCTGATCAGCCCGCCTCCCCGGGGCCGGTGCGGGATGACGACACCCAGCGCACACCCCGGCTGCGCCCGGCGGAACAGACACCCCGCTGACGCCCCCGCACCACCCGGCAGAGCGGATCGCCCCGCCACTGCTCCGGGGCGCGGCCCCGACAGGACGGATTGCCCCGCTCACGCCCTGACGTCGTCCGGCAGGACGGCGCGCCCCGCCCGCTCCCCCGCACCGCCCGGCAGGGTGGACCGCCCCACCACTGCCCCGGCAGCGCCCGACGGAACAGACTGCCCCCTCACGCCCTGACGTCGCCCGGCAGGACGGCGCGCCCCACTCCCCCCCGGCAACGCCCGGCGGAACGGACCACCCCACCTGGTCCTCAGCAGCGCCCGACAGGACGGCGCGACCCGCTCACCGCCCGGCAGGGTGGACCACCTCGCTCACGCCCCGGCAGCGCCCGGCTGATCGGCCCCCCTGCTCATGCCCTGACAGGGCGCGGCAGGACGGGGCGCGCCGGCAGCGCCCGGCGGGGCGGCCCTCTCGGCTCGCGTTCCGGCCCGGCCTCTCGCCATCGCTCCTGTCCTGCGGGCCCCAGCCGCAAACGAGAGAAGGAGCCGGTCTCCCGGCCATGCTCCGAGCGGTCGGCCTCCCCGCCCTGGCCCCGCCCGCTGCCACGGTCGCGCGCCGCTGTACCCGTGCCCTGACGTGGTGCGCCGGCTCTGCCGGCTGGCCTTCCCGTGCTGCCGGCCTCATCCTGCGGCCCTGGTCCTGCCCTGTGCGTCCCGCGCTCCGCTGCGGTTTCCTGCCTCCGTCTTGAGCCAGCCTGCCTTTACCCCGTGTTCATGTCCCGGCCCGCATGCTCGCGGTCCGGGTCGTGGCTGACACCGGGTCGCCAGGGGGGCGTGGCACGAGCGTTGGGGCCAGCCGGGGCCCGGCGGCGGGCCGGGCGCGGTGGCGGCGGCTGCGCTACGGGGCCCCATGCCGGTCAGGTGCCTTGACAAGTCGCCGGGCCTGCCTGCATTCCGAAGGCTCGCACCCCCTCCGCACCGGACATCCGTTGGACGTATGGAACTTATCGGCGTAATCAGTGTCATTTCCGGCCTGTTCATCCTCATCGGACTGAGCGAGCCGCTGGCTGCGCGGCTGCGCCTGCCCTACAGCGTGATTCTCGCCGGCATGGGCATCCTCGTCGGGGCCGGGGCGAGCTACATGCTCAGCACCGATCTCACCGACGTGCTGAACCCGGTGGCGGAGGCCATTCTCGGCCTGCCGATCCACTCCTACGTCTTCCTCTACATCTTCCTGCCGACACTGCTGTTCCAGGTGTCGCTGGGGCTGAACCTGCGCCGGATGCTCGATGACTGGGTGCCCATCCTGCTGCTGGCCGTGGTCGCGGTGATCGTGGCGACCTTCACCATCGGCTTCGCGCTCCAGCCGGTGAGCGGGCTGCCGCTGACCGCCTGCCTGCTGATCGGCGCCATCGTCTCGACCACCGACCCCTCCGCCGTGGTCTCGATCTTCCGCGACATCGCGGCGCCGCAGCGCCTGTCACGCATCGTGGAAGGCGAAAGCCTGCTGAACGACGCCGCGGCCATCGCGCTGTTCGGGCTGTTCCTCACCTTCGTGATGGCCGGCGTGCCGGACCCGACGCTGGGCGCGGCGGTGGGGCAGTTCCCGTTCCTGATCCTGGGCGGGGCGGGCACCGGATACCTGGTGGCACGGGCCGGGGTGATGCTGGTGGCGCTGGTCGGGCGGCACCGGCTGGCGCAGGTCTCCATCACCGTGGCCATTCCCTACCTCACCTACATCGTCACCGAGCGGCTGCTGGGCGCCTCCGGGGTCACGGCGGTGGTGGTCTCCGGGCTCACGATGAACCTGCTCGGGCCCGGCCGGCTCTCGCCCGTCACCTGGACCTACCTGCGCGAGGTCTGGGACCTGCTGGCGCACTGGGCCGGCTCGCTCATCTTCGTGCTCGCCGCGCTGCTGATCCCGCGGTTCCTCTCCGGGATGGACCTGACAGACCTCGGACTGGTGCTGGTGGTGGTGGCGGCGGCCGTGGTGGCGCGGGCGCTCATGCTCTGGGTGCTGCTGCCGCTGATGACCCTGCTGCGCCTCTCGCCCAGGGTGGACCCGCCCTACCGGCTCGCCATCCTCTGGGGCGGCCTGCGCGGCGCGGTCACGCTGGCCCTCGCCCTCGCGGTGACGGAGAACGCCCTGGTGGAGCCGGAGGTGAAGCGCGCCGTCGGCATCCTGGCCACCGGCTTCACCCTGTTCACGCTGGTGTTCCAGGGCACCACGCTGCGCTGGATGATCCGCCGCATCGGGCTGGACCGGCTGTCGCCCATCGACCTTGCCCTGTCCAACCAGGTGATCGCCGTCGCGCTGCAGAACGTGCGCGAGGATGCGACGGAGGCGGCGCGCGACCACGGCCTCACCCATGACATCGTACGCTCGGAGGCCAAGAGCTTCGGCGACCGGCTGGAGCGCGCGGTGCGCGAGGCCGAGGCCGGCGCCGAGATCCTGGACCGGGACCGCATCACCCTCGGCCTGGTGGCGCTGGCGGGGCGCGAGCGCGACCTCATCCTGGAGCAGTTCAACCAGCAGGTCATCTCCGCCCGGCTGGTGGACCGGATGCTCTCGGACGTGGACCGGCTGATCGAACGCACCCGCGGCGGGCGCAGCCAGTACCGGCTCGCCGCCCGTCGGGCGCTGGTCTACAACCCGGGCTACCGGCTGGCGGTGATGCTGCACAACCGGCTGCGCCTGTCGCGCCCGCTGGCCGCGATCACCGCCGACCGGTTCGAGATCCTCGTCCACCAGCAGTTCATCCTGCGCGACCTGCACGGCTTCATCTCCGCCAAGATCCTGCGCATCCACGGCAAGCGCGTGGCCGAACTGCTGCATGAGGTGCTGGAGCGGCGCGAGGAGGAGGTCTCCCGCGCGCTCGAGGGCCTGCGGCTGCAGTACCCGGGGTATGCCGAGCAGCTCGAACGCGTGTTCATCCGCCGCACCGTGCTGCGGATGGAGGAGCGCGAATACGCCGCCCTGCTGGCCGACGGGCTGGTGGGCTTCGAGGTGCATGCCAAGCTGATGGCCGAACTGGCGCGCAGCCGCGCCCGGGTGGAGGTGCGCCCGCGCCTCGACATCACCCTGCACAAGCCGTCGCTGGTGAGCCAGTTTCCGCTGTTCCAGAACATGGAGGAGCAGCACCGGGTGAAACTGGCGCGCGCCCTGGTCACGGTGTTCGCCGCGCCGGGCAAGGTGATCATCCGCAAGGGCGACGTGGCGCGCAGCGTCTACTTCATCGCCTCCGGCGCGGTGGAGGTGGAGTTCGCGGGCCAGAAGCAGCGGCTGGGCCGCGGGCAGATGTTCGGCCAGCTCGGCCTGCTGGCAAAGCGCCGCCGCCGCGCGCAGGTGACCGCGATCACCCCCTGCACCCTGCTCAGCCTCGACGACAGCCGCTTCCGCCGGCTGCTGGAGCGCAACCCCTCGCTGCGCGAGGCGGTGGAGGCAAGCCAGGCCGGCTCGCCGGGAGTGATGCGCCCGCCCACCCTGCCCGTCCTGCCGGAGGAACCGGCGCCCGAGAGCACCGACGTGGCCGGCGCCGCCACCGCGACGGAGGCCGATTTCGCCGCCGCCACCGGCCCGGCGGAAGAAACCACCGCCGAGGCGACCCTGCCCCGCACGGGGGGCGCCGCCTCCGGCTGAGGTCTTGTTCCCGCCCGAAAACAATCGTTTCGTCCGAATCCGCTTTCGATGCTAATACTACGTCAAAACACGTGGGGCGCTTCCCGTTCGGGAATGGCATCTCCAAAGCGGAGGATTCGAAATGACTGCTCCAATACGTCAGCAATCGATACTGTTTCTCTCCTTCGCTTTCGGATTGCTTGTAACAACGGCGTTGCCCCGCGAAGCAACCGCACAGGATGCCCCCGCCAGTTCCGCCGATGCCCCCGCGGCGGAGGCCGATGACGGCGCGCTGACCGAGGAGGAGATGGAAATCCTCGTCGCCCGCATCGCCCTCTACCCGGATTCGCTGGTGGCGGCCATCGCCGCCGCCTCGCTCTACCCGCTGCAGATCGTGGAGGCCGAGCGCTTCCTCGACGGCGCGAAGGCGGGCGACAGCCCGGACCCGGACTGGGACGGCTCGGTGATCTCGCTGCTCAACACGCCCGAGATCGTGAAGATGATGAGCGACGACCTGGAGTGGACCGGCCAGCTCGGCGATGCCGTGAGCTACCAGCAGCAGGACGTGCTCGTCGCCATCCAGCAGCTCCGCTCCCAGGCTGTGGCCGACGGGGTGATCCAGACCGACCAGCACACCGAGGTGGTGCAGGAGGGCGACACGATCATCATCCAGCCCACCGAGGTGGATCAGGTCTACGTGCCGCAGTACCCGCCGGAAATGCTCTACGAGCCCGATTACGTGCGCGCGCCGGTGGCCTATTACCCGCAGCCCTACCCGAACTACTACCTGCCCACCGCCACCTTCTTCACCGGGGTGATCACCGGCCTGGCCTGGGGCGCCGTCGTGGACTGGGACGACTGGGGCGTGCGCGGCGGCCACTGGGACAGCGACGTCGACATCAACTGCCGCAATTGCTTCAACAACATCAACGGCAAGGTGAACTGGCGCGACGTGGACTGGACCAAGGTCGACCGTGACAAGATCAGCATCGACCGGGACCAGTTCAACGGCTTCGACCGCGACAAGATCGGCGACAGGCTGGACAACCGCGGCACCATCGGCGGTCGGGGCGACCGGCGCCCCGGCGGCGCCCTCGGCGCAGGGGGGCGCCCCGGCGCCCGCCCCGACCGCGAGGCGCGGTCACGCGATATCCGCAAGGCCGCGGCAAGCGGCGGCCTGGGCGGTGGCGACAGGCCGGGGCTGAAGCCCGGCGGGGGCGACAGGCCGGGGCTGAGGCCCGGCGGGGGCGACAAACCAGGCCTGCGGCCCGGCGGCGGCGACAGGCCGAGCCTGCGCCCCGGCGGAGGCGACAAGCCAGGCCTGAAACCCGGCGGTGGCGGAGACCGCCCGGCACTGAAACCCCCGGCCGGGGCCGGCTCGCGGCCTGCGCTCACCAAGCCCTCCGGCGGATCGCGCCTCGCCAGCGGCGGCGGCGGCGGCAAACCGTTGCTCAAGCCCTCGGGCAAGCCGAAACTTGGCGCGAAGCCCGGCGCATCGCGCCCGCGCTCCGCGCTCGGCTCCGGCGGCGGTGGCGGCACGCGCGCCAAGATGGCGTCCAAGCGGGGCGCGGAGGCCCGCGGAGGCGGACGGGCCGGGGGCAAGCCGAAGGTCGGCGGCCGGCGCGGCCGGTGAGATTGCGGATCGGAGACGAGATCATGACCAACACCCCCCTGCCCGCCCGGGCGGCCCTCGCGCTCGCCCTCGCCGCCGGCCTCACCGGCACAGCCCATGCCCAGGGGGCGGAGGAGGCGCCCTTCGCCCGCTACGTCTCCGCCACACCGGCGCCGCAGTTCGACAGCGCGGATGCCGCCGTGGAGGCGCTGCGCACCGCGCTCACCGGGGATGATTTCGACGGGCTCGCCGCCCTGCTCGGCCTCGATGCGGCCGCGCTGCGCGACAGCCCGGACACGGTGGAGGCCTATGCGCAGATGCGCAGAGGGGCCGAGGCGCGCATCGTCACGCAGGACCAGGAGGACCGCGTGCTCATCGACATCGGCTGGCGGCTCTGGCCGCTGCCCTTCCCGGTTGTGAAGGCCGGGGACGGGTCCTGGGCCTTCGACACCCGGGCCGGGCTGGACGAGATCGTGAACCGCCACGTGGGCGAGAACGAACTTGCCGCCATCGACACGGTGCACGCCTATCTCGACGCCCAGGTCGACTATGCGGCGGTGGACCGCGACGGCGACGGCGTGCTCGAATACGCCCAGACGCTGGTGAGCACCCCGGGGATGACCGACGGGCTCTACTGGCCGGAAACGGATGAGGACGGCCCCAGCCCCGCGGGCGAGGGCATCAACACCGCGGAGCTGGATGACGCCAGCGCCGGGCGCGGCTATTTCGGCTACCATTTCCGCATCCTCACCGGCCAGGGCGACAACATTGCCGGCGGGGCCTATGACTACGTGATCAACGGCAACATGATCGCGGGATACGCCATCCTCGCCTGGCCGGCGCATTACGGCGAGAGCGGGGTGCACAGCTTCGTCGCGAACCAGCAGGGCGTGCTCTACGAGGCCGACCTCGGCCCGGAGACCGACCGGATCGTGCCCTGGATCGAGCGCTTCAACCCCGGGGAGGCGTGGGAGCTCGTGCCCGAGTAACCCCGGCCCCGCCCCGGCGCGCAGCCGGACAGGACAACGGCCCGCGGGACATCTCCCGCGGGCCGCTTCCCATTCCGGTGGGCCCTGCCCCGCCCGCTGCCGGGGGAGGCCCGCCGCCGCGCCCCGCGGGGGTTCAGCGCTTGCTTTCGGCGTCCTGCGCGGCTTCCGTGGCGATGTCTCCGGCGGCGGCGGCCACGGCCTGCTGGGCGCGGGGGTCCTCCGCCGGGATGGTCCTGTCATCCTCGTCGAGCACGCGCACGCGCACCTCGCGGCCGGCGAATTCGATGCCCTCCTTCGCGAAGGCCTCCGAGATGCGGTGGAAGACGGTCTTGCGCAGCACGAACTGGTCGCCCGGGCGGGTCTTGAACTTCACGCGGAACACGAGGCCGGTGTCGGAGATCTCCAGCACGCCCTGCGATTTCAGCGGCTCGATGAACTTCGGCCCCAGCTCCGGGTCCGCCAGCAGGGCGATGCCGAGCTTCTTCACGATCTTGCGCACCTTCTCCGGGTCGGTGCCGTAGCGCGCGGCGATGGGCAGCTTCATGATCACCCAGTCGCGCGAGTAGTTGGTGAGCTGGCTGATCTCGCCGAAGGGCACGGTGTGCAGCGGGCCGTTCTGGTGGCGCAACTGCATGGAGCGGATGGAGATGCGCTCCACCGTGCCCTTGGCCGAGCCGGTCTCGATGTATTCGCCCACGCGGAACGCGTCGTCGACCAGGAAGAACACGCCGGAAAACACGTCGCGCACCAGCGCCTGCGCCCCGAAGCCCACGGCGAAGCCGATCAACCCGGCACCGGCGAAGAGCGGCCCCACGTCCACTCCCAGCGCGGAGAGCATCACCATGCTCACCAGCACCAGGATGGCGATGAGCACCGCGTTGCGGAACAGTGGCAGCAGGGTGGCAAGGCGCGACTTTCCGGTGCCGATCTCGGACTCGCTCTCCGGGTCGTCCTCCGCACCGGGGGCGGTGCCCTGCTCCTCCGCCAGGCGACGGTCGAAGGCGGTGCGGATCGCCTCCCAGCCGATGGAGCCGATCAGCGCCATGAGCAGGATGGTCCAGACCGCGTGCACCCGCCCGTCCGGGCCGAACAGCCCGATGTTCCAGCGGCTGATGATCCACACCGCCGCCGCCGCGAGGGCGAGGTGGTTGAGGCTGCCCAGGGCCCAGCCGCGCCAGGGGTGCGGCACCGGGGGCGCGGGGGCCACCGGCGTACCGGCCTCCGCGACGTCGGAGACCACGCGCACCGGGCGGTCGGCATACTGGTGGTCGATGAAGATCAGCCCGACACCCTTCACGATCAGCCCCAGCAGCACCGCGATGATCGGGGCGGCCACCAGCCCCTCCACGTCGACGTTCAGCAGCCGGGCGAGGAGGGTCACCGCCACGGTGAGCGCCAGATACACCGCTGCGATCACATGCCAGCGGCGGTGCCAGAAGCGCACCGGGCGCAGGTCCGCCTCGGCCATGCGCACGAAGATGAACCGCGCCGCGAACACCGCGCGCACCAGCCCGATGGCCACCACCAGCGAGGCACAGTCGCGCAGCAGGTCGATGAAACCGTCCGGCGCCTCCTTGCGCGCGGCCAGCGCGGCGCAGGCGGAGAGCAGCAGCGCCGTCCAGACGGTGAGGCGCAGCGTGGTGAAGATGCGCTGCGCCTCGGCGTCCTCGAAGGGCAGCACCCGCGCCGCCGGCCGCCAGGGCGCGAGGATGGCGCGGAAGGTGATCATCACCAGCCCGCCGGTGATGGCCGCCTCCAGCGCGGAGAGGAACACGTCCCGGAAGCCCGGATCCCGCGCGCCGATCAGCAGGGCCACCAGCAGCGAGACCACCAGCACGATCGCCATCACCAGCACGGCGACGAGCGAGCGGCCGAGCAGGAAGCGCAGCCGGTCGCCCAGCGAGGCCCCCGGCAGGGGCGCCGCCGGCACCAGCCCGGCGCGCAGCCGCCGTCCGCCCGCCCAGCCGACCAGCCCGCCAATGCCCATGGAAATGGCGGTGTAGATCAGCCCGATGCCCAGCCAGCGCGGCTGCAGCGGCGGTTCGGGGTGGTAGAGCATCCGGTCCAGCCAGCCCGGGGTGCGGGCCAGATCGGCCTTCATGGCATCAGCGCCGGCGGCGAGCCGCAGGGTGAGGCTGTCGACCTCCGCGGGCGCCGCCGCGTCGGCCGGCACGACCGGGGCCGGGGCGGTGGAGGGGCGCAGCACGAGGATTTCCAGCCCCGCCTTGCGCGCGGCATCCACCAGCCCGGACATGTCCTGCTCACTCACGGCGGCGGGCGGCTCCTGCTGGGCGCGGGCCACGGGGGGAACCGCGCTCCAGAACACGATCAGACTGAGAAGCGCGGAGAGGATCGCGAGCGCGGATCTGGCAGGAGTCAAGGGGCAGTGGCCTCATGTTGTGGCCCGCGCGGGCGGCGGGCAGGCGAAAGGGATCACCGGGTGGCGCGGCCGTCGCGGACACCCTGTTCATAGGCGGACGCCTTGTCCTTCTCGACCTTGTCGACCACGAGGCCGCCGAGCAGGCCGGCGCCGGCGCCGATCACCGCGCCCATGCCGGCATCCCCGGCGATCGCGCCGATCACCGCGCCGCTGCCGGCGCCGATGAGCGTGCCGCTGGCCGCGCGCTGCTGGGTGTCGTTCATGCCCGCGCAGGCGGAGAGGAGAGACGCGGCGAGCACCGGCAGGAGGGCTTTCATGATCCGCGCTCCCATCACTGGCCCGCCGGGCAGGGGTAGGCGTCGCGCGCCCAGGACATCAGGCCGTCTATCGGGGAAAGCGTGGCGTTCGCGGGGCGCCCGGCCATCCAGGCCGCGAAGGCCGCCGCGGCGCCGTCACGGGTGACCGAGCCATCCGTGGGCAGGCAGTAGATCGGCCGGTCCATGGCGCTGGCCAGTTGCATGTGCATCTGGTCGACGGCGACGAGGAAGCCCTCGCACATGTGGATCGCCGACGCGTCCTGCGGCGCGGCACAGAGCGCGGCAAGGTCAGCCGCCGTGGCGAGCATGTAATCGCCCTCGTCGGCCGCCCGGCCCGCCGGCGCGGCGAGCGGCGTGAGCAGGCAGGCGAGGGTGAGCGGCAGGACGGGAAGCGCGGGCCGGCGTCTCATTCGGAGCTCCATCAGCAGGCCGGCAGTCCGGCCCGGGGTACCACCTTGCCGGAATCGGCCGCTCCCGTCGGAACGTCGCATCGAGGAACACCGCCCCTCCTGCGAGTATACCTCGGGAACACAACGGTATAAGCCTCCAGTTTATCTTCTTGTTTACTGACGAGTTTTACTTTCCGAATTCACTGTGTCAACGCGGATGTCGGGGGGAAGCATTATTTTTCCCGGCAAATCCATTTTCCACCGGGGCCACAGCGCTCTGCCTGAACCGGGAGATGCCGTCAGGCCGGGCGCGGGCGATGGTGCGGCCGGCGCCCGGGGCCGTTCGGCAGGCAGGTGCCGGCGGGCGCGGCGGCGGGCAGCGGGGGCCTGACAGCGCACGCCCTGGCGCTGGCGGGAGGGGGCCGGGACATGTGAGGCGCGCTCCCGGCCCTGGCAGGATTGCTCTCCGCCGCCCTGCCGGGAAATCCGCCAGCTTCCGGCCTGGGCTTTCTTGATTCGAGAAAGATACTCCCGCAAAAAACGGGATACCCTCCCGGATCAAGTTCGCCTACCGTCAGGGCAAATCAGCGGTCCGCCTCCGATGCAGGGGCGGCCACGGGAGGAAGACCGCAATGGCGGACACAGTCGGACACCAGCGCCCCCGGCACGCGGGGCGCCCTCTGGCACCGCAGCGCGCGCCGGCTCCGCGCCGCGCCGCGCACCCCGCCATGTCCGCAGGCCACTCCCTCACCCCGTTTCCGTGCCCGCCGGCCTGACACCGGCCCCGGGCGCGCCCGACCCGCCAATGGCCCCACCCGGACGGCAGATCCGGGGCGGCCCACCCCAGCCAAGGGAGGAAAAATGAAGATGATACGCAGACTGCTCACCAGTGCCGCGGCGCTGGCGCTTCTCGCAGGGGCCGCACAATCCAGGGAGCTGATCTTCGGGTCCTGGCTGAGCGCGACCAACGCCACCAACACCGTCGCGATGGAGCCGTATTTCGCGGCGCTGAAGGAGGCCACCGGCGGCGAGATCGACTGGAAGATGGTGCCCGGCGCGCAGCTCGCCAACGGCCCCGGAACGCCCGACGCGGTGAAGAGCAACCTCATCGACGGCGGCATCACCATGGCGCCCTACGTGCCCAAGATGCTGCCCTCGATGAACATGATCTTCAGCCAGTCGCTGATCGGCGACGACATGCTCGCCGCCACCGCCGCGATGAACGACGTGCTGATGCTCGGCTGCCCGCAATGCCGCGAGGAGTTCGAACATGCGAACGCGGTGGGCTTCGGCGGCTATTCCGTCTCGCCCTACCTGCTGATGTGCCGGGGCACGCCGCAGGGGCTGGCGGACGTGAAGGGGCTGAAGGTGCGCGCCTCCGGCGGCGGCGTGGGCATCATGACGCTTGCCGGCGCCACCCCCGTGGCCATGCCGCCGAACGAGGCCACCACCGCCATCGAGCGCGGCGCGCTCGACTGCGTTCTGGGCTCGGTGCAATGGCTGCGCAGCTTCGGCTACATGGACGTGGTCGACACCGTGCTCGACGCCCCGCTGGGCATGGGCGGCCCGCCGGTGCTGATGTACGTGAACCGCGATGTCTGGGAGGAGTTCACCCCCGAGCAGCGCCGCCTGCACATCGACCTCATGGTCGACGTGGTGGTGCGGGAGACCTTCGACGCCCAGATGGCGGAGGACGCGGACGTGATCGCCGCGGCGAAGGAGAAGGGCATCACCTTCGTGGACGCCGCCGCCGATTTCGCCCCGGTGATGGCCGAGCGCGACACCCAGCAATATGCCGAGAACGTCGCGAACGCGAAGGCCGCCCGGGTGGAGAACCCGGAAGCCGTGCTCGACTACTACCTCGCCTCCTACGCGAAGTGGCAGAAGATCATCGCCGAGGAGGTGGGCCAGGACCGGGAGAAGTTCCGCGCCGCCCTCAAGCGCGAGATCTTCGACAAGGTCGACCCCGAGGCGCTCTGACCTGCGCGGGCCCGCCCCGGCCGGCGGGCCGCCCTCCCCTTCGCCGTCGCCGGCAGGCCCCGGGGGCCCGCCGGCCCGTCTCTCTCTGTCTCTCCCCGTGCCCCGGAAAGGGATGCGCATGCACGCACTCAGGTACCTGCTCGACCGGATCACCGGCCTCTTCACCCTCGTCGCGGCGCTGCTGACCATCGCGATGATGCTCCATGTCTCCGCCGACGTGATCGCGCGCACGGCGTTCCACCGCCCGCTGGTCGGCACGATCGAGATCGTCTCGGCCTATTACATGGCCGCCCTCGCCTTCCTGCCGCTCGCCCTCATCACCCGCGAGCGCGGGCATATCATCGTGGAGCTGTTCACCGGCTGGATGTCCTGGCGGCCGCGCAAGTGGATGGACGCCTTCGCCGCGGTGCTCAGCGTCATCTACGTCACCGTCTTCACCTGGCAGGCGGTGATCGTGGCGCTGGAGATGACGGACATGCGCGAGGCGCGCGAGGCCGGCGGCGGTTTCATCGAGGTCTGGCCCTCGCGCTGGGTGGTGCCCATCGGCTTCGGACTGATGGCGGTCTACCTCGTCATCCACCTGGTGCGCGACACCCGGGCCGCGGCACGCGGCACCGCGGATGACGACGACCCGGCGCTGGACGCCCCCCGCCCCGGCACCCCCTCCGGCACCGCCGCGCAATCCGGCGGCCCGTCCGCAGCCGGCGCGGCCCCGGGCGCTTCCCCCGGAGCACCTCTTTCCGGATCCACGGGGGCGCCCGAGGGCGGCGCCCCGGAGGAGCGGACATGAGCGGCGCGGAACTCGGCTTCTCCATCCTCGGCCTGGTGCTGGTGCTGATCGCCATCCGGGTGCCCATCGGCGTGGCGCTCGGCGTCGCGGCCTTCATCGGGCTCTGGGCGCAGCGCAACATCAACGTGGCCTTCGGGGTGATGCAGAACACCCCGTTCGAGGTGGCGGCGAACTGGGGGCTCTCGGCCATCCCGATGTTCATCCTCATGGGGGCGGTGGCGCATAACACCGGCATCTCCGCCGCGCTGTTCAACGCGGCGCGCTACTGGTTCTCCGGCCTGCCGGGAGGGCTGGCGGTGGCCACCAACATGGCCTCGGCGGGCTTTGCGGCGGCCTCCGGCTCCTCCGTCGCCACGGCCGCCACCATGAGCCGCCTCGCCATTCCGGAGATGCTCAAGCAGGGCTACGCGCCTTCGCTCGCCTGCGGGGTGGTGGCCTCGGCCGGCACGCTGGGCGCGCTCATCCCGCCCTCGATCATGTTCGTGATCTACGGTGTCTTCGCCGAGGTCTCCATCACCAAGCTGCTCATCGCCGGGGTGCTGCCCGGGGTGCTCACCGCCGCCGTCTACACCGCGATGATCGTGGGCCGCGCCTGGTGGAACCCCGCCATCGCGCCGCGGGTGACCCTGCAGATGAGCCGGGAGGAGCTGTGGCGCATGCGCTGGCGCTCGCTCGGCCCGGTCTGGCCGCTGCTGGTGCTGATCTTCGGCATCATCGGCGGGCTCTACGGCGGGGTCTTCACCCCCACGGAGGCCGGGGCCGGGGGCGCTCTGCTCGCCTGCGTGGTGGCCGCGGCCCAGCGGCGCCTCACCTATGCCGTGATGCGCGACAGCGTTCTGGAGGCGGTGAAAACCTCCGCCCAGCTGTTCTTCGTGGCGTATGGCGCGGTGATGTTCACCAAGTTCCTCGCCCTCGTCGGCATTCCCGGCATCATGGGCGGGATGATCGGCACCTGGGCGCTGGACCCGGTGCTGCTGGTGGTCGCGGTGTCGATCATCTACCTCATCCTGGGCATGTTCCTCGACCCGCTGGGCGTGCTCCTGCTCACGCTGCCCATCGTGCAGCCGATGTTCAAGGCGCTGGGGCTGGACGAGATCTGGCTGGGGGTGATCGTGGTGAAATACATCGAGATCGGGCTGCTCACCCCGCCTGTGGGCTTCAACGCATATGTGGTGAAATCCGTGGTGGGCGAGAAGGTGCCGCTGGAGACGATCTTCAAGGGCATCAGCTGGTTCCTCGCCTGCGAGGTGGTGATCATGGTGCTCTTGATCGCCTTCCCGCAGATCTCGCTGTTCCTGCCGAACTCGATGAACTGATCCGGGCGCGCCGGGTGGCTCCCGCCCGGCGCGCCCCCGCCGCACCGCCTTTCCGACAGGGCGCGGGCGGCGCCTTCCCGGCCGGCAGCCCGCCGCCCCCTCGCCCGGCTTGCCGTGACACCGCGGCCCGCGGCCGTCCGCACCCGCCCGTTCCGGGCGCGGGGGCGGCCTTGCGAGGGAAGAGCGGCCGTCCTGCGGGAACCGCGCCACGCGCGCCGTCCGCGCGCGGGGGGCTGACGGGCCGCCCCTCACCGTGGCAGGATGCGCGCCACAAGGAGCCGGACCATGACCACACGCCTTGGCGACATCATCACCTTCCTGCAGCGGGCCGAGCGCCTGAAGGACACGCTGCGCAGCGGCCACACCGCCGCCGGGCGCCCGGAAAGCACCGCCGAGCACAGCTGGCGGCTGTGCCTGCTCGCGCTGCTGCTGGCCGAGGACATGCCGGGGGTGGACCGTCTGCGGCTGCTCGAGCTGTGCATCGTGCATGATCTCGGCGAGGCGGTCTCCGGCGACATCCCGGCCACCGAGCAGCGCCCGGGCCTGAACAAGGCCGCGCAGGAGCGCGCCGATCTCGAACACCTCGCCGCCCCCCTGCCGGCGGACCTGCGCGAGAGGCTGCTGGCCCTGCAGGACGAGTATGACGCCGCCGCCACGCCGGAGGCCGTGCTCGCCAAGGGGCTCGACAAGATCGAGACCGTGCTCCAGCACGCCACGGGCGCCAACCCGCCGGATTTCGACTATGATTTCAACCTCGCCTACGGGCAGGCGCGCACCGCGGCGCACCCGCTGCTCGCGGCGCTGCGCGCCCTCGCCGACCGGGAGACGGAGGCGGCGAAGGCGCGCGCCCTCACCCGCGGGGGGTGACGGTCACCAGGCCCGCGTCCGCGTCCACGCGGACATGGTCGCCGGGGCGGATGATCTCGAACGGGTCGCGGTCGAAATCCGTCATCGCAGGCACCCGGGTCACCACGCAGCCCAGGGCGGCCTTCGCGGTCATCCGGGTGAAGAGCTGGGCCACCGGGGCCGTGCCGTTCACCCGGCACAGGTGGAAGAAATGCGAGTAGCCCGAGGAGCCCTTCGCCCCGGGGAACAGCAGCACCTTGCCGGCGAAGCTGAGCCCGCGCATCGGGTGGCGCATCTCCACGATGGTGCCGGTGCGGCTGTCGATGCCGCCCCAGCCGGAGATGGTCTCTGGCGAGACGAAGGCCTCGCCCTCGGCCACGCCCGGCACCACGCAGCGGCCGCGGATCTCGATGGCGCTCATGCCAGCCCCCCGCGCCAGCGCCCGGTGATCGCCGCCTCCACGCATTGCGCGACCGAGCCGAAATGGCAGCCCACGCCCATGATCGCCGGCAGGTAATGCGCCTGCTTGGCGCTGTCGGTGGCCACCGTGCGGGTGCCCTTGGGCACCACGCGGCCGATGGCGGGGCAGGTGTCGGAGAGGAGGTGCGCGCCGGCGCGCTCGATGATCTCGGTGTAGCCGTTGAGGTCCGCCGTGTCCTTCAGGGCGCGGGGCGTGAAGATCCACAGCTCGGTGTTCTCGTGCACGCGGCGACCGTCGAGCAACTTCGCCGCGGTCCAGACCTGCTCGATCGCGTTGTGCGGGCAGCCGAGCATCACGAAATCCACGTCGTCGGAACTGGCGGAATGGTTGAGGTTCTCCCAGGCGCGCTGCCGGTCCGCGGCGGTGTAGACGAGGCGCTCGTGCCCGCCGGGGCGCAGCGCGGCCTCAAGCGTCGGCGCCTCCGGCGTGGTGCCGGGGATGTGGTACATCTCGATGCCGCCCGAGGAGGCCCCGGCGGCGCCGAAATGCTTCAGGTCGATCAGCCCGGGCTGGTGCAGCCGGCCGGTGAGCACGGGGATGTCCTCGCCCACCGCCTCGCCGGCGTGGTAGCCGAAGAGGCCCCATTCCATGATGTCGCGCACCTCCGGCTCCGCCTCCAGCACATGGGTGCCGAGGCGGTTCTCGGGGATGTGGAAGCCGAAGTAGGGGATGCGCCCGGTGAGCGAGGCGGCCCCGGTGCTCTCGCGCCCCTCGGTGTTGGTGCGCGCGCCCAGCACGGCGTTGCAGTAGACGACGGCCGAGCTCTCCATCCAGGCGCAATGCTCGCCCTTCACCGGCACGTTGCCCACCTGATAGGGCGTGCATGTGTTGAACATCGACACGCCGCGGCGGCCGAAGAAGGCCTCCGCCCGGCGCTGATAGTCCGCCGCCTCGTCGGGCACGCCCATCACCTTGTTGTGGCGGGTGTCGATGCCGTGGATGAGCTGGCAGGTGTAGACCTCGGCCTGGGGGGTCTCCACGGTCTCGTCGCTGTCGAGATTGAACTTGGAGAACAGCTTGTCCATGCTCTCGTCGGCATAGGGGCGCAGGGCGGGGGAGCCGGCGTTCCAGGTGCCGGCCACGTTGCGCACCTCCACCAGCCGCTCGGCGCCGAGCGCGCGGCCGTAGCGCAGCAGCAGGTCCATCGCCTTCGCCTTCGCGGGGCCGTGGTCGCCCTGCAGCATGGCCTGCTCGTGGTCCGTCAGCTTCATGGCGCCACTCCGTCCGTGCGGGTGAGATTGTCCGAGAGCCGGCCCTGCAGCGCGCCGATGTCGATCTGATGCACCGAGCCGGAACCGGCGAGGTCGAGCGCATGCGCCGCCGCCGCCCCCATCGCCATGCAGGGCCCCATCACCCGCACGGAGGAGAGGGCTGCCGGGTCGCCGTCGATGCAGCGGCCCACGGCGACGATATTGTCCGCCTCCGGCGAGAGCATCGCGCCCAGCGGCACGTAATGCACGTGGTTTTCGTCGAACACCTCCCAGACGAACCCCTCCGGCGCGTTGTGCAGCTCGATGGGCCAGGCGGTGCGGGCGATGGCGTCGGGGAATTTCACCCCGCCCGTCACTTCCGGCACGGTGATGTGATGCGCGCCGCGGATCCAGCGGGTCTGGCGGATGCCGGGAAAGCCGTAGCTGCGCACCGAGATGCCGCCGAAGGCCTCCGGGAAGGCATCGCGCAGCAGGCGCACGCCGCGATCCACCTGCTCCTTGCCCAGGATCCCCATGCGGCTGGCGGCCACCGGCTCCAGCGGGGTCTCGACATGGGTCATGTTCAGCACGCCGATGTCCTTGCCGGGGAAGTTGAAGATCAGCCCGCCGCGGCGCAGCAGGCCGTACTCCGCCGCCTTCTCGGAAATCACGGCGCCCAGGGTCTCGCGGTCCGGCTGGGCGGCAGTGTTGATGCCCTGGATGACGGCCTGCTGCGAGCCGAACACCTTCTCGTCCGGCTCCCGGCACTCCAGCCCCGCGCGCCAGGCCAGCGCCGCGTCGCCCGAGCAATCGGCCCAGGCCTCGGCGCGGATCTCCACGTCGCCGTAGCGGGTGATGAACTCCGCCGCGGTGATGCGCCTGCCGTCCCGCGCCACGCCGCGCAGCGTGGCCCCGACGATGGGAATGACCCCGGCGGCATCGATGGATTTCTCCACCCAGCGTGACAGCACGATCTCGTTGTAATGCGCCACCGTGGTCATGGGCCCGTGGCGGTAGTAGACCGCGTCCTCCGCCTCCAGCGCGGCGAGCATCTCGTCGACCACGCCGAAGGTGAAGCGGTGCCCGTGCGAGCCGTTGGCGAACAGGCCGCAGAAGGTGCCGATGATCGAATTCACCGCCTGCCCGCCGAGCGCCGGAAGGCTGTCGACGATGGCGACCGTGCGGCCCAGCTTCACCGCCTCCAGCGCGGTCGCGACACCGGAGATGCCCGCGCCGACCACGCAGAGGTCGACCTCCAGCACATGTTTCGGATCCACCCCGTCGAAGCGCAGGATGGTGGTGGCGGGATTGATGGGACGTCCGTGGGACATGGGCAAGCTCCTTCAGCGCGTGCGCGCTCTCTCGATCAGCGATGCCCCGCGCGACAGGGGCGATACGGTTCGCTCGTAGATGGACAGCCAGCCGGAATCATGGGCCGGTTCCGGCGGGGTGAAGCAGGTGGCGCGCTCGGCCAGCACCGCCTCGGGCACCTCCAGGTCCAGCCGCTTCGTGGTGACGTCGATGGCGATCATGTCGCCGTCCTCGACCAGCGCGATCGGGCCGCCCTCGGCCGATTCCGGCTGCACCTCGCCGACCACGAGGCCCTTGTTCACCAGGCCGGAGAGCTGGCCGTCCGTCACCACCGCACAGGCCGTGCCCATGCCGGCGCCTTCCAGCGCGAAGACGAGGCGCGAGGCCCCGCCCATGCCGGGGCCGCCGCGCACCCCCTGCCCGCGCAGCACCACCACCGCGCCGGGGGCGATGGTGCCCGCCTTCAGCGCCGCCTCGGCGGAGACGCTGTCGCCGAACACCCGCGCCGGGCCGCGGAAGGCAAGGTTGCGGTCCGCGGTGCGCAGCCCCACCTTCACCACGCCGCTCACCGGCGCGAGCGAGCCGCGCAGCAGCACGATCGGGGCTTCCGCGCCCCAGGGGTTGTCGAGCGGGCGGATGACGTTGTCGTCGGACACCGTGACCCCCTCGAGGTTCTGCGCCAGCGTGGCGCCGGTGCAGGTGAGCACCCCGGTCTCCAGCCGTGGCGCCAGCCGGGACTGCACGCCGCGCGCGCCGCCCGCCGCGTCGAACTGCTCGATGGAAAGCGGGCCGATGGGCCGCACGGCGGTGAGCACCGGCACCCGCTCTCCGGCGGCGTCGAATTCCCGCGCCATGTCGATCTCCACGCCGGCCTCCAGCGCGATGGCCTGCAGGTGCTTGATGCAGTTGATCGACCCGGCCTGTGCCTGCACCTGTGCGGCGGCGTTGCGGAAGGCGCCGGCGGTGAGGATGGCGCGGGGCTTCAGGTCCTCCTCCACCATCTCCACGATGCGGCGCCCCGAGGCCTCCACATGCGCCCACATGCGCGCGGAAAGTGCTGCCACCGGGGCCGCACCGGGCAGGCACATCCCCAGAGCCTCGGTGACCGAGTGCATGGAATTCGCCGTGCCCATGCCGGAGCACACGCCGGGCGAGCGGATGGCCTGCTCGCTCATCTCGGTGAGCCGCTCCAGCGAGGTGTTGCCCTGCGCGTGATAGCCCGCGTGCAGGAACACCTCCTCGATATCGACATGCTCGTTGCCGATGTGCCCGGAGGCCTGGTAGCCGCAGATCACCATCAGCGCCGGGATGTCGAGCCGGGCGGCGGCCATGAGCTGGCCCGGCACGGTCTTGTCACACGAGGTGAGCAGCAGCATGCCGTCGAGCTGCGCGCCCTCCACCTGCACCTCGATGTCATTGGCGATGAGATCGCGCGTGGGCAGGATGTAGGTGGCGCGCCGCCCGGCGGAGATGATGAAATCCGAGGGTGCCGCGGTGCGGATCTCGAAGGGCAGCCCGCCGGCGGCGCGGATCGCCTCCTTCGCCTTCGCGGCGATGCCGTCGAGATGCGAGAAGCAGATCGCCATCTCCGAGGAGGTGTTGACCACCGCGATCTTCGGCTTCTCCATGTCCGCGTCGGTGAGGCCGAGGGCGCGCCACTGCGCCCGGCGCACCGCCCAGCGGGAGGAGCCCGGCTCGAAATTCGATCTCAGCGGGCGGCTCATGCGACGAGCCTCCGCGCCTGTGCGCTGACGGACATGGTTTCCTCCCTGCCGGGTTCGCCCGGTCACTCTCTCAGCCGGATGCGCCCGGCCCCTGTTCGGAGAGGAGGGTCGGCTATCGTGGTTTCCGACACAATACGGAAATTCACGAGACCAGCTTTCGCGAAACAGGAAAAATCAGCCGGTGAGCGCGGCACTTTCCCAGGGTGGGATGGGGCCCATCCGGCTCTGCAGGTGTTCGACGAGGGCGCGCACGGCCGGCCGGTTGCGCTTGATGCGCGGCACCAGCGCCTTCAGCCACAGGGTGGAGACCGGGTACTCCTCCATCAGCGCCACCAGCCGCCCGGCGGCGAGGTCCTCCTGGCACAGGAACACCGGCAGGGTGGCGAGGCCGAGGCCCCGGCGCGCGGCGCTGAGCAGCACCCGGCTGTCGTTCACGTTGAACTTCGGGTGCACCTCCACGTTCATCGGGCCCTGCGGGCTGTCGAAGGTCCAGGTGTTGCCGGTGACGAGATAGGTGAGGCAGTCATGCTCGATGAGGTCGGTGGGGTGGGCCGGGCGGCCGCGCGCCTCCAGATAGGCCGGGGCGGCGCACAGGATGCGGCGGTAGGGGCAGAGCGGCTCGTCGATCACGTTCACGTAAGAGGCCGGCAGCGCGCCGATGGAGATGTCGAACCCCTCCTCCAGCGGGTTCACCGAGCGGTCCACCATGTGGATGTCGAGGGTCAGCCGCGGGTTCGCCACCTGGAAGTCCGCCAGCAGGGCGCCGAGGAACTGGGCGGTGACCGTGGGCATCTTGATGCGCAGGTTGCCCTCCACCGTGCCGTCGGCGGGGCCGGCGCCCTTCAGCACCTCGTCGATCTCGCCCACCAGAAGCTGCAGGCGCGGGCGCACCCGCTCGCCGAGCGCGGTGAGGGTGAGCGAACGGGTGGAGCGCAGGAACAGCCGTCCGCCCATCTTCTCCTCCAGGCGGCCGACACGCTTGGTCATCACCGAGGGCGCAAGCCCCAGCTCCCGGCCGGCCGCCGAAAAGCTTCCCAGTCGCGCCGTCACCAGGAAGGCGCGCATGTCGACGAGTTCTGCCATTCGAGCCTCCCGATCCCTCCAGCGTAGCAACCGCCGCCCGCCGATCAAAGCGAAACCGCGCCCGGGCTGGCCGGCGCGCCGCTTCCGTGCGACAAGGGCGGCTCGTGCGGTGCCGGCGCCCGGAAGGGCCCGGAGAATCGGGAACGCGGTGCAAGCCCGCGACGTGCCCAACGCTGTGAGGCGGATGGCGGAGCACATGCCACTGGCCCCCGTGCCGGGAAGGCGCTCCGGCCAGATGATGCCCGAGTCAGAAGACCGGCCGCACGGACAGAGCAGGCCCCCGCGTGGACGGCGGGCGCCCGCGCCCATGCATCGAAGGGGACCGAAGATGCAGAGCAAACCGGGCGGCCTTGCCGCCGCCGGGCCGTTCAGCGCCGAGGAGCGCGCGGCCGTCTACCGTGCCATCACCACCCGCCGCGACGTGCGCAGCCAGTTCCTGCCGGACCCGCTGCCCGAGGCGCTGGTGCAGCGGCTGCTGATGGCCGCGCATCACGCGCCTTCGGTGGGGCTGATGCAGCCGTGGAACTTCATCCTGGTGCGCGAGGCCGCCGCGAAGGCCCGGATGCGCGCCGCCTTCGAGCGCGCGAATGCCGCCGCCTCGGCGCGCTTTGCCGGCGCGCGCCGGGCGCTCTACGACAGCCTGAAGCTGCAGGGCATCACCGAGGCGCCGCTGAACCTGTGCATCACCTGCGACCGCACGCGCGGCGGCCCGGTGGTGCTGGGGCGCACGCAGAACCGCGACACCGACCTCTACAGCACGGTCTGCGCGGTGCAGAACCTGTGGCTGGCGGCCCGGGCGGAGGGCGTGGGCGTCGGCTGGGTGAGCATCTTCGAGGAGGCGGACCTGCGCGCCGAGCTCGGCCTGCCCGAGGAGGTGGTGCCGGTGGCCTGGCTCTGCCTCGGCTACGTGGCGGAGCTGCACGAGAGCCCGGAGCTGGAGGCGCGCGGCTGGGCGAAGCGCCGCGCCCTGGCCCCGCTCGTGTTCGAGGGCACATGGGGCCGCGCGCCCGCCCGTCCGGATGAGACGGCCGGCCCCGGGGAGTGACCCTCCCGGCGCAGCGGCCGGGCCGTGGCCCTCCGGTGCCCGGGCCGTCCTCCCATGTTCGCGGCCCGGGTGGCGTCAGGCAAGGCTCCCCGTCTTCGTGCCCCCGTTATGCTGCCCGCGTCCCGCTGCCCGCATGTGGAGCGCAGCACGGCAGCGACCCGGCCAAGCCGTCACGTCGGTCGCCGAATCCTCGCGGCGCGCCGGGCAGGGGCGTGCGCCGCTCACCCGGCCCCCGCTGCCGAGGGAGGGGGGTCGGGCTGAGATGAGGACGCCTTGCCGGAGGGGGGCCGGGAAAGACGGGCGGTATCGCGCGCCCCGCGGCCCCGGTTCGGGCCGACGCTTCGCCGCCGGCGCGGGCTTCAACCGCCCCCGGCTTGCGCTCTCGCAGCCCGGCCTCAGCCGCGCCCGCGGTAGGGCGGCACGCCCTGCACGGGGATCCAGACCCCCTCGGGTGGCGCGGCGGTCTGCCAGAACACGTCGATGGGGATGCCGCCGCGCGGATACCAGTAGCCGCCGATGCGCAGCCAGGCCGGGTCCAGCAGCTCCACCAGCCGCTTGCCGATCGAGACCGTGCAATCCTCGTGGAAGGCACCGTGGTTGCGGAAGGACCCGAGGTAGAGCTTCAGCGACTTGCTCTCCACCAGCCAGGCGCCTGGCACGTAGTCGATCACCAGATGGGCGAAGTCCGGCTGCCCGGTGATCGGGCAGAGCGAGGTGAACTCGGGTGCGGCGAAGCGCACGCAATAGGCGGTGCCGGCCTGCGGGTTCGGCACCCGCTCCAGCACCGCCTCCTCGGGGCTGGCGGGCAGCGCGGTGGCGCCGCCGAGCTGGGTGAGCCCCGCGTAGATGTCCTTGTCGCTCATGTCTGCCTCCTGTGGCCGCGCAATCGCCCCTCCCTTATGCCGGGCAGGCGGGGCCGTCAAACCCGCTGGCGGCACGGGCCCCCGCCTGCTACGCCAGTGGCAACAGACAAGAAACGGAGACCCCACGCGTGACCCAGGACACTGCCCGCCTTTCGCCCGACGCCCTCGCCGACCGGCTCATCGCCGCGCGCCGCGACGGCACCCGCCTCGCCCCGGAAAGCTTCGGCGCCTCCCCGGCCAGCCGCGACGAGGCCCTCGCGGTCCAGACCCGCGTGCTCTCGGTCTTCGGCCCCGCCGGCGGCTTCAAGACCGGCCGGCAGGAGGGCCAGCCGCCGATGATCGCCCCGATCCTCGCCTCGGAGATCCAGGCCTCGCCGGCCGTGCTCGCCCCCACCGCCTCGGGCCGGCTGGCAATCGAGCTGGAGCTGGGCTTTCTCGTGACCGCGCCGCTGCCCGCGGCGGATGACCCGGAGCTGGAGGAGAAGGCCCGCGCCTGCGTGGCGCTGATCCCGGTGCTGGAGATCGTGGACACCCGCCTCACCGACCATGAGCCGGCCGGTCCGCTGCTGCGCCTCGCGGACAACCAGCTCAACGGCGGGCTGGTGACCGGAACGCCGCTGGCGGACTGGCAGGATTTCGACTTCGACGCGATCCGCGCCCGGCTGGACCTCGGGGACGAAACGGTGCTCGACGGCCCCGCCGAAGTGCCGGGCGGGGACGCCTGGGCGACGTTCTGCGCGCTGGTGCGCGGCATCGGCAGCCATTGCGGCGGCCTGCGCGAAGGCCAGATCGTCATCACCGGGTCGTTCAACGGCATGCCCTTCATCCGCCCCGGCACCGCGGTGCGCGCCCACGTCGAGGGCCTGGGCGACCTGTCGGCCGACTACCCGGCCTGAGCCCGGGCCCGGTTCAGACGGCCGGGCCTCCGCCCCGCAACGCTCCGGACGCCACGCCTGCGAAGGGCCGGGCGAGGTCACCCGATGCCGCGCCCGGAGCAGGGGCTCAACGGCTCAGCCGGCGGGCCGACCGCCCCGCCTCTCCGGGCCCCGGCAGCGCTGAGGGAACCGCGCGGGGGGGCTCTGATCCCCTCCCCGGAAGCTTCGGAGGCCGCTGACGGCCTCTCCGGGGGGCACCAGGGGCACGCGGCCTGCTGATCGGGGGAGGTGTATGCCCGCCCCGGGCGGCGCGGGGCCGCGCGACGCCCCCGGCCGGCACGTCCTGCGGCCGGGCCATCCCGGGATGCGGCGGATGAGGGCGCCCGCGCCGAGGGCAGCGGGTGCCGATGTTCCGATCTCTGGTCCGGGGGGCAGGAAACGCCCCGTGTCCGCCGGCCCTCAGGGGGCCGGCGGCAAGGTCATGGGGGCGCGGGCAGGCCCCCCCGGGGCCTTGGCCGCGGGGGGGCCGGCCGGTCAGCCCGCCGCGTGCGCGATGCCGCCGCAGGCCCGGGCGATCTCGCGCACATGCCCGTGGTCGGTGCCGCAGCAGCCGCCCACCACGCTCAGCGCGGGAAGCTGGCGCATCAGGCCGGCGTAGAGCTGCGCGAGCTCCTCGCGATCCCCGGCGTCGAGTGTCTCGGCACCGTCGAGCTCGGCATGGCTCATCCGCGAGGCATTGGCCCGCAGGCTGCGGATGCGCTGCGCCGTCTCTCCCGCCTGTGCCAGCACCCCGGCGAAATGGTCGGGATGCGCGCAGTTGATCATGTAGTAGGCCGGCGGCACCGGGCAGGCCGCGTCCACGGCGCGGATCGCCGCGATCAGCCCCTCGCCGCTGGGCAGGCGACCGTCGGTCTCCACCGTGAAGCCGATGGCGCAGGGCAGGCCCGCCGTGCCGGCGGCGCGGGCGATGCCGATCGCCTCGGCGCTGCTGGTGATGGTGGCGGCGGAGATCATCTCCACCTCGGTGGTGGCGAAGACACCCACCTGGAAGGCATGCGCCTCCTCCGCCGCCGCGGCCGTCATCGGCGCGCCCGGGTCGTAGCCGTCGCCGCGCGGGCCGATGTTTCCGGAGAGCACCACGCGCACCTCCGGCGCCGCCGTGCGCGCGAGCTCGGCGAGGAAGCGCACCGCCTCGCGGTTCAGCCGGGTGAGGGCGGCGGCGGAGTAGCCCAGCTCGGCCCCCCAATCCGCGCCCGCCCGCCAGGTCGGCGTCTCCAGCACGAAGCCGTGGCCGGAGCTGCGCGCCAGCTCCAGGAACGGCAGGTAGTAGTCGCGCAGCGCCGCGCGGCCGGACGCGCTGTCCAGCAGCTCGAAGGCCGCGAAGCTGCGCAGCCGGACGCCGCGGTTGAAGATCAGCCAGGTTTCGATCCCGGCATCGGTGAGGAACAGCCCGCCCTGCGTCTGCGGCAGGGGGGAACGGGTGAACGGTCTCGACATGGCGACATGCCTCCTGCGGGGGCCCGGGCGGCCCCTGGGGGGCCATCTCTCCGGGCGGATTTCATCATCGGGTTCCGGACGGTCCGCACCGGAACCCTCCTCACCCCACACACGAGCCTTGCCGTGGCGGGCAGTGATGTCGCACAGTTCGCCGGGGGCTGTGTGATCCACCGCATAGTCCCGCCGGCCGATCGGGCACAGTGTCCGCCCCGAGACCGGAGCGCCGTCCAGCCCGCGTGAACGGGCCATCGGCCGGACGGCGCCGGCCGGCCGGGCAGGCAGGCCGGTCCGCCGGCCACCGGCGGGCGCACCGCGCTCACCTGTTTCGTACGCCGCGCGTCGGCTCCTGCGGCAGCCACCGGCACGTCCCGCGCCACCGGGCGGGGGCGGGCCCATCACATTCGCCGCCGGAGCACCGGGCTCCGCCACAGCCGGGAGATGGACGATGACACAGCCGACCGGGCTCATGCCGATGCTCGCCGCGAACCCGTTCTTCGCCGGGCTCTCGCCCGCCGCGCGGGAGAAGATCGCCGCCATCGGCACCATGCGCCGCCCCCGCGCGGGCGAGACGCTGTTCTTCAAGGGCGATACCGCCGACGGGCTCTACCTCGTCCGGCGCGGGCAGGTCGCCATTTCCGTGACCGACGAGACCGGCCGGCGCATGACGCTCAACATGCTCGGCAGCGGTGACGTCTTCGGCGAGATCGCCCTGCTCGACGGGCAGGCGCGCACCGCCGACGCGGTGGTGATCGAGGATGCGGAGCTGTTCTTCGTGCCGCGCAGCACCTTCCTGCGGCTGCTGGCGGCGGACAGCTCGCTTGCGGTGCAGGTGATCGAGCTGCTCTGCGCCCGGCTGCGAGACGTCTCCGCGCGCATGGAGGACCGCGGCTTCCTCACCCTGCCGGCCCGGCTGGCCCGCCGCATGGCGGTGCTGGTGGAGGATTACGGTTCCGAGATCCTCATTTCCCAGGAGGAACTGGCCCTGCTCGCCGGCGCCACGCGCGAGACGGTGAACCGCCAGCTGCGCCGCTGGCAGGCCGAGGGGCACATCAGCCTCGGGCGGCGGCGGATCACCGTTCACGACACCGATTTCCTGACCCGCATCGAGGAGCTGTCGAAATGACGCCCACCCGTCGCTCATACGCGCAGACCTGCCGCAGGATCCCGCGCCGCCACGTCCGCCCGCCGAAGCCGGCGCGCTGCATGATCGGGCTGGTGGCCCTGGCCGGGCTGGTGCTGGCCGGGCTGGTGCCCGCCGATGCACGGGCGCAGGCCGGCCCGCAGACCGGGGCCGGCGCAGGCTGCACCACCCGGCTCCTGCCCGACCCGCCGCGGCGCGGTTTCGTGTGCCCCGGCGGGCTGGTCTTCGAGGCCGAAGCCGCCGCCGCCCTGGGCATCGCCCTGCCGGCGGGGGAGGCCCCGGTCACGCAGATCGACCTGGAGCGCGGCGGCGCTTATGTCGAGGACGGCTCCGGCCCGCACCACCCGTTCCAGATCCGCACACCCCATGCCATCGCCTCGGTGCGCGGCACGGTCTGGGCGGTGGATGTGGGGGAGGAGAGCACCGCCGTCTTCGTGCGCTCCGGCCGGGTGGCGGTGGCGCATGTGGGCACCCCCTCCGACACCGTGCTGCTCGGCCCGGGCGAGGGGGTGGACGTGGCGCCCGGCCTGCCGCTCGAGGTGCAGACCTGGGGCGCGGCGCGCGTCAGCGGCCTCATGGCGCGCTTCGCCCGGTGAGGCGCGCGGCGCGGGCGCCCCTGGCCATCGCCCTCGCGGGGGCGGTGCTCGCGGCCCTCTGGGTCACGCTGTTGGCACGGCCCCACCTGGAGGGCTGGCGCGGCGCGCTGGACTGGCCGGAGGCCACGCTCACCGACCTGCGCCTGCTGGTGGCCGGCCCCGTGACGCCGCCGCCGGAGGTGGTGATCGTGGCCATCGACGACGCCACGCTGGCCGGGGACGGCGGCACCTACCCCCTGCCCCGCACCCGGCTGGCCGAGATCGTGAACCGCATCGCGGATGACGGCGCCCGGGCGCTGGCCATCGACGTGCTGCTAGTCGAGACCGGATTCCCGATCACCGATGCGCAGCTCGCCGAGGCGCTTGGCCGGGTGCCCAGCGTGCTGGCCGCAGCCGGGCGCTTCCGGCCGGAGGCGGCGGGGCGCGGCGGGCTTCCGGTCACCGAGGGCACGCTGCGCCCGCTGCAGCGCTTTGCCGCAGTGGCCGCCTCCGGCCTGGTGAACATCGTCACCGACGCCTCCGGCACCCCGCGCCACGTGCCGCTGCTCTACCGCAGCGAGCGGGGCATCGAGGCCTCCTTCGTGCTGAAGGCCGCGGCCCTCTGGACCGGGACGACCCCGGAGATCGGCACCGGCGAGATCCGCCTCGGCGCGCGGCACCGGCCGGTGGACATCGGTTACCACCTGCCGCTGCGCGCGCCCGGGCCGGCGGGCACCATCCGCACCGTCTCCGCCCGCAGCCTGCTGGACATGCCGGCGAACGCGGCCGGGCTGGAAGGAAAGCTGGTGGTGCTGGGCTACACCGCCACCGCGGTGGGCGACCGCTTCTCCACCCCGTTCGACCCGGTCACCCCGGGCGTGGAGGTGCTGGCCTCCGGCATGTCCACCCTGCTCTCGGGCGAGGGCCTCACCCGCAGCGCGCAGATCCGGCGCGCCGATGTCGCGGTCTCCGCCCTGCTCGCGCTCGGCGGGGTGATGGCGGTGGCGCTGATGCCGCTCTCCTACGGGGTGCCGCTGGTGCTGGGGGCGCTGGCGCTCTGGCTGGGCGCGGGCACGCTGGCCTATGCGCGCGGCGCCTGGTTCAGCGCCGCGCTGCCGCTGGCCGCCTGCCTGCCGCCGGTGGCGCTGGTCGCCTCGGCCCGCCACCTGCTGGAACGGCAGTCGGCCCGGGCCAGCGGACGCGCGGTGGAGGCGCTGAGCCACTTCCAGCCGCCGCTGCTCGCCGCCCGCATCGCCACCGATCCGGATTTCCTCTCCGAGCCGGTGGCGATCACCGCCGCGGTGATGTTCGTCGACCTCTCGGGGTTCACCCGGCTCAGCGAGATCCTCGGGCCGGCGGCGACACGGGAGTTCCTGAAGGAGTTCCACGGCTGCATCAACCGGGTGGTCGACGCCCAGCAGGGCCTGGTGCTGACCTACATGGGCGACGGGGCGATGGTGGTGTTCGGCCTGCCCGAACCGGCGCCGGAGGATGCCGCCCACGCCCTGCGCGCCGCGTTCGCCATGGTGCCGGCGGTGCGCGGGCTGGCCCTGCCCGGGCTGCCCGGCATCTCGCCCGACCTGCGGATCGGCGTGCACCGCGGGCCGGTGGTGGTCTCGCGCCTGGGGCATGAGACGCACCAGCATGTCACCGTGACGGGCGACAGCGTGAACCTCGCCTCGCGGCTGATGGAGGTGGCCAAGGCCGACGGGGCGGTCATCGCGGCCTCCGCCGACCTGGTGTGCGGCGCGGGGCCGGAGGTGCTCGCCGGCCTGCCCGAACCCGACGCGCGCCGGGTGGTCGCGATCCGCGGCCGGATGGCGGAGGTCGCCGTCTCGCTCTGGCGCTGCCCCCGGGGCTGAGGGCACGGCCTCTTCGCGAGGCGGCCGGCAGGCGATCGGCCCGGCCCGATGACAGCCCCCGGCGCGCGCCTCCGGGCCCGCCGGACGCCGCGCGCCCCGGCCCCGCGCACAGCCCTCAGCCGGGGCAGCGCTGTCGCCGCCGCGCCCCGAGCCACAGGGCGAGGAAGCCGCCGCCCGCCATCACCCCGGAGACGAGCGCGAAGATCTCCACCGTCGCGACGATGCCGATGCGGCTGGCCAGGGCGCCGGCGGCGATGGCCGGCACGCTCATCGACAGGTAGCATTCCACGTAGAAGATCGACAGCAGCTCCGCCCGGTCCTGCGGGCCGACCAGCGGCAGCAGCGTGTTCAGGCTGCCCTGGAAGATCGCCCCGAAGCCGAGCCCGCCGATCACCGGGGCCAGCAGCAGCAAGGGCACGCTGCCGGTGCGCACCGCCAGCACCAGGATCAGCAGCCCCGGCAACAGGCAGCCCACCCCGAAGGCCAGCACCTTCATCGGCGGGCGCCCGCGGTTGGAGAACACCGAGGTTGCCGCGCTGAAGGTGAGCAGGCACACCACGCCCGCGCCCAGCATCGGCGAGGTGATGCCGGTCACCCGGCTCACCAGCGTGGGGATGATGGACAGGAAGATGCCGCCCAGGCTCCACACCGCCACGTTCACCGGCGAGACGCCCAGCAGCTGCCGCCCCAGCCCGGCGGGCACCCGCAGCCGCGGCCAGAGCGCGTTCAGCGCCCCGGGGCGGCGGGCCATGGTCTCCGGCACCCGGGTGAGCAGCAGCGCGAGCTGCACCACGTTCAGCGCCAGCAACACCAGGTAGACCAGCCGCAGCGGCGCCGGCGCCCAGCTCACCAGAATCCCCGCGACGAGGGCGCCCGTGGCCATGCCCAGCATCGGCGACAGCGCGTTGATCAGCGGCCCGCGCGTGCGGCTCACGTCCACCAGCGCCGCGCCGATGGCACTGGCCGCGGCGCCGGTGGCCAGCCCCTGCGCGATGCGCGCGGCCAGCAGCAGCGTCACATCCTGCGCCACCGCGAAGAGCGCCATGGCGCCGACCTGCAGCATCAGCGCCACCGCGATGGCCGGCCGGCGGCCCACGTGGTCGGAGATCGACCCGACCACCAGCAGCGCGGCGAGCAGGCTGAAGGCATAGACCGCGAAGACCAGCGTCACCAGCATGGGCGAGAGGCCCCAGAGCTCCTGGTAGAGCCGATAGAGCGGCGTCGGCGCGGCGGAGGCCGCGTAGAAGGTGAACAGGGTGCCGGCATGGAAGGCGATCGTGCCGCGCTGGCCCGGCGGCATGTCGGATGCGGCCGGCTGACCGGTGGTGGAGGCCTGAAGGCTGGACATGTCGGAGTGTTCCATCTAAAGCAAAATCATTGCATTTACCGGTGTAGCCGATGATGCTCACAAAGGCAAATTATTTGCTTTTGCAGGACAAGATAAGACGGAAACGGGGAAGCGGAGCGTTTTCATGGAGTTGCGAGGCACCATACGGCCCGGAGGGCGCAGCGCGCGCGTGCAGGCCTCAGTTCATGCCGCCGTGACCCGGCTGCTGGCTTCGGAGAACCGCGCCGCCGTCACCATTCCGATGATCGCGGCGGAGGCCGGGGTCACCCCCTCCACGATCTACCGCCGCTGGGGCGACCTGCAGGAGCTTCTGGCCGACGTGGCCGTGGAGCGTTTCCGCCCCGACACCCCGCCCGCCGACACCGGCACCGCGCGCGGCGACCTCGAGGCCTGGGCCGAGCAATACCTGGAGGAGATGGCCTCCGAGCCCGGCCGCGCGATGATCCGCGACGTCATCGCCAGCCAGTCCTGCACCGGGAACGCCACGCGCTGCTGTTTCTACACCCGCTCCCAGATCGAGGAGATCGGCGCCCGGGCCGCGGCCCGCGGCGAGCCCTTCCCGGACACCGACCGGGTGATCGACACCGTCGTCGGGCCGATCATGTACCGCATCCTGTTCTGGGAAACCCCGAGCGCCGAACAGGGGCTCCGGCTGGTCTCCCGGCTGTTCGCGGAGCCGGAGGGATGACCGGCGCGGGCCGGCCCGCGCCCGTCCTGCGGAGCGGGCCCTCGCCCCGCCAACGCTCGCACCGCCAACGGGCACCTGACGCGCCGCGCGGACCCGGCCGGCGCCGGGGCGCCTCCGCGCCGCCTAGGGGCCCTCGGCGGCGAGGCTGATGCAGGCCTGCCCGTCGAACGCGTAGCGCAGCGCGAACACCCGGCCGGTGACCCCCGGGGCCCGCACCGTTTCCTCGAAGGCAAGCTCGATGCGGCCCTCGCCGGGCCAGACCCCGAGCACCCGCGCCTCCTGGAAGTCCACCACCCGGCGCACGCGCGGGTAGACCGCTTTGTAGACCGCCTCCTTGGCGCAGAACACCAGCGTGGTGAAGGCGCCCGGCCCGATGCCCGGCGGGCACTGCTCCGCATCGCCCGGCGCGAGGATGCTGTCGGCCAGGGGCGCGGCGCGCGCATCGGTCATCACCGGCTCCAGGTCGAGCCCGAGGAAGGGCCACTCCGCCGCCCGCCCCACCACGGCCAGCGCCCGCCCGCCGGAATGCGTGAGACTGCCCGCCACGCCCTCGGGCCAGAGCGGGGCGCGCCCCGGCCCCACCGGCACAGGTGCCGCCACGCCGGTGAGCGCACGCAGCGCGGCCATGGCGCAGAGGCGCCCGGCGAGAAACTCCGCCCGGCGCCCGGCCACCGCGCGGTGCAGGCTTTCCGGAAGCGCGACGCGGAGCGGGGCCTCGACCCCCTCCTGCTCCGGCGGATGCCCGCCCGCGCCCGGGCCGTCCCGATCCGCTCCGCCATGCTCCGCCCGCAGGGGCCCCGCGGCGCCCTGCCCCGGGCGCTCGAAGCTGCAGGCGCGGAACACCAGCCCCGCCGGCGCGGGCAGCGGCGGGCGCGCCTCCAGCCGGTCGATGCGCAGCGCCGCGCCCCCGGCCTGCGGGCTCATGCGGCGGGCCGTGCCGGTTGAATCAGCGGCGCCACCGGCCTATTCCTTTGAAGACGCAGTCCTTTCGACCGCCTCCCCACCAAGAAGGTGCCTGTCAGATGCCCCTCAAGAGCCGTCTTCAACACGCGCAGGACGATCTCGATTTCCTCACCGCCAGCAATGGATTCCAGCATCTCGTCTACGCCATCAACATCTCCGCGCGCCACCGCTATGTGTATTTCGAAACGCCGAAGGTGGCCTGTTCGACGATCAAGCGCTTCCTGATCAAGAACGAGCTTCCCGGCACGGAGCTGTTCGACAAGGGTGAGCTGAGCTACGAGGAATTCGACTTCCTGCACAACCGCGAGTTCTCGCCGCTGCTGAACGTGAAACAGGCCTATCCCTTCCGGCGGCTGCTGCAGCCGGACTCGGGCTTCTTCCGCTTCTGCTTCGTGCGCAACCCCTATGACCGGCTGCTCTCGGCCTGGCTGGACAAGATCGTGGGCGACCGGCCGCAGGCCCTGCAGGTGAAGGCGGTGCTGGGCCTGAGCGCGAACGCCACGCGGGAGATCAGCTTCGCGGAGTTCGTGGAGGTGGTGGCCGCCACGCCGGCGGCCCTGATGGACCCGCACTGGCGCCCGCAACACCTGCACAATTGCGTGGACGTGATGGACTATCACTTCATCGGGCGCATGGAGCGGCTGGAGGAGGGCATGGCGCATGTCTGCCGCGAGACGGGGTTGGACCCGGCCCATCTCGCCCGGTTCTCGCCGCACAGGAACGATGCGGGCGACAAGCTGGCCGCCCATTACACCCCGGCGCTGCGCAAGCGGGTGTACAAGGTGTTCGAACAGGATTTCGAGGCCTTCGGCTACCCGCGCCGGGGCTGAGCGGGCGCGGGCGCGCCGGGGCCCGTTTCGGCCCGCGCCGGGGCCAGCACGGGCGGCAGCGCGCCGGCCGGGCCGGAGAGCGTGTCGCTGTGCTGGACATTCTCCCAGCCCACCACGATCACGCCTTCCATGGCGCGCGCGGCGGCATCGGCGTCCCCCTCCGCGATCGCCTGGGCGATGCGGCGGTGCGCCTGGGCGGACTCCGCCACGCCGGCGACATGCCGGGTGGGGGAGCTCATGCGGAACACGCTCACCAGCGCCGCCTCGATCAGGCTGCCGACCGAGAGCATGAACGGGTTGGCGGAGGCTTCGAGCACGGTCATGTGGAACTCCAGGTCGGCCATTGCGAAGGCCTCGGAGCTCTGCGCCTCGGCCATCCGGTCCGCCAGCAGGAACAGCCGCGCCACCTGCGCGGGCCGCGCCCTCCGCGCGGCCAGCCGCGCGGCGGAGGGCTCGAAGGACAGGCGCATGTCGCACAGGTGGCTGAGGAAGGCGCGGTCCACCCCGGCCTCGAAGTGCCAGCCCAGCAGTTCCGCGTCGAACAGGTTCCAGGCGGTGCGCTCCGTCACCCTTGTGCCGATGCGCGCGCGCGGCACCAGCATGCCCTTGGCCGCCAGGGTTTTCATCGCCTCGCGCAGCACGGTGCGCGACACGCCGAAGCGCGCCGCCAGCTCCGCGTCATTGGGCAGCAGCGAGCCCACCTCGTAATCGCCGCCGACAATCGCGAGCCCGATCTCGTGGACGACATGCGCATGGCTGTTGCGCAGCGCCCGCCCCGATATCGCCGATTTCAGCAGCGGCATGGCCCGTCATCCCGATCCTGCAAGGTTCCACCTGCGTCCCGTCGTGGCCCAGAGCAGCCCCTTTTGCAACAGGATGAACGCGAAGAGCAGGATTCCGATGACGATCTTCGTCCACCAGCTCGACAGCGTGCCGTCGAAGATGATGTAGGTCTGGATCAGCCCCATGATCAGCACGCCGATCAGCGTGCCGGCGATGAACCCGCTGCCCCCGGTGAGCAGCGTGCCACCGATCACCACCGCGGCGATGGCATCGAGCTCCACCCCCACTGCCGCCAGCGAATAGCCCGCCGAGGTGTAGAGCGAGAAGACGATGCCGCCCAGCCCGGCCAGGAAACCGGAGAGCGCGTAGATGCCCACCGTGGTGCGGCCCACCGGCACGCCCATCAGCCGCGCGGTCTGCACGCCCCCGCCGAGCGCGTAGATGTTCGCGCCGAAGCGGGTGCGATGCGCCAGCAGGACGCCGCCCAGCACCACCAGCAGCATCAGCCCGCCGATGAGCGTGAGCCGGCCCTTGCCGGGCATCAGCCAGTACGCCTTCTGCAGCGTGGTGTAGAACTCGTGGCTGATGGGGATCGAATCGATCGACAGCACGTAGGCCATGCCGCGGGCGAGGAACATGCCCGCCAGCGTCACGATGAAGGCCGGCATCTCCAGCAGGTGGATGATCGCCCCCATCGCCGCGCCGAAGGCGGTGGTGAGCAGGAGGAGCAGCGCGAAGACCGCCAGCGGGTGCAGCCCGGTGTCGCGCAGCATCACCGCGATGAACACGCCGGAGAAGGCGATGACCGACCCCACCGAGAGGTCGATCCCGCCCGAGAGGATGACGAAGGTCATCCCCACCGCCACGATGCCGAGGAAGGCGTTGTCGGTGAGCAGGTTGCCCACCACCCGGGTGGAGAGCATGGCCGGGAACTGCGCGTAGCAGGCGGCATAGGCGGCGAGGAAGATCAGCAGCGTGGCCGCAAGCGGCAGGTGGCGGGAGGTCATGAGGGGACGCGCTCCTTCTTCTCGGCCGGGGCCTGGTCGCGCGGGGCCTGCTTGCGCGGGCTCGCCCGGCCGCCGGAGCGGCGCAGGCGCGGCCCCCCGCGCAGCCGGGGCGACTGCAGCACGAGGATGGCGATGATGATCGCCGCCTTGATGATGAGGTTGAATTCCGGCGGGAAGCCGGACAGCAGGATGCCGGTGTTCACCGACTGGATGATCATCGCGCCGATCAGCGAGGCGGCGATGGAGAAGCGCCCGCCCAGGAGCGAGGTGCCCCCGATCACCACCGCCAGGATGGCGTCCAGTTCCAGCCACAGCCCGGCATTGTTCGCGTCCGCGCCGCGGATGTCGGCGGCCGCGATCACCCCGGCCACGCCCGCGCAGAGCCCGGAGACCATGTAGACCGCCACGATCAGCGCCCCCGCCCCCACACCGGCGAGCGCGCCGGCGCGCCGGTTGATGCCCACCGCCTCGATGAGCATGCCGAGCGCCGTGCGCCGCACGACGAGGAGCGTGAGGGCGCCGGCCGCGAGCCAGATCGCCACCGGCGTGGGCACGCCGAAGATGGCGCCGGAGCCGAGGAAGATCAGCCCCTCGTGGGTGAAGGTGAGAATGGCGCCCTCGGTCACAAGCTGGGCGATGCCCCGGCCCGCCACCATCAGGATGAGCGTCGCCACGATGGGCTGGATGTCGAACAGCACCACGAGGAGCCCGTTCCACAGCCCGCAGGCCAGCCCGGCGGCGAGCGCCAGCCCCAGCGCCGGCGCAAGCCCGAAGCCGGAGGTGATGGCCGCCGCCACCACCGCGCCGCAGATCGCCATGATCGCGCCCACCGAGAGGTCGATGCCGCGGGTGGCGATGACCAGCGTCATGCCGATGGCCAGCAGCGCCACCGGGGCGCCGCGGTTCAGGATGTCGATGACCGAGCCATAGAGCCGGCCGTTCGCCATCGAGATGTCGAAGAAGCCGGGATAGACCGCCGCGATCAGCCCCAGCACCACGGCCAGCGTGACGACCTGCGGCAGGATGCGGCGGAGGAAGTCCTGCGTGCGGCTCATGCGCCTGCTCCTTCGCGTGCCGGCGCGCGGGCGTCCGGTGCGGGGCCGGGCCCCGCGGCCTTTCCGGGCGCCGCGATGGCGGAGACGATGCTCTCCACCGTGATGCCGGCGCCTTCCAGCGCCGCCACCTGGGCGCGGTCGCGCAGCACGATCACCCGGTGGGAATAGCTCACCAGCTCGTCGAGCTCCGAGGAGATCACGAGGAGCGACATGCCGGCCGCGCAGAGCTCCTCTATCAGCCGGATGATCTCGGCATGGGCGCCCACGTCGATGCCGCGGGTGGGCTCGTCGAGGATGAGGAAGCGCGGGTTCGTGGCCAGCCAGCGCGCCAGGATCACCTTCTGCTGGTTGCCGCCGGAGAGCTGGCCGGCGGGTTTCTCCGCGTCCGTGGTGCGGATGTCGAGCCGGGCGATGTAGTCATCGGCCAGCGCGGCCTGCTCGCGCCGCGGCACCGGGCGGGCCCAGCCGCGCCGGGCCTGCAGGGCGAGCACGATGTTCTCGCGGATGGAGAGATCGCCCACCAGCGCGTCGGTCTTGCGGTCCTCCGGGCAGAAGCCGAATCCCGCCGCCACTGCCGCGCGCGGCGAGGTGAGGGCCAGGCGCGTGCCGTCGTCCGCCTCCGCCGTGCCGCAGTCATGCGGGGTGACGCCGAAGACCGTCTCCGCCAGTTCCGTGCGCCCGGAGCCCAGGAGCCCGGCGACGCCGACCACCTCGCCGCGGCGGATCTCCAGGGTCACCGGGGCGATGCGCCCGGCCCGTCCGAAGCCGCGGAAGGCGAGGGCCGGGGCGCCGCCGGGCCCGTCGATGCGGCCGTGGGCGCGGGTTTCCTCGCTCAGCTCGCGGCCGAGCATCATGTTCACCAGGCCCAGCCGGTCCAGCCCGGCCGTCTCCCGCGTGCCGACCAGCCGGCCGTTGCGCAACACCGTCACCCGGTCGCAGATGCGGAACACCTGGTCGAGGAAATGCGAGATGAACACGATGCCCAGCCCGCGGTCCCGCAGCCCCTCCACCACGCCGAACAGCATCTCCACCTCGCGCGCGTCCAGGCTGGCGGTGGGCTCGTCGAGGATCAGCACCTTGCCCGAGAGCGCGACCGCCCGGGCGATGGCCACCACCTGCCGGATGGCGACCGAGTAGCTGCCCAGCGGCCGGCCCACGTCGATGTCCAGCCCGTAGCCGGCCAGCATCTCCCGCGCCGCGGCGCGCGTGGCGCCGGGCGAGACGAGGCCCATGCGCCTCGGCTGCCGGCCCAGCAGCAGGTTCTCCGCCACCGTGAGGTTCTCCAGCAGGTTCACCTCCTGGTAGACCGTGCCGATGCCGAGCTCCTGCGCGGCCTGGGTGTCACGCGGGTCGATCGGCCTGCCGTCCAGCAGGAGGTCGCCGCCGTCGCGCCGATAGGCCCCGGTGAGGCATTTCACCAGCGTCGACTTGCCGGCCCCGTTCTCTCCCAGCAGCGCGTGCACCTCGCCGCGCCGGAGGGTGAAATCCACCCCGTCGAGCGCCAGAGCGCCCGGAAAGGCCTTTGTCACGCCCTGCGCCCGCAGGAGCGGTTCCCGCTCGTCCATCCTGTCCTCCCCCTGCTCCCGGGGGCCGCACGGCCCCCGATTCGCCGTCATGTCGCGAAGGCGGGCCCCCGCGGAGGCCCGCCGGCGGGAAGGTCAGTAGCCGAGACCCTTCTTCTGCTCGTAGATGGCCATCGGGTCATCTTCCTGGGTGTAGAGCTTCGATTCGGTCTGGATCCACTTCGGCGGCACGGTGCCGTCCTTCATGTAGGCGGCCAGCGCGTCGAAGGCCGGGCCGGCCATGTTCGGCGTCAGCTCCACGGTGGCGTTCGCCTCTCCCTCGGCCATCGACTTGAAGATGTCGGGCACGGCGTCGATGGAGACCACGAGAATGTCGTCGCCCGGTTTCAGCCCGGCTTCCTTGATCGCCTGGATGGCGCCCACGGCCATGTCGTCGTTATGGGCATAGAGGGCGCAGATGTTCTTGCCGCCGTCCTCGGCCTTCAGGAAGCTCTCCATCACCTCCTTGCCCTTGGTGCGGGTGAAATCGCCGGTCTGGCTGCGGATGATCTTGATGTTGTCATGTCCGGCGATACCCTGCTCGAAGCCCGCCTTGCGGTCGATCGCCGGGGAGGAGCCGGTGGTGCCCTGCAACTCCACCACGTTGCACGGCTCGTCGCCCACGGCCTTGGCCAGCCACTGCCCGGCCACGGCGCCCTCATGCACGAGGTCGGAGGTGACAGCGGTGAGGTAGAGGTCCTCCGGCGCGTCCACCGTGCGGTCCAGCAGCACCACCGGGATCTCGGCCTCCTTGGCCTCCTCCAGCACCGCGTCCCAGCCGGTGGCCACCACGGGTGCGAGCAGGATCGCGTCCACGCCCTGGGCGATGAACGAACGCAGGGCCTTGATCTGGTTTTCCTGCTTCTGCTGGGCGTCGGCGAACTTGAGGTCGATGCCCCGTTCCTCGGCCTGCTGGTGGGTGAGCGTGGTCTCGGCCGCGCGCCAGCCCGATTCCGAGCCGATCTGCGAGAAGCCGATGGTCTGGGCCACCGAGGGCGCAGCGAGAACCAGCGAGGCAAGCGCCGCCGTTCCCCAGAAAGTTTTCCGAAGCATGATTTCCTCCCATGAGTCTTTTCTTTTCGGGCCGGAGCCGCGCTGAATAAAAAATCATACAATAGGACTTTTAGGAAGAAATTTGTTGAGCTCCTCCACATCATCTTCGTCGGAAGCGGCAGAAGCGGCGTGGGCCTTTGCCCCGGGCCTGCAGGCCGCAGGGGATGCGGCGCGGCGGGCCGTGCAGAGCGTGAAGGCGGCGCAGGGCTGGAGGTCTGGTTCCGCGGACAGGGCGCGTCCGGCCAGCCGCTCACCGGTGAGGCAGGCCCGGCTGCGCTTCCCCGCGCGCGGTGGCATCGGTCCCGGTGCCCTGCCGCGAATCACCTGGCGGACGCGGGCAGAGGCCCGGGCGGGGGAGCACCGGGCCCCGGCGGGCAGACGCCCGCGCGGCCCGGTGCCGGGGCTCAGTGCTCGCTGTCGAGATGCGCCATCTGCATCGCGGGATAGCGCGCGCCGCGCGCCGCCTCGGCCGGCATGGACGCGGCGATGGCGGCGAGGGCCTCGGCGTCGAGGGCGGTCTCCAGCGCCCCGAGGCTCTCGGCCAGCCGGTCGCGGCGCCGCGCCCCGATGAGCGGCACGATGTCCGGCCCCTGCGCCGCCACCCAGGCGATGGCCGCCTGCGCCACGCTCAGCCCGCGCGCCTCCGCCACGCCCCGCAGCGCCTCGACGAGCGCGAGGTTGGCGTCGATATTGTCGGCCGCGAAGCGCGGGCTCATGCCGCGGAAATCCCCCGCCTTCGACGCGCCCGCGCTCCAGTGCCCGCTGATCAGCCCGCGTGACAGCACCCCGTAGGCGGTGATGCCGATGCCCAGCTCCCGCGCCACCGGCAGGATCTCCGCCTCGATGCCGCGCGAGATCAACGAATACTCGATCTGCAGGTCGCAAACCGGGTGCACGGCGGCGGCGCGCCGCAGGGTTTGCGCGCCCACCTCCGAGAGCCCGATGTGGCGGATCCAGCCGGCCTGCACCATCTCCGCCAGCGCGCCCATCGTCTCCTCGATGGGCACGGCGGGGTCCAGCCGCGCCGGGCGGTAGATGTCGATCTGCTCCACGCCCAGCCGCTGCAGCGAATAGGCCACGAAGTTGCGCATCGCCGCCGGGCGATTGTCCACGCCGCCCCAGCCGAAGGCGGGGTCCCGCAGCGCGCCGAATTTCACGCTGATCACCAGCTGTTCGCGCGGCAGGCCGCGCAGGGCCTCGCCGATGAGCATCTCGTTATGCCCCATGCCGTAGAAATCGCCGGTGTCGATCAGGGTCACGCCGGCATCCACGGCGGCGTGCAGGGTGGCGAGGCTCTCCTCGCGGTCCGCCGGGCCGTAGACGCCGGCCGACATCCCCATCGCTCCGAGGCCGAGGGCCGAGACCTCGGGGCCGGTGCGGCCGAGTGTGCGCTGTTCCATGTGTCTTTCCTCATGTCGCTGCGTGGCGGTGCTGCCCACCGGCCACAACGGAACTATGCCCTCTGGCCAACCGTTCGATAATCGGGGCAAAGTCGGACAAGCCGTCCGAGGTGCCGTACAATGTCCCATCCCAGCCTGACCGACCTGGAGATCTTCGCCGCCGTGGCCCGCGCGCGCGGCTTCCGCGCGGCCGCGGCGCGGCGGGGGGTGGCGCCCTCCACGCTCTCCGACGCGGTGCGCCGGCTGGAGGAGCGGCTGGGCCAGCGCCTGCTGCACCGCTCCACCCGCTCCGTCACGCCCACGGAGGCCGGGGCGCAATTGCTCGAGCGCATCTCCCCCGCGCTGTCCGAACTCGCCGACGCGCTGGACTCCACGCCGGGCCCCGATGCCGGGCCCGGCGGCACGCTGCGCCTGCAGGTGCCGGAAATCGTGGCGCGCTTCATCCTGCCGGAGATCGCGGCGCGCTTCCTCAGGGCCCACCCCGGCATCATCCTGGAGGTGACGGCGGACAACCGCCTGCTGGACATCATCGCCGAGGGGCAGGACGCCGGCATCCGCTTCGAGGAGCACCTGGCGCAGGACATGATCGCCGTACCGGTCGGGCCGCGCGCGCAGCGCTATGCCGCGGCGGCCACGCCGGAGTACCTCGCCCGGCACGGCACGCCCCGCCACCCGCGCGACCTGCTGGCCCACCGGATCCTGCGCCACCGCTTCCTGAACGGCAACACCCAGCCCCTGGAGTTCGAGCGTGGGGAGGCGGTGCTGCGCATCGACCCCCCGGCGCGGATGGTGACCAACTCGCTCGACATGCTGCTGGCCGCCTGCCTGGCCGGAGAGGGGATCTACGGGACCTTCCACCAGGTTCTGGCCCCGGCGCTGGCGGAGGGGCGGCTGGTGCCGGTGCTCGAGGACTGGGCGCCGCGCTTTCCCGGGCCCTTCCTCTACTACGCCAGCCGCCGGCTGGTGCCGGCCCCGCTGCGCGCCTTCATCGATTTCCTGCAGGCCGAGCGCACCCGGGGGTGATCCGCGAACACGGCGGGCCCCCTGCCGCGCCCGCGCACCGGCGGCGGCCGGGGATCCCCGCGGCGCCCAGGCCAGAGCCGGGCCGGGCGTGCCCTGCCCGTCGGGGCGCCGGCCCGGGCACGGGGTGTCAGTGCGCCATCAGCACCGGAAGGCGCATGTCCGCCAGCATGTCGCGGGTGGCGCCGCCCAGCAGGTACTCGCGCAGGCGGGAATGCCCGTAGGCGCCCATCACCAGCAAATCCGCCCCGATGTCGGTGGCATGTTCGCGCACCACTTCCGCCGGGGCCCGCCCGGAGGAGGGTTTCGGCGTCACGCTCACATGAAGCCCCTGCCGGGCCAGCATCAGCGCGAGCAGGCTGCCCGGGTCCTCCCCGGTGAGTTCGGCGTCCGGCTCCGGGTCCACCAGCACGATGTCCACGCGCTGCGCCTGCGCCAGGAACGGCATGGCGCCGCGCACCGCGCGCAGGCTCTCGGCGCTGCCGTTCCAGGCAATCACCACCGAATCACCGGGAACCGGGCCGGGGGTCTCCGTCTGCGGGCACAGCAGCACGGTGGCATCGCCGTCGAACAGCGCGCCTTCCAGCAGCCGCTCGGCCACCGTGTCATCCGTGGACTTCGGCCGGTCCAGCACCACGAGATCGGCATAGCGGGCATAGGCGCCGAACCGCGCCTGCAGCCGGTCGTAGCTGGTGACCAGGCGGCGGACATCCGAGCGCAGCCCGGTGGCCGAGAGCAGCGCCTCGGCGGAGGCGGCGATCGCGTCGGCCCGGCCGCGCGCCCGGTCGCCCATCTCGGCGATGAGCCCGGCATCCACCCCGTCATAGGCGTACATGGTCAGTTCCGGCTCCAGCCCGCAGGCGATGAGTTCGAGATGCGCGTCGAACCGGCCGGCCAGCGCCACGGCCAGCTGATACCCGGGCGTGGCCGACCCGGTCTCGTCACACACGTTCAGGATGGTCTTGTAGCTCATGGATCTTTCCCTCCGTCCGGGCCGCTTGCTGCCGCCTGCCGGGCCCGGCGCCGGCAGGGGCGGCGCAGGCGCTCAGCCTCCGGGCCGGCCGGACACCCGCGCGGCGATCTCGCGGCGCACGTGCTCCGGCTGGGCCTCGATGGCCTGGCCGAGGCGCCTCAGTTCGTGCCGGAGCCCGTGGATCTGGTCCACGAGCGACAGCATGGTCTCCACCGTCTCCGCATCCAGCGCCATGTCCCGCTCCAGGCTGAGCAGGAAGGCGGCGCGGGCCGTGTCGGCGGGAGAGAAGCGCGGGCCCGGGTCTCCCTCCGCCACGACGGGGCGGATCCAGCCGGCGGAGATCCAGACATCGATGCGCGTGGTCTCCACGCGCAGCGCCTCGCAGAGCTGGGTGCGGGTGAGCAGGGTCATCGCGCCCCTCCCCAGTTGCGGCGCGGATCGGGGCGGGCCCGGGCGCGCCAGGCCTCCAGGGCCGCGACGAGCGCGTCATCCACCGCCTCCGGCGCGACGATGCGCAGCCGCACGAGCTGGTCGCCGCCCGGGTGCACCCCCTTGCCGCGCAGGCGCAGCACCTTGGCCCCCGCGCCCTTCGGGATGGTGAGCTTGACCGTGCCGTCCAGCGTGGGCACGTCGATGCGGGCGCCGGTCACCACCTCGTCGATGGAGACGGGCACCTCGATGAGAATGTCGCGGCCCTCGCGGCGGAACAGCGGGTCCGGGCGGATGGAGACCGAGACCAGCGCGTCGCCCGACGGCCCGCCGCCCGAGCCCGGCCGGCCCAGCCCGGCGAGGCGGATCACCTGACCCTCCTCGCAGCCCTCGGGCACGGACAGATCGAACCCCGCGCCTTCGGCATTGGAGAGCCGGATCTTGCCGCCGCGCGCCGCGGTGCGGAAATCCACCTCGACGCGGTAGTGCATGTCGCTGCCGCGCATCTTCATGCCGCCGCCCTCCCGCGCCCCGGCGCGCCGCCCGAAAATGTCGGAAAAGAAATCGGATGCACCGGCGAAATCGTCGAACCCGGCGGAGGAGCGGTAGGCTCCGGCGTCCGCGCTGCCGGCATGGTCGCGCCAGAAGCCGGACCGGCCGGTCTCGTGGCCGGCCGCGTCCAGCTCGCCCCGGTCGAAGCGCGCCCGCTTGTCCGGGTCGGAGAGGATCTCGTTCGCCGCGGCGATGGCCTTGAAGCGCGCCTCGGCCCCCGCGTCTCCGGGGTGCAGGTCCGGGTGGTGCTTCTTCACCTGCCGGCGGTAGGCCTTGCGGATGTCCTCCGGCGAGGCGTCGCGCGCCACTCCGAGGAGGGCGTAGGGATCATCTGTATCTTTCGTGGCCATCGGACATGCCCTTCCCCGCCCGGCGCGGCACCGGAAGCGCCGACTCGGGTGTTCGGGGTGAACCTACACCCGGGCGGCGCGCCGTGAACAGCCTTGCCGCCCGGGCATCCGGCCGCACCCGGGCGCGCGGCCCGGCTGCGGCCCATCCGCGGGGCGCGCGCTCAGTCGAGGCCGAGCTTGCCACGCAGGGTGGAGAGATCCTCCGCCAGCGTGTTCACCCGGGCGGAGAGCAGGGTGCGGTCCTGGTCCGACAGCTCCTCGTAATCCTCGAACCCGTTCGCGGTGCGGTAATGCGCGAGGGTCTGGTCCACGTCGTCGAAGTTCGACTGCACGGTGCTCACGAACGCCGGGTCCGTCGGCTCGATGAGCGGGCGGACCAGTTCGAAGACCTTCTTCGCGCCATCGGTGTTGGCCTGGAAATCCCACAGGTCGGTGCGGCTGTAGCGGTCTTCCTCACCCGAGACCTTGGAGGCCGCGACCTCCTCCATCAGCGCGGCGGCGCCGCCCACCACGGTTTCCGGCGGGAAGGTGAGGGCGGCGATGCGCTGGTCGAGATCCTTCACGTCGGCCATCAGGCGGTCGGCGTAGCCGGCGATCGCGGCCGTGTCCTTCTCCACCCAGAGCCCGTACTCGATGCGGTGGAAGCCGGTGAAGGCGGGGTCCTTCTCCGCGGTCTCGTAGTCATCTGCGCGGGCGTCGATGGAGGCGTCGAGGTCGGCGAACAGCTCCGCGATCGGCTCGATCTCCTCGTAGGAGGTGCGGGTGGGCGCATAGAGCGCCTTCGCCTTCTCCAGGTCGCCGGCATGGATGGCCGCGACCAGCGCCCCGGTGTCCTCCACCAGCTGCGCGGTGCGGTCGGAGACGTAGAGCTTGTAGTCGGTGATCGGCTCCACGAGGTCGAGCGTCACCTCCTGCGTGGCGGCCAGCAGCGGGGCGCCGAGCCCTGCGACTGCCAGAAGCGTTCCCGTGGCGAGCGCCTGCTTCAGGGTCATCATTCGCATCATCCTTCCTGAGTGTGGCTGCCTGGCGTCGGGCTTGGCTGTGCCTGTGACTGCTTCACGGCGTCGATCAGCGAGCGGCCAAGCCAGTCCCCGCTGTCCCGCACGCCGGGAAGCACGTAGAAATATCCGCCGCCCACCGGCTTGATGTACTCCTCCAGCGGCTCGCCATCGAGCGCGCGCTGGACGGAGATGAACCCGGCCTCCAGGTCCGCCTGGTAGGCGATGAACAGCAACCCCTGGTCCAGCTGGCCGGAGCGGGTGACGCCGTTGGAATAGTTGAACGGGCGGCGCAGGATCAGGTGGCGGGCGGCCTCGGCCGTGCGCGGGTTCGCCCGGCGGATGTGGCTGGCGAGCGGGGTAACGGCGCCCTCCGGGTCGGCCGCGTAATCCGGCAGGTCGGCCTCGGTGCGCCCGTCCAGCGGCGCGCCGCTGTCCTTCTGCCGGCCGAAGATCCGCTGCTGCTCGCGCAGCGGCGTGCGGTCCCAGCGCTCGACGAAATTGCGGATGATGCGCACGGCCTGGTAGCTGCCGCCGGTGGCCCAGCCGGGCTCGCCCGCCCCCTCGCCCACCCAGACCACGCGGTCCATCAGCGCCTCATCCCCGGCGTCGGGGTTCGCCGAGCCGTCGCGGAAGCCGAGGAAATTGCGCGCGCTTTCCTTCGGCGCGCCCGGCGCATGGGCCACCACGGGCACGCTGCCCTCCTGCATCCAGCGCGGCACGAGGAATTCCGGCATGGATTTCAGGATGTCGCGCAGCGCGTGGATGTTGGTGTCCTGCAGGTTGGCGCAGAACTGCAGCGCGAGGTCGCCGTGGCACAGGCCGGCCTCCAGCGCATCGTTGGGGAAGGCCTCCATCCGGGTGAGCCGGCGCGGCGCGAGGCCGCCGAGCCAGGGCCGGTTCTCGAACAGCGAGGCGCCGAGCGAGACGGTGACCGTGAGGTCGTCCGGCGCCACCACCGGCCCGAGCAGGCCGGAATCGACCGGCGGCAGGCGGGGGTCGCGCGTCTCCACCGGCCCGCCGGTGGTAAGGAAGGCGATGCGCTCGGTGAGGCGGCGCAGCAGGGTCTCCAGGTCGGCCGGGCTGGTGGCGACCACGTCGAAGGCGACCATCAGCCCGGAGGCCGGCCGCGGCGTGACGATGCCGGACTGGTGCAGCCCGTGGAAGGGCTGGCGGCTGGCGCCCCGGCCCGTGCCGTCCGGCGCGTCGGTGGCCGGGTTGGACTGCGGCGCCTGGGCCGCGCCGGCCCCCATCGGGCAGCCGAGCGCGAGCCCGCCCCCGGCGAGCCCGACCAGCACATGCCGGCGCCCCAGCCGCGGGCCCCGGCTTGCCTCGGCCCGGAGGCCGCCGCCATCACCGCCACTGCCGCCGGATGCCCGCGCCCGGGCCTCGGAAACCTCGGGTGCGGAAGGCGCGTCTTTCCCGGTCATCAGCTTGATCCCAGTGCCTGCGGAAGCTGCCCGAGCGTGGCGCCGAGCGCCGTGAAGGCGGTCTCCAGCGCGGCCCGCTCCGGCGCGTCCAGGGTTTCGAAGGAAGGGTATCCGCCCGCGCCCCGATGCGCGGCGAGCACCGCCCGGGCGGCGGCGAAGCGCTGCTCCAGATCGGCCACCAGCGCGGGGTGGCGCGCCTCCAGAACCGGGGTGAGCAGGGTTGCGGGCTTCTCCAGCCCGTCGAGGCTCGAGTCGAGATCGGTGAGCCCGGTGCCCGAATAGGGGTCCTCCCCGGCCGAAACGCGGCCATCGCCCAGCCGCGCCGCCAGCCCGGCGCCGGAGGAGGCCAGCAGCTCCGGCGTCACCTTCAGCGCGCGCAGCCGCGCGGAGAGCGTGGCCGCATCCGCCGCCAGCGCCCGGGCCACCGGGGCGAGCCCGTCAAGGCTGTTGCGCGCGAAAAGCCCGTATTCGATGCGGTGAAAGCCGGTGAACCCCGCGTCCGCCTCGCGGTCGCGCAGCCAGGCGGCCTGGGGGTCCATGCGGCTCTGCAGGTCGGCAAAGCGCGCGGCCACCGGCTCGACATGCCGCCAGGGCGCGCGCGCCGTGGTGTAGAGCGCGCGGGCCATGGCCATGTCCCCGGCCTCGATCGCCTCGGCCAGCTTGCCGGTGTCGCGCACCAGCGCCTGCGCCTCGCGGATCAGGTAGACCTTGTACTCCGACAAAGGCCCGATGAGCGCGCGCAGCGGCGGGGCGGTGCCGGCCACGGCAGAGGTGGCCTCGGACGGGGTGACGTGCAGCGCGCCGCGCGGGTTCGACAGCAGGCCGCAGGTGATCTCGTAATCGCCGGGGGTGAGCCGCGCGCTCAGGGTCTGGCTGAAGCCGGGGGCGATGTTCTCACGCTCCGCGACCACCATCACGCCCTCCAGGATCTCCCACTCCACCGGGCGGTCGGAGCGGTTCAGGATGCGGAACTGATGGGTGCCCGCGGGCAGCTCCAGCCGGGCCGGCGCGCAGCCGCCCGCGTTCACCGCAACCTCCACGGCCCCGTCCCCTGCCCCGGCCGGCCCGCGGTTTCCGGCCGCGAACCAGAAGGCTGCCCCACCGCCGACGGCCAGCAGCGCGGCCCCGGCCACGGCCCATTTCAGCACCGCGCCCTGCGGCGCCGCGGCGGGCCGGGGCGCGCCCGGGGACGCCCTCTCAGGCTGGTCAGACATGGGCACGCTCTCCGGATCTGCGCGGCGCGGGCCGCAGGAACAGCCACAGCGACACGACGAGGAACACGGCCCAGACCGCGACCTCCCCCAGCGTGGGCGCCGGCTGGTAGTTGAAGAGGCCCGACAGCACGGTGCCGCCGGGGCTGGACACCGGCAGGGTGTCGCTCATGTCCCAGGCAAGCTCCTGCAACCCGTTCCACAGGCCCGCCTCATGCAGGTTGCGCAGCACGCTGGCCAGCAGCCCCGCGGCCACCACCAGGATGAACACCCCGGTGAACCGGAAGAAGCGCCGCAGGTCGAGCCGCACGCCCCAGACGTAGATCGCGAAGCCGATGAGCGCAGCCACCGCAAGCCCGGCCAGCGCGGAGAGCGCCGCCCCCGGCCCGGAGGATTGCTCGAACACCGCCATCAGGAAGAAGACGGACTCGAGCCCCTCGCGCGCCACGGCGAAGAACACCATGCCGATGAGCGCCCAGCCGCCACTGCTGCTGCCGGTGAAACTGGCCTCCACCGAGGCCTCCAGCGTGGCGCGCATCGAGCGCGCCGCCTTGCGCATCCAGAACACCATCGAGACCAGCACGCCGACGGCCACCAGCCCGACCACGGCCTCGAACAGCTCCTGCGCCTTCTGGGGGAATTCGGCCTGCACCAGCTCCAGCCCGGCCCCGGCGAACAGCGACACCGCCACGGCCAGCAGCACCCCCACCCAGACCGCCGGCAACCAGGCCCCGCGACCGGTCTGGCGCAGGTAGGTCGCGACGATGCCGGTGATCAATGCGGCTTCGATCCCCTCGCGGAGCATGATGAGAAACGGAGCCAGCATGTGCGCCCTCTCCTTGGTTGGAACTCCACCCGCTTACAGAGCCCGAGCAAAAGGGTCAACATATCGCCGGAAGTTGTGATCGCGGCCCTCAGGCCAGCACCGTCCAGAAGCGGAACCGCTCCTGCCCGGTGACCTCGCGCACCAGGCCGCGCTCCTCGAAGAGCGCGAGATTGCGCGCCGCGGCGGAGAAGGACACCCCGACCGTCGCCGCCGCCATCTCCGCCGAAAGCACCGGCGCGGCGAGCAGGGCCGCGACCAGCGCGGGCGGCGTGCGCCCCGACAGGTCGGCCAGCGCGGCGGTGGCCCGCTGCTCCCAGTCCGCGAGCCGGTCCAGCTCCATGTAGCCGCGCAGGCAGGCGGTCTCGATGCCGCGATACCAGCCCTGCAGCCGCTCGGCCGGGCTGCCCCCGCCGGCCCGCAACGCGTTGCGCTCGCCGATGGCCAGCGGCAGGAAGGGAAGCGCCCTGCCCGCGCCGCCGAGCCGCGCGGCCACCACCGCCGGCTCCAGCACCGCCCCGGCGCCGGAGAGGCCGAACAGCCGCCAGGCCGCGAAGGCGCAGCCGGCCCGGCTGATCGGGTGCAGCGCCCCGGCCTGGCCGAGCACGGAACGCCAGTCCTCCGCCAGCCCGTCGAAGGCGAGGCCGACGGGGCGCTGGCTGAAGTCCAGCAAACCGTCCGCAGGCGCCGGCCGCCGCCCGAGAAACGCCTGCAGCCCGTCCAGCGGCCCCGGCCCGCCGAGCAGCCTGCGGAAGGCCCAGCCGGCCAGCGCCAGCTCCCGGTCCCCCTCCGCCGGTGCCCCGGCGCGCAGGTGCACGTAAAGCGCCAGGCGCTCGGGCGCGATGCGCACGCCCTCGGACCAGAGCAGGTCAGAGATGTCCATCAGCGCGAGCCGCCGCACCAGCCCCTCGGGCCCGGCGCGCAGCCGTTCGTCCAGACGCGCGAAGGCCACCGCCGCGGCCGTGAGCGCCCGGCCCTCCTCCCGTTCGGCCTTCAGCCAGTCCGCCGGGTCGAGCAACGGCCTGCGGTCCGCCGTGTCCCAGGGCAGCGCCGACGCGCCCTGGTCCGGCCGCGGATCCTCCGTCTCGGCCCCGGGCAGGAACCACAGGTCCTGTTCCTCCGGAGCGGTGTCATAGGGCGAGAGGTGCGGATCCTCGGGTTTCGGCATAGCTACGGTGTCCCAGAACTGAAGGCCTGTTAACGCGCAATATATATTACTAATGCGCGGCACTCATGGGTTTCGATCTTCTACCCCGGATTGCCCCGGCCCGCCAGCGCGAAATCCATCACGTGCGGGGCGCCCCCGCAAGGCGGGAGCGGAACATGGGCGCGCCATCGCGAGATCCACCCCCCGCGCTGCGGCATCACCCTGCCCTGCCGCCGCCCTCGCCCGCTCGGCCGCGGCTTGCCCGGCCGGCGCAATTCGCGTGGGGCGCAAGGTTTGCGCGATTGGTGCGGTTGGCCCCGTTGGCGCGGCCTCCGCCGACCGATCCCACACAGTGGCGACACCTTCCCCGCGGGGAAGGTGTCGCGGTGTCAGGCGTCCAGCGTGCGGAAGAACGCGGCCACCGCGGCCTCCAGCCGACGGCGTTCCACTTCCGAGAAGTCCCGGTCCAGACGCAGCTCCAGCCGCCCGCGCGAGGCGGTGCACCGCGCCTCGCCTTCGGGCAGTTCGAGCCGGAACGTGGTGCGTGCCGGGCGCGGCACCGCGCCGCCCTTCACGACCTTCCCCGCGGGGAAGTCCGGCACCGGCTCCGCCCCGCCGGAGGCGTATCGGCGCAGGACCGCCAGCTCATCCTCCGCAGTGCAGTCTCCCAGCCGGCCCAGCTCCCTTCGCAGGGCGCCGACCACGCCGTCCACCTCCTCGATGCGCTTGCGCAGCGCCAGGCCCAGGCTGCGCGGAATCGCGTCCGGGTGGTGCAGCGCATCGCCGAGCAGGTCCAGCAGTTGCGCAAAGGCGCGGATGTAGCTGCGCTTCTGGTAGGAGGCGGAGCGGAACAGCACCGGCACGGCGGCGTCCACGTCCTCCACCCCGTTGCGCGGGTCGGCGGCATAGGCGCGCGCGAGCTCGGCCATCTCCGCGAAGGAGATGTCCTTGCGCACCATGTTCTCGTCCACCATGCGCCGGTACAGCGCCGGAAGCTCCTCGCCCCGCGGCACGAAACCGGCGGGAATGCGCGCCCAGGCCTCGTCGCCGGTTTCCTCCAGCAACGCGCGATAGGCGGACAGTCGGCGATAGCCCTGGATCAGCTCGAAGCCACCGTCCTCGCCCTGCTCCACCCGGATCGGGTTGGAGAGGCCCACGGCGCGGATGCTCTCCTTCAACTCCTCCAGGTCCGCGTCCGGGCCCGGCCGCCTGTCGCGCATCAGCTTGGACACCCCGATCGCCTCCAGCGGCACGAGATCGGTGATCAGCCCGGCGCGTTTCAGGCGCACATGCTCGGCGGCCAGCGCGTCATTCTCGGCGCGGATCTTCGCCTCCTGGCCGCGCCGCTCCACCAGTGCCTCGGCCGTCTCGCGCACCGCGCTGGCCATCGGGCCGCGCCGCGGCGGGGCACTCACCTGCGGCTCAAGCTCGGGTTCCGGCACTGGTTCGACCGGCGCCGCGGCTTCCGGCTCCGCCTTCCCCGCGGGGAAGGTTTCATCCGGCTCATCGGGAAGATCGATGTGGAATACCCTGCGCTTCCGGCTCATGCCGCGTCTTCCCGATCCGCATCCAGCTTGTCCCAGGCGGAACAGAGGGACGCCCGGAATTCACCGTAGGCCTGGTCGAAGGTGGCGCGGGCGCGCCGCCAGGTTTCGCGGGTCATATCGCGGTAGTCGATCTCGTAGACCGAGCACAGGAAGCGGCCGGACTGTTCCACGGCGCGGGTGAGCTCGATCGGGTGCTCCGTCACATGCGCGCCGAACACCTTGCGGAACGCGTCGCGCATCGCCCGGTGCAGCTCGCTGCCGGGCTCGTAACGGGTGAGCAGGAACCGCAATTCCAGGAATGCCTTGGGGAGGGCCACCTTCCCCGCGGGGAAGGTGGCGAAACCCGCGGCCAGGTCCTCCAGCGCCTCGGCGAGCTGGCCGATGAAACTGGTGGTGGAATCGTATTCCCAGTAGCCGGGGCCCGAGGGGATGTAGAGCATGTCGGCCGCGAAGACCGCGTTCATCGACTGGTAGCCGATGGCCGGCGGGCAGTCGAACAGGATGAGGTCATAGGCGTCATCCGGAATGCCTTCCAGATAGCGGGCCACGCAGGCGAAGAACGACCAGTCCGGGTTAAGGTGCCGATATTGCGCCGAGGCGAACTCCACGAAGGCCGCGTTCGCGCAGGAGGGAATGATGTCGATCGTCGACCAGGAGGTGGGCTTGATGAAGTCCGTGGCGCGCAGCCCGGACAGGCCCAGATCCCGGATGGAGGCGGGCAGCTGCCGGCGGGGCAGGGCGGTACCGCTCTCCGCCCCCACGGAGGCCGCGTTCATCCGGTCGGTCTCGCGCACCAGGTCCCGCGCCATGATGCCCCAGACCGTGTGGTCCTCATCCACATCCGTCATGCCCATGGCGTGGGAGAGCGTGGCCTGCGGGTCGAAGTCGATCAGCAGCACGCGGTAGCCGTCCAGCGCCGCGGCATGGGCGAAGTGCAGCGCGACGGTGGACTTGCCCGCGCCTCCCTTGAAGTTGGCGATGGCCGCGCGGATCGCCCGCTTGCCCGCCGGCCGGTAGGGCAGCAGCGACTGGCGGTTCACCTTCACGCGGCGGCGCAGCTCGTTGATCTCGTCGAGCGAATACCAGCGCTGGCGGCCCTCCTCCTCCACCTCGCCGTCGGGCAGCGAGGGGTCGGCTGCCAGCCGCCCGCGGAAGGTGGACTGGTTCACCTTCAGGATCAGCTCCGCCACCTCCCAGGAGGAAAAGCGCCGCAACGTCTTCTCCATCTCGGGCGAGAATGTCTGCTTGCGGATCCAGCTCTGCATCCGCAGGGACTGCGCCTGCAGCGCCGCAAGGTCTTCATGAGTGTACATCGGCTCTCCTTCCAGCCACCTTCCCCGCGGGGAAGACAGGCGTCGGTCCTGTATGGTTGTCCAGTCTGGTCTTGTTGATCTGCCATCCGCATCGGACGCAAATTCCTGCCGATCCCGAAACTACGTTGATTTGCACGAAAATGCAAAAGCGAATACCATCGCTCCATGACGCGCCGCGCCCCAGCAAAACAAAGCCGGGACAGGCCGTTGCGGGCCACAGTTCGCCCGCGGGCGATTCGCCGATCCGGGCCAGGCCGGCGCCCCGGATCGGCGCCGCATATGGGGGACGTGACAGGGTGATCCCCCAGACATGGGGGGACAAGATCGGCCATTGGGGGGTCACACAGGCTGTCCCCCTTAACCTGTTCACCTCAAATTATCTTTTTGATTGAGGCTGCAAAGCGGCAGTTTCCGCACCAGGACTTGACAGTACCGCCCGAACTGGACGTAAATTGCCAACGTCCGGAGAAAAGCGTTGCCTGCCGCAACCCCACGGGCAGCAGACCGGCGCGCAAGCCGGCGCATCGAGCAGTATCGCACCGGGCGCAGGGCCGGGGCCAGCAGGGGGCGCCGCGCATGATTGCCGGACGCGCAGTCGGACGTGGAGCAGCGTCCCGGAAGTACGATCTCCTGAGCGCACTGGCGAGCCATGCGCTCTCGGGCCCGTCGTCGCAGCAGCGCCTCGCGCTGCGGCTGATCGCCCTCATCACGGCGCGCTACAACTGGGCCACCGACCGGCTGAGCATCGGGCGGGCGGACATCGCCCGGCTCTGGCATGTTGATGAGCGCACGGTCAAACGCGAGATGTCCAAGCTCCGCGCCATGGGGTGGATCGTCGTGCACCTGCCGGCGGTGCGCGGGCGCGTCACCGTCTACGGCCTCGGGCTGGAGGCGATCCTGGTTGACACGCGCCCGTCCTGGGAGGCGGTCGGCCCGGACCTCGTCGAGAGGCTCACCGGCACCGATGCGGCGGAGGAGGAGGCGCCCACCGTGGTGCCATTCCCGGAACGCGGCCGACCTCCGACCCTTGCCGAACCGCCCGGTCTCTGGGCGGATGCGCGGGCGCGGCTGGCCGAGATCGACCCCGCCCGCTCCCGCGCCTGGTATGCCCGGCTGAGCGGCGCCGGGCAGGCGGGCGACATCCTGCTGCTGCACGCGCCGAACGGGTTCGTTGCCGGATATGTGGAGACCCATCTCGCGGGGCAGATCCTCGCCGTGGTGCGCAGCCTTGCCCCCGAAATTTCCCGACTGCGGGTGCTCGCGGCCGACGCCCCGGACAGCTCCGTATGATTGATCAATGATCAGCGCGATTGACTGGCATACCGGTGCATCTATGGTGTGAAATGCGTGCGATGCGGTGATTGAATCCGTGCGGGCGCAACAGCGGTTCCGGGTGCGGGATCCACACGATCAATTTTGTTATTTCACCAGAGTGTTTTGAAACCGATGAGTAGCCAGCGTCCCGTCGCCAGCCCGAGCCATCGTCCGAGCGTTCCGGAGGCGACCAGCTACCATGTCCATGTCTTCGTATACGCCGTTGACCCCTGACCGCATCGACCAGCTGCTGATCGATTCGATCTCCGACTACTCGATCGCGATGCTGGACACGCAAGGCCGCGTCCTGCGCTGGAATACCGGCGCGGAGCAACTCAAAGGCTACACGCGGGAGGAGATGCTGGGCAAGCATTACGCGCGCATCTTCACGCCGGAGGATCGCGCGGCCGGCGCGCCGGAACGCGCGCTGGAGGCTGCGCGCCGCAGCGGCCATTACGTCACCGAGGGGTGGCGGGTGCGCAAGGACGGCCGCCGCATCCGGGTCATCGCCAGCATGGACCAGGTTCTGATGGACGGCGAACTGGTGGGGTTCACCAAGGTCGCCTGCGACGTGAGCTTCCGCCAGTCTGAGGTGGAGACCCTGGCCGAGCTGGGCCGGCGGCTCGGCGCCGCGGTGTCGCAGATGCGCCGGCCGGTCACCGTGTTCGACGCGTCCGAGCGCCTGCTGCTGGCGAATGACGCGTTCTGCCAGACATTCTCCCTCTCCGAATGGGCCCTGTGGCCGGGCATGCATGTGCGCGACCTGCTCGGCGAACTGGGGCGGCAGCTCAACCACGCCGATGATCCTGACTGGGTTGAGCGCATCTACCGGGCCCACCGCGAGCTGATCGCCGCCGCCCGCGCGCAGGGCGACACGATCGAGCGGGCCATCGATCTCGGCGCAGGCCGGAGGATTGCGCGCACCGTGCTGCCCGACGGATCCTGGATCTCGATGTACGAGGGCGTGGCCGAGCAGAAGCGGATGGAGGCGCATATGGAATACATGCTGCGCCACGACGTGCTCACCGGGCTGCCGAACCGCCTCGCCCATGCCGAGCGCCTGGAGCGCGAGATGAGCCGGGCGCAGGAGCAGGGCACCGGGCTTGCGGTCATCATCATCGACATCGACCGCTTCCAGGAGATCAACGACCTGCACGGCCACAGCGTGGGCGACCGCCTGCTGACGGTCTATGCCGAGCGCCTGGCCGGCGGTGACGGCGAGGCCCGGGGCGCGGCACGCATCGGCGCGGACGAATTCGCCGTCACCTGCCGCTACGCGGGGGAGGAAGCGTTGCAGTGCGAGCTGGACCGGCTGCGCGAGATCTTCGCCCGTCCCATCCGGATGCTGGAGATGGAACTGGCGCCGCGGGTGAGCATCGGCCTCGCCTGCGCGCCGGAGCACGGGGCCACGCCCGACCAGCTGTTCAACAACGCCGAACTGGCGATGCGCCGCGCGAAGGAACCCGGCGCGCCGCTGCTCTGCCGTTTCGATCCCCAGATGGACGAGGCCTCCCGCGCCCGCCGCGCCCTTGCGCGCGACCTGCGCGAGGCCATCCGCAGGGGGCAGATCGACCTCGCCTTCCAGGTTCAGGCCTGCGTGCAGAGCGGTGTCGCGGTCGGGTTCGAGGCGCTGGCGCGCTGGACCCATCCCGTGCTGGGCCGGATTCCGCCCGGTGACTTCGTTGCCCTCGCAGAGGGGACCGGCGAGATCGACCGGCTCGGCGAACTGGTGTTGCGCCGCGCCTGCTGCCAGGCGGCGCTCTGGCCCGGGCGGCAGCGGGTGGCTGTGAACCTCTCGCCCCTGCAGTTCGCCAGCGGCCGGCTGCCGGCGCTGGTCTCCGAGGTGCTGCGCGACAGCGGCCTTCCGGCCGCGCGCCTCGAACTCGAGATCACCGAAAGCGCCCTCATCGAGGAGCGCCGCGCCGCCATCGCCCAGATGGAGGCCATCTCGCGCATGGGCATCACCTTCGTGCTGGATGATTTCGGCAAGGGGTTCTCCTCCTTCGGCACGCTGCGGTCCTTCGTGTTCGGCAAGCTCAAGATCGACCGGAGCTTCATCGCAGGCGTGGGCGAGAGCGCGCCGGCCCGCGCGGTGCTGCGCGCCATGGTGGCGCTCGGCCACAGCCTCGGGCTCAACGTGCTGGCCGAAGGTGTCGAGACCGAGAGCGAACTTGCCGTGATCCGTGCCGAGGGGTGCGACGAGATGCAGGGCTACCTGATCGGCCGCCCGGTGCTGCCCGGCGCTCCGGGGGCGCCGGACAACATCAGTTGACGCGTACAACACTTGTATGGCACCTCCGGGCGCGACTCGGGCTTCGCGGAGGTGCCAGGTGACGGATCTCGGACAACAGGAAGCGGCGGTGCTGGACTGCATCTCCCGCAACCCCTTCGCCGGTCAGCAGGAGCTGGCCGACACGCTGGGCCTTGCCCGCTCCACCGTCGCCGCCCATGTCTCCGCGCTCATCCGCAAGGGCTACATCCTCGGGCGCGGTTACGTGCTGCCCGGGCCGCGGCGCGCGGTGTGCCTCGGCGGGGCGGTGCTGGACCGCAAGTACCGCGCGCTCGGCGAGGTGGTCGCGGGCACGTCGAACCCGGTGGAGGGGCATCGCAGCTTCGGCGGCGTGGCGCGCAACGTGGCCGAGACTCTGGCAGCGCTCGGCGTCCAGACCAGCTTCGTGACGGCCGTCGGCGATGACGAGGGTGGCCGGCAGATCCTCGATCACCTGCAGGCCCGTGGCGTCGACGTAAGCCGGGTGCAGCGCGGGGCAGGGCAGGCCACCGCGGAATACGCCGCCATCCTCGATGCCGCGGGCGAGCTCGTGCTCGGCATCGCGGACATGGCGATCTTCGACACGCTCACCCCGGACGCGCTCGCCCGGGTCTGGCCGCATCTCGCCGGCGCCGACCGGGTGTTCTGCGATTGCAACCTGCCGGCCGAAACCCTCGCCGGGCTGATCACGCGGGCGCGCGGGGCGCGGTTCCGCCTCGCCATCGACGCGGTCTCCACCCACAAGGTCCGCCGCCTGCCCGAGGTGTTGGAGGGGGTGGACCTCATGTTCCTCAATCTCGACGAGGCGGGAGCCGTGCTCGGCGCGCGGCCCGACAGCCTGCGCGCCGCGGCGGCGGCCATCGTCGCGCGCGGGGCCGCGCAGGCGCTGGTCTCCGACGGGCCGCGCGGCATTGCGGTGGCCGATGCCTCCGGTGTGCGGCTGCTGCCTGCGGTGCCGGCCCGCCCCGTCGACATCACCGGGGCCGGCGACGCGATGATCGCCGGCACGCTGTACCGCCTTTTCGCCGGAGACCCGCTTTCCGGGGCCGCCCGGGTGGGGGCGCTGCTCGGCGCGCTCGCCACGGAATGCCCCGGCAGCGTGATCGACGGCCTCTCCGCCACCTGGCTGGCCGACCGGTTCGACCGCCTTCCCGCTGCCGCGTCCTGACCCCGGAGGTTCACCCCATGGCATCCGTTTCCCCCGCGCCGCTCACGCCCGATCTCGGAGAGGAGGTCGCCGCCGCGCTCTCCGCGGGTCGCGCCGTCGTCGCCCTCGAATCCACGATCATCACCCACGGCATGCCCTGGCCGCAGAACCTGGAGACGGCGCAGGCGGTCGAGGCCGTCGTGCGCGCGGCGGGGGCGGTTCCGGCCACCATCGCGCTGATCGAGGGGCGGCTGAAGGCCGGGCTTTCCCCCGACGCGCTGGCCGCCCTCGCGCGCGCCGACAGTGCGGTGAAAGCCTCGGGGCGCGACCTCGCGGCCCTGATGGTGCGCAAGGCCACCGCCGGCACCACGGTTTCGGCCACCATGCGTGTGGCAGCACTGGCGGGTATCGGCGTTTTCGCCACCGGCGGCATCGGCGGCGTGCACCGCGGGGCGGAGCACACGTTCGACATTTCGGCCGATCTCGGCGAGCTGGGAGCGACCCCGGTCGCGGTGGTCTGCGCAGGGGTGAAGTCGATCCTCGATATCCCCAAGACACTGGAATATCTCGAAACCGCGCGGGTGCCGGTGATCGCCTACGGCACCGATGCCTTTCCCGCCTTCTTCAGCCGCGAGAGCGGTGCGCACGCGGATCATCGGCTCGACAGCCCGGCGGAGATCGCCGCGGCGATCGCCCTGCATGGGCGCATGGGCTCCGGCACCGGGCTGCTCATCGCCAATCCCGTGCCCGAGGCCGACGCGCTGGAGCCGGAGTACATCGACACGATCATCGCCCGGGCGGTGGGCGAAGCCGCCGCGCAGGGCATCGTGGGCAGGGCGGTCACGCCATTTCTCCTCGCGCGGATCAACGAAGTCTCCGGCGGGCGAAGCCTGGCCGCGAACATCAGCCTCGTGCGCAACAATGCCCGGCTCGCCGCCGAAATCGCCGTTGCCGGTGAGACGCTGCGCGCAGGCTGATCGGGTCTCGCCCGGCCCGGGCCAGGGAGTCCGGGCCCGGGCCGAAGAGGCATCGCCGACTGCCTGTCAGCGCCGGGATCAGTCCTCCAGCGCCTCCTCGGGTTCGGTGAGTTCCACCGGCCCGACCGTCTGCGAGACGACCATCGCCTCGGTGAAGCGCCCCCGATCCTCGGCGGCCGGTGCGGCCCGCCGGGTGATTCGCCAACCGGTGTAGCCGGCCAGCCCGGCATGGGCGACGGCGGTGAACACGAAGAGCGCCGAGGCCCCGCCCTGCGACATCGCCACCGATGCGATGATCGGGCCAGCCACGCCGCCGAGGGACCAGATGAGCAGCAGGCCGCTGGCGGTTTCGACCATCTCTCCCGGAGCGGCGAAATCATTCGCATGCGCCACGGCGAGGGCATAGAGCGGAAAGCTGAAGCAGCCGAAGGCGATGACGCCGATGAACACGGCGGTGGGGCTGCCGCCGCCCTGGAAGCTCAGGAACAGGCCCGCCAGGCAGGCCGCGGCGGCAGCGCCGATCAGCACGATTCGGCGATCTATCTTGTCCGACAGCCACCCGAGCGGCCATTGTACGATGGCGGCTGCCAGGGCGGGTGACGCGGCGAGCAGAGCGATGTCCAGAGTGTCGAACCCCATCCTCAGCGCGTAGACTGCCAGCAGGGCGCCGAAGGCGCCGTTGGTGAGCCCGGTCACCAGGCAGCCGATGAAGCCGACCGGCGAGAATCGGAAGATGCGCATCGGGCGGATGCGCACCTCGGCGATCGGGGCCGGGGCCTCGCGCCGGGACAGGGCCACCGGCACGGCGGCGAGGGAGATCAGGATCGAGCCGACGGCAAACATCTCGAAGCTCTGCGGATCGGAGGTGGCAACCGTCAACTGGCCCAGGGTGCCGACGCCGTTCACGATCATCGCGTAGGTGGAGAAGACGGCACCGCGGGAGCTGTTGTCGGATTTTTCGTTCAGCCAGCTCTCGATGATCATGAAGAGAATCGCGAAGCAGAATCCGGTCGCGCCGCGCAGCAGCCACCAGATCGCCGGCAGAACGAACAGCGAGTGGGCGAGGATCACGCAGGAGGCGAGAGCGACGATGGCGGCAAACGCCCGGATGTGGCCGACATTCTGCACGATCCGCGGCCCGCGAAAACACCCCAGTGTGAAGCCGACAAAATAGGCGGAGCCCAGCAGGCCGATTTCCGGCTGACCGAAATTCTCGATCTGGGCACGGAGCGGCAGGAGCAGGCCCTGCAGGCTGCTGCCGAACATCAGCAGGGTGATGCCGAGCAACAGCGGGGCGACGGGGGTCAGCGCACGTATCACCAGGCGAAGCTCCGTTGTTCCGAATCCGCCTTGAGGAGTTACGGGGGCAAGGCGGGTGACCCGCTCTGGCCCGATGCGTCGCCCGGGTCAAGCCCGGGCGGCCACCGGAGCGTTCAACCGCAGCCCCGGCGGCGCGCTTGTCGTGCTCAGGCGGCGGCGCGGATCTTCTCGACGCGGAAGCGCGAGACCAGGGCTTCCAGGTCGCGCATCTGCTCCAGCAGGCCGCCGGCCGCGGAAGCGGATTGTTCCGACATCGCCGAATTCTCCTGCGTGAGCTGGTCCATGTGGCTGACGGCGCGGTTGATCTCCTCGATGCCGGAGGCCTGTTCCTTGCCGGCGAAGCTCACGGCCTTGACGGTTTCGGTCAACGTGCTGATCGCGCGGGTGATCTCATCAAGGGCCGAGTTCGTCTCGCCCACCATGCGAACGCCTTCGCTGACCTTTGTCGTGCTCTCGGCGATCAGGGCGTTGATCTCGCGCGCGGCCTCGGAGGACCTTTGTGCAAGGGTCCGCACTTCGGAGGCCACGACAGCAAAGCCTCGTCCTGCATCCCCGGCGCGTGCGGCTTCGACTGCCGCGTTGAGGGCGAGCAGGTTGGTCTGGAAGGCGATCGAATCGATCACGGAGATGATCTCATTGATCTTTTCCGAGCTCTGCTGGATCTGGTGCACCGCGTCGGTGGCTGCCTTGACCGTGCGACCTCCCTCCTCGGACTTGCGGGTGACCTCGACGGCCAGACCCTCCGCATCGGAGAGCGACTCGGCATTGCTGCGCACGGTCGAGGACAGCTCCTCGGTCGTCGCGGCGGTTTCCTCCAGCGAAGCTGCCTGGGTGACGGTGCGGTCCGAAAGCTGGGTCATGGCCGAGGAGATCCGCTCGCTCGCGACCTTGGCCGAGCGCGACGAGTCCAGGATGCCGGTGACCAGTTCGGTGAGCCGGTTCGCGGTTTCATTGGCGTTGTCGCGCAACTCGGCGAAGGCGCCGCGGTAGTCGCCCGACATGCGCCGCGTGAGGTCGGCCTCGGCCAGGGCCTGCAACATCTCGGCGGTCTCGCCGAGGCCGGAGCCGACGATGCGCAGCATCTCGTTCATGCGGGTGGCCAGGCGGTCAAGAACCGGATCGTCGAAGCTGTCCTTGATCCGATGGGAGAAATCGCCCTCCACCGCCGCGGAAACCACGTCGCCGAAGCTGCGGTCAAGCCGGTTCATCATCTGCTGGCGCTCGGCTTCGCTGCGCGCCTCGGCGTCGCGCTGGGATGCCGCGGATTGCTCAGCCGCCTGGGCCTTCTCGCGGAATGCCTGGGCCGCGCGGGCCATGGCACCGATCTCGTCCTTGCGCAGCAATTCCGATTCGGCCATCTCGACGTCGCCATCGGCCATGGAGGCCATGCGTTTCGACATCTGGCCCAGCAGGCGGGCATTGACGATGCCGAAGCTCACGGAGATCGTCGTCACCAGCAGCGCGCTGACGATCGCCACGATCATCAGGGAGTCGATGGCACTCGATTGCCGGGCCTGCTGCTGTTCGACGAAGGCCCTCACGGTCGAGAGCAGGCTCTCGATGTCCGACTGGATCTTGGCGGAGAGCCTGTCGCCTTGGCCGGAGACCTCCACCGCGCGGGCCATGTCCACCGTTTCGGGGTCGGTCATCAACTGGAGGACCGTGTCGGCGTGCTGGCTGAGCCAGGCTTCGACATCGGCTTCGATACCGTCCACGGCCGCGCGCAGATTCTCTGCGCCCACCTCCTCCAGAACGGCCACGAAGGTGTTGTAGTCCCGTTTCACACTGTCGCGGGCGTCCATGAAATGCGACAGGTCGGTCCTGTCTCCGGACAGCACGAAGGACTTCAGCGTGGCGGCGAGCACGCGGCCGTTCTCGCCGAGCGTGCGGGCGCTGTCATTCACGCGGGCCGCGTTCACGTTCGCCTCGACGCTGCTGCTGACTTCGAGGGCCTTCATCACGCTGACGACCCCGGTGGAGAGGGTGACGAGACCGATGACGAGAAATGCCGCCAGGGACTTCTGCTTCATCGTGAGGTTGTTGAGCATGTCAGATGATCCCCAATGCGGCCCGACGGGTGAATTCCTCGAGATTCACCACGAAGGTCATGGCGCCGATGGCGGTATTGCTTCCGTCCGCCACGGTGAGGGTGACGGTGGTGTACCAGTAGAGAAATTCGGCGTTCCACTTCGGCCCGAAAACCTGAACGCCGCCTGGCCCCCTGTTGAAGGCAAGCGTGAATTCCTCTTCATCCCCTTGCCAGAAATCATTCGTCGGCAAGGTCTGCCCGACGTTGAGACCGTTCTGATCCGTTGCCCAGATCTTGCGGAACAAGCCTTCGGAGCCCGCCTGCAGCCGGGTGAGGAAGGTCGAGAGCGGGTTCGACAGGGTCATCGCGATCAGGGGCTTCACGCTCGATTCGCGTTCGCGCTTCCACTGCTCGTCGAGTTTCAGGATCTCGGCCTCCTGCAGATGGCCGTAATGGTTGTTCTGCGACGCGATCGCGAGCAGGACGATCTGCTCACGGGCGATCTGGCGCAGGTCGTCGATCAACTGCTCCTCGACAACGGGAGAGACGCTGGGCGCTTCGCTGACGGGCGGAGCCTCCCGCCCCGCTGTCTGCGACGCTGCAAGACCCGCCGACGCCAGAAGCGCGAGTGCGGCGAGTGCCGGTGTGAATCTGAGCCCCATTCTCGTTCCTTTCGTGACAACGACACAGCACCTACGCCTGTCACGTGTAGAAAAGGTTATCGGAACAGGGCGCCGGCTCCTCAGCGGGGTGCGGCACCCGCCTTGCCGCCGGGCATGCCGGGCATGTCTCCCTCCGGCAGCGGCGCGGGCGGCACGGGGCCGGTCCAGGTCTCCATCATCTGCAGGCCGGTGCGCTGGCGGGGCAGGGAATCGGGGTAGGTGGCCTGCAGCCAGCCGATCATCTTCTCACGGATCTCGCAGCGCAGGTCCCACACGCGGGGGGCGTTGCGCGCGGACATCAGCGCGCGCACGGTCATCGTGGTGGCGTTCGCCTCGATGACCTGCAGGTTCAGCACGTTTCCGTCCCAGAGCTTGCTCTCCTTGGCGAATTCGTCGAGCTTCGAGCGCATCTCCTCCACGGGCAGGGTGTAATCCACCTCCCAGACCACGGCGCCGATGATGTTGGAGCTGCGCCGGGTCCAGTTCTGGAAGGGTTTCTCGATGAAATAGGACAGCGGAACCACGAGGCGCCGCCAGTCCCAGATCCGCACCACGACATAGGTGGAGGTGATCTCCTCGATCCAGCCCCACTCGCCCTCCACGATCACCACGTCCTCCAGCCGGATGGGCTGGGTGAGCGCGATCTGGATGCCGGCGATCAGGTTCGCGAACACCGGGCGCGCCGCGAGGCCGAGCACGATGCCGGCGGCCCCCGCGGAGGCCAGCAGGCTCAGCCCCCATTCGCGCACGTCATCGAAGGTGACCAGCACGGCCGCGGCGGTGACAAGGAAGATCAGGATGCGCGTGCACTGCACCAGAACCCGGATCTGGGTGTGGAACTTGCGCGCGATCAGGTTTTCCTCGTCGTCGAGCCGGTAGCGCCGGGAGGCCCGGTCCGCCAGCACGCTCACGATGATGTGGACGGACCAGCCGATGAGCACGATCAGCATCACCAGCGCGGCGTGCTGGAACAGCATCCGCCAGTCCCGCGGAAGGTTCGCCGCCGGCAGGATGAGCACGATGGTCAGGAACAGAACCGCCAGCCGCGACGGGCTGCGCAGGCGGCGAAGTGAGTGGGAAACGAAGCCGTTATGACCCTCGATCACGTTCAGGAGCAGGCGGATCACCAGCGCATGCAGCACCCATGCCACGGCGAGGGCGACCAGAACGAGGGTGACTTCGAGAACCCATGCGGGCACCCATTGGCTCATCCAGAGCTTCGCTTGCGTGATCATCCGTCTCCCTGTCCTGCGGCCCGCGCTGGCCCCGGGGCAGGGCCGCGGCGCGGGCTGTCCGGGCCAGGCGGCCCGGGCGTCCGGACAGAGTCTATCGCGATTTTGCGCTGCGCAAACCCCACATGGTCAGACGGCCGCACCTGCGAAGGTCAGGCGAAGGGCGGTGCGCTGGTGCTTTCGCGCAGGATCAGCTCGACCGGCAGCACCAGGTCCAGCGCCGCGCAGCCCGCGCCGGAGCCCTTCGCCATCAGCTCGAGCAGGGTCCGCGCGGCATGGGCGCCCAGCTCCGCGCGCGGCTGGCGCAGGGTGGTGAGCGCGGGGGAGAGATGTGTCCCGAGGTCGATGTCGTCGAAGCCGATCACGGAGACGTCGCCCGGCACGCTGAAGCCGGCGCGCCGCAGTTCGGAGACGAAGCTGCAGGCCATCTCGTCGTTGGCGAAGACCATGCCGGTGGGGCGGTCGGAGAGGTCGGTCCAGGCCCGGGCGGCGCGCACGCCGGCGGCGAAGCTGAAGTCGCCGTCGAACATCCACTCCTTGCGGCACGGCAGGTCCAGGGCCGCCAGCGCGTCCTTCAGCCCGCGCTTGCGCGCGTCGGTGAGCACGTTGCCGGCGGGCCCGGTGACATGGCCGATCCGGCGGTGCCCGAGCCGGGCGAGGTGGCGGACGGCGATGCCCGTGCCCTCGCGGTTGTCCGAGCTCACCCGCGGGGCGGAGAGCCCCTCGATCCATTCGCCGACCTGCACCAGCGGCAGGGCCATGCGCGCGGTGCTGCCGGTGCTGAACAGCGCCGGGTCCAGCGAGCCGTCGAGCAGGATGAGCCCGTCCGCGCGGCCCTGCTCGATGTATCCGGCCAGCCCGTTGGCGGTGGAGCAGCCTTGGGTGGTCGTGTCAGCCACGAGCAGCGCGTAGCCGGAGGGCGAGAGCACGGAGGTGATGCCGTCCAGCACCTTGCAGAAGAACGGGTTGGAGAGGTTGGGCACCAGCGCCACCACCCCGCCCGTGGTCCTGCGCTGCAGGGAGTGGAGCGCGGGGCTCAGCTTGTAGCCGGCAGCCTCGATGGCGATGTGAACCGCGGAGCGGGTGGCTTCCGTCACCAGCTCCGGCCGGGACAACGTGCGGCTTACGGTGGCGGTGGAGACGCCGGCGAGCCGCGCGACATCCTGAATGCTTGGGTACTTGCGGTTCATGCCATCCCTGCTTGATTTTCTTGCAGTGTGACCGATGCGCGGCACGGCGCAAATTGCAATCGCCGGCCCGCATGTGCGCATGGGCCTCCGATATTGTATCGCAAAAAATGCACACAATGCACAATTCCCATATTGCGAAGGGATACAAAGCGGCGCGGAAAAACAGCGCCGGTCCGCAATCAAAAGCGGCAAATGCCATGCCAGACGGGGCCGGTCAGTGGGAATTGGTGCAACGCAGCATCCGGGCCGTCGGCTTAGTGAGTCGGGGTGATTTTCACGGAGTCCGGTTAACCCCTCCCGGAAATGTGAACCAAATCGCCGGATTGCGTCTTTTGCGTGAGTGATTCCCCCTGAAAATCCCGAATTAGACGAGTGGCTCGAAGAAAATGTCGCGACAATGCGCCGCACAATCCAAGGTAGGCGTTGCGGCGACCGCGAGATGGGCGTAGCTCATGCCCTGTCGCAGAACTGGTCCGCGTTCGGATGACAAGACAGCCGCATCTGCCCGACACAATCGCGCTGATTGTGCCCTTGATACGCTCTTGCCGCGTATTTGCCTGTGCGTCCCCGACGCGCTTCCAAATGCTCTCCGTTCGTCATGCCGTCGGCGACCAACGAGTCTGACGGAGTCAAGTGACATGACAATCCATTCTACTTTCCGCGCCCAGCTCCCGCTCGGTCGGCGCGCGATGGGCAAGGGAGGGAAGGGATGATCGCCAGAATCCTGCGCCGCACCTTCCTGCTCGCCCTCCTGCCGCTGCTTGCGGCCTGTCGTTTCCCGGTACTTGACCCCAAGGGCCAGATCGGGATCGAAGAGCGAAACCTCATCGTCACCGCCACGCTGCTGATGCTGATCGTCGTGATCCCCGTGATCGTGATGACCCTGCTGTTCGCCTGGCGCTACCGGGACCGCGAAGGCCACAGCGGTTACCTCCCCGACTGGTCGCATTCGGGCAAGATCGAGGCCGTCGTCTGGGCGGTTCCCTGCGTCATCATCGCCGTCCTGGCCGTGATCACCTGGAACTCCTCGCATGACCTCGACCCCTACAAGCCGATCGACCACGACCTCAAGCCGATCAACATCCAGGTCGTCGCGCTCGACTGGAAATGGCTGTTCATCTACCCCGACGAGGGGATCGCCACGGTGAACGAGATCGTCGTTCCGGCCGATCGGCCGCTGGCATTCTCCATCACCTCCTCGGCGATGATGAACTCCTTCTCGATCCCCGAACTGGGCGGTCAGATCTATGCCATGGCGGGAATGGAGACCAAGCTCCACCTCATCGCCAATGAGCAGGGCACCTTCGACGGCCTGTCGGCCAACTATTCCGGCGCCGGTTTCTCGGACATGCAGTTCAAGGTGCGCGCGGTCTCCGACGAGGCCTATTCCGCCTGGATCGACACGGTTCACGCCGGTCACAACACGCTCGATGGCCCGAGCTATGAAACCCTCGCGCAGCCCAGCTCGAAGGTCGAAGCGTCGTTCTTCGCCCAGGTCACCCCGGGCCTCTTCGACGACATCGTCCGCAACAAGTACATGGTGCTCTCGCACCCTGTCGAGCCGCGCTCGTAGAGACGGAGCACACGTATGTTCGGAAAACTCACCCTAGATTCCGTGCCGTGGCACGAGCCGATCATCATGGTCACCGCCGCGGTGATCGCGATCGTCGGCGCCGCGGTCCTCGGCCTCATCACCTATCTCGGCAAGTGGCGCTACCTGTGGAGCGAATGGCTCACCTCCGTCGATCACAAGCGGATCGGCGTGATGTATGTCATCCTGGCCCAGATCATGCTGCTGCGCGGCTTCGCCGACGCGCTGATGATGCGCAGCCAGCAGGCCATCGCGGCCAATGACGCGGAGGGCATCCTGCCCCCGCACCATTATGACCAGATCTTCACCGCCCATGGCGTGATCATGATCTTCTTCATGGCCATGCCCTTCGTCATCGGCCTCATGAACATCGTGATGCCGCTGCAGATCGGCGCGCGTGACGTGGCCTTCCCGTTCCTGAACTCGATGAGCTTCTGGCTCACCGCGGGCGGCGCCATCCTGATCAACATCTCGCTGGTCGTCGGCGAATTCGCCAAGACCGGCTGGCTGGCCTACCCGCCGCTGTCGGAGCTGGGATACAGCAGTGACGTCGGTGTGGACTATTACATCTGGGCGCTGCAGATCTCGGGCATCGGGACAACGTTGTCAGGTGTGAACCTGATCGCGACCATCCTGAAGATGCGTGCCCGCGGCATGACAATGATGCGCCTGCCGGTCTTCACATGGACGACCCTGGTCGCCAACGTGCTGATCGTGGCCTCCTTCCCGATCCTGACCGCAACCCTCGCGCTGCTGACCCTCGACCGCTACCTCGGCTTCCACTTCTTCACCGTGGACGGCGGCGGCAACCCGATGATGTACATCAACCTCATCTGGGCCTGGGGCCATCCGGAGGTCTACATCCTGATCCTGCCGGCCTTCGGCGTGTTCTCGGAGGTGATCTCCACCTTCTCCGGCAAGCCGCTGTTCGGCTACAAGTCGATGGTCTACGCCACGATCGCCATCGGCGTGCTCAGCTTCCTCGTCTGGGTGCACCACTTCTTCACCATGGGCTCGGGCGCGGACGTGAACGCCGTCTTCGGCATCACCACGATGATCATCTCCATCCCCACGGGCGTGAAGATCTTCAACTGGCTGTTCACCATGTATCGCGGCCGCGTGCGCCTCACGGTGCCGGTGCTCTGGACCATCGGGTTCATGATCACCTTCACCATCGGCGGCATGACCGGCGTGCTTCTCGCCGTGCCCGGCGCGGACTTCCAGCTGCACAACTCGCTGTTCCTGATCGCGCATTTCCATAACGTGATCATCGGCGGCGTGGTGTTCGGCTGCATGGCGGGCTTCGCCTACTGGTTCCCGAAGGTCTGGGGCTTCAAGCTCCACGAGGGCCTCGGCAAGGCGTCGTTCTTCTGCTGGATCGTCGGCTTCTACTTCGCCTTCATGCCGCTCTACATCCTGGGCTTCATGGGGATGACCCGCCGCATGAACCATTACGATAACCCGGACTGGCAGCCCTGGCTGATCGTCGCCGCCTTCGGCGCGGTGATCATCCTCTGCGGCGTCTGCCTGCAGGTTCTGCAGCTCATCGTGAGCGTCCGTCAGCGCGAAGCCCTGCGGGACACCACGGGCGACCCCTGGAACGGCCGCACGCTGGAGTGGTCCGTGTCCTCGCCCCCGCCGTTCTACAACTTCGCGGAGGAGCCCGAGGTGACCGACCTTGACGCCTACTGGAGCACCAAGCAGCGCAACCGCAAGGGCCCGGTGAAGCCCTACGGGCCGATCCACATGCCCAAGAACACCGGCACCGGTTTCATCGTGGCCATGCTGTTCCTGGTCATCGGGTTCGCGCTGGTCTGGCACATCTGGTGGCTGGCCATCGCCGGTGGGCTCATCGCGTTCGTGACCGCGGTGACGCATACCTTCTCCACCGATCGTGACTATGACGTGCCCGCCGAGGAGGTCGCCCGCATCGAGGCGCTCACCGCGCCGCGGCCGATGATGGAGGCTTGATCATGAGCTCTTCCACTCTCTCCCACCACGGCGCTCCCGGCGCCGCGGTCCACCACGAGGATGATCACCACCACGACGTCGACGGGACCACCCAGCTCGGCTTCTGGATCTACCTCATGAGCGACTGCATCATCTTCGCATCGCTCTTTGCCACCTACGCCGTGCTCTCGGGCGCCACCGACGGTGGCCCCACCAGCCGGGAGATTTTCGAACTGGGCTTCGTCTTCGTGGAGACGATGTTCCTGCTCGCCTCCTCGGGCACCTGCGGCATGGCGATGCTTGCCGCGGACCGGGGCGACACCGACCGCGTGTCGCTCTGGCTCAAGGTCACCTTCGTGCTCGGCGCCTGCTTCATCGGCATGGAGCTCTACGAGTTCACGCACCTCATCGAAGAGGGCGCGGGCCCGCAGCGCAGTGCCTTCCTCTCGGCGTTCTTCACGCTGGTGGGCACGCATGGTGTGCACGTCACCGCCGGTCTCATCTGGATGGCCGTGCTGATGTTCCAGGTGAAGCGCTTCGGCGTGGGCGGGTTCATGGCCCGCCGGCTGATGACCTTCAGCATGTTCTGGCACTTCCTCGACGTGGTGTGGATCTGCGTGTTCACGCTCGTCTACCTGAAAGGAGCCCTCTGATGTCCGGTTCCGGTTCGTCTCACGGCCACGGCACCCAGCAGATCCTCGTCACGGGTCTGAGCCTGGCCTTCGGCCTCACCGTCATCCCGTTCCTCATCGTGGCGACGGGCATGTTCGAGACCGAGACCGCCCTGTTCGCCATCGCGCTGCTCGCAGTGATCCAGGTCGTGGTGCATCTCGTCTACTTCCTGCACCTCGACTTCACGAAGAAGGGCGGCTGGACGCTGCTGTCCTTCGTGTTCACGATCACGGTCGTGGCGCTCTTCGTCGGCGGGTCGCTGTGGATCATGTATCACCTGAACACGAACATGATGCCGCCCGACATGATGGTCGACCACATGATGAAAGAGAACATGCGCTGAGGCGCGGGGCAGGGCGCCGGCGCCCGGCCCGCTTCTCCCCGATGCGAAAGGGCGGCACCCCCGGTGCCGCCCTTTTCGCGTTCCGGGCCGGCGCGCGGGCTTCCGAAACATGCAGTCAATTGCCTGCATGTCTTGACAGGCAGTCAGATACCTGCATATTCTGTCTTCGAAGCAGGCGGAGACACGGATGGATGATGACAAGGTGTTCAGGGCGCTGGCGGACCCCGGGCGCAGGCAGCTGCTCGACAGGCTCTGCGACCGCAACGGCCAGACCCTGGGCCAGCTCTGCGAGGGCATGGACATCACCCGCCAGTCCGTGACCCAGCACCTGACGCTGCTGGAGCAGGCCAACCTCGTGAGCACGGTGCGTCGCGGGCGCGAGAAGCTGCATTTCATCAACCCGGTCCCGCTCCACGAGGTCTACGAGCGCTGGATCCGGAAGTTCGAGGAGGGCCGTCTGCGCCTTCTGCACGACCTCAGGACAGAGCTCGAAGGGACGCAGGAATGACCGACAGATCCGCCAGTTTCGTCTATGTCACCTACATCCGCACCAGGCCGGAGAAGGTGTTCGAGGCTATCACCCGGCCCGAGGTGGCGCGCCGCTACTGGGGCCACGAGAACGTATCCGACAGCTGGACACCCGGCGCCGCCTGGCAGCACGTGCGCCTCGATGCGGCGCGCACGGTGGACCTTGTGGGCGAGGTGATCGAGAGCGATCCGCCCCGCCGGCTGGTGCTGAGCTGGGCGAACGAGAGCCGGCGGCAGGAGCCGGACCAGTACAGCCGCGTGACCTTCGATATCGTGCCGGAGGGCGAGATGGTCCGGCTCACCGTCACCCATGAGGATCTGGAGCCCGGCGGCGGCATGCTTGCGGGCATCAGCAGGGGCTGGCCGAAGGTGCTCTCCAGCCTGAAATCCCTGCTCGAAACCGGCCGGGGCATGGCGCTCTGAACCCTCCCGCGCCGGAAGTTCCCTCCGGATCTCCGTCAGAAACCCCGTCAGGAGCAAGGACATGAGCGATACATCCCTCACCGGCGGCTGCGCCTGCGGCGCCCTCCGCTACACGGCGGCCGGCGCGCCGGTGGCCGCGCTGCACTGCCAGTGCCGGCACTGCCGGATGCGCAGCGGAACCGGCCATTCCTCCTATCTCGTCTTCGCGGGGGAGGGGGCGGTGCGCCTCACCGGCACCCCCCGCACCTGGCGCGTCGCGGGGGACAGCGGGGCGGAGAAGATCCACGCCTTCTGCCCCACCTGCGGCACGCCCACCCACGTGCATTTCGCCGCGCAACCGGGCATCACCGCCGTGCATGCCGGCAGCCTGGACGCGCCGGAGGCCTTCCGCCCCACCCTGCGCACCTACGCCGTGCGCGCCATGGAGTGGGACTGGCAGGACCCCGCCCTGAGCGCGCTGCCCGAAGGCCCGCCGGGCTGACCCGGGCGGGCTCCCCCGGAAGGCGGGCCCCGGCCCCGTGCGGTGTCAGCCCCTGCGCAGCCCGGCGATGCAGGGCGAGACGAAGAGCCTGCCGCACCAGCCGCCGCGCAGGGTCTGCCCGGCCACCCAGAGCCAGAGCAGCGTCAGCCCGGTTGCCAGCACCGTGCCCGCCAGGTCGAAGACCGCGAGGCCGAGCGTGTCGCCCAGCCGGAAGGTGGCGAGGGTGTAGACCCCGATCGGGAAGGTGTAGCCCCAGGCTCCGAGGTTGAACGGAATGCCCCGGCGCAGGTGGTGGCAGGTGATCAGCGTGGCCAGCAGGAACCACCACATCCCGAACCCCCAGAGCACGAGGCCGAGCAGCACGCCGAGGCCCGAGGCGATCTCTCCCACGCCCGCCAGCCCCTGCGCGGCGAAGATCGCCGGCGCGTCGGCGCCCAGCACCAGCATCCCCAGCGCCCCGGTGCCGATCGGCCCGAGGGCGAGCCAGCTCGTGGCCGCCATGCTCTCGTCGGGCAGCTTGTGCAGCGCCATGCGCAGCATCAGCATGGTGATCATCGCGAAGGCCACCGGCACCGAGCAGGCCCAGAGCGCGTAGGAGGCGACCAGCATGGCATAGGCCGAGGCCGGGTCCGCGAGATGCGGGGCGATGAGCCCGCCGCTCGCCGCCGCCACCTCCGCCGCCACCACCGGGAGCAGCCAGACCGCGGTCATCGTGTCGAACCGGTGCTCCTGGCGCGAGAACATCAGGAAGGGCACGCCCACGCCGCAGGCCAGTGCCATGGCCGCGTCCAGCCACCACAGCGCCTCGGCCAGCGGCACCACCTGCGCGCCCCAGCGCGGCAGGCCGAACACGATGAGCCCGTTGATCAGGGTGGCGAAGCCCATCGGGATGGTGCCGAGGAACATCGACACCACGCCATGCCCGAAGATCCGCCGCGCCTCCTGCGGGAACAGGATCCAGCGCAGGGCGTAGAGCAGCGCGAACAGGGTGAAGAGCCCGATGTCCGCCTGCCAGATCGCCTCGGCCACCGGCATCAGCGCCGGCCCGGCTCCGGGGATCTGCGGCAGGGCGAGGGCGACGACGCCGGTGCCCATGGTGACGGCGAACCAGTTCGGGGTGAACTGGCGGATCACTTCGCGCGGGTGTTCGAGCGCGGAGAACGGCCGCAGCCGTGCCGCGGCGAGAGCGAACCTGGTCATGATGTCATCTCCCGGATGAGGTCGAGCAAGGCGCCGGCGGCGCGGCTGCGGCTGCGGTCGCGGTGGCGCAGGGCGTGGAAGGCGCGGGCCGGCAGGTCCGCCTCCAGCGCGCGCACCGAGCCGCCGGCCACCGCCCGGGCCACCACGCGCTCGGAGAGCACCGCCACCCCGGCGCCGGCTTCCACCGCCGAGAGCACGCCGGCGTTCGACGGCAGGGTGAGGGCGACGGTCTGGCTGTCCGGGTCGATGCCGCGGCTGCGCAGGATCTCCTCCAGCGAGGAGCGCGTGCCCGAGCCCGGCTCGCGCAGGATCCAGGGCGCGCGCGCCAGCCAGCCCGCGTCCACCCGCTCCGGAACCGCCATGCCCGGCGGCGCGATCAGCACCAGCCGGTCCTGCGCCACGGCCTGCTGGCTCAGCGCGGGCGCGTGGATCCTGCCCTCGACGAAGCCCAGCTCGGCCTCGCCGCTCTCCGCCTGCGCCGCCGCGCCCTCGCTGTTGGCGATGGCGAGGGTGATGTCGATGCGCGGGTAGCGGGCCCGAAAGCGCGCCAGCACCCCGGGCAGCCAGTAGCCGGCGATGGTCTGGCTGGCGACCAGCCGCAGCCGCCCGCGCACCAGCCCGCCGAATTCGCCCAGCACCTGCTCCGCCGCCTCCGCCCGGGCCAGCACGGCGCGCGCCTCCCCGAGGAACGCCGCGCCGATCTCCGTGAGCTCGATGCGCCGCCCCACCCGGTGGAACAGCGCCACGCCGTGGCGGTCCTCCAGCGTGGCGATGGCCGCGCTCACCGCCGATTGCGACAGGTGCAGCACGTCGGCTGCCCGGGTCATGTGCTCGAGCTCGGCCACGGCGATGAAGATGCGCAATTGTTCGAGGGTCATCGGAGGCTCCCTGCCTGTCGCGATGACAGGTAGTCCTCTCGGACCAATCGTTCAAACAAATTGATCAGATCGATATGACCGGAAAATACGATTGATGGCACGGCAAGGGAACCCGCGGGCCCCGATCGGCGTTTCGGCCTTGCGGGACGCATTCCGCGGCCCCGCACCTGGCAAGGGAGACGGGCCATGGCCCTTCAGCCGCACACCGGAGCCGACCATGACGATGCGCATGGCGGCCGGGACATCACCCAGCAGCAGCACACGTTCCACGCCTTCATCCGCCTCACGCAATGGGCCGTGGGGGTGATCTTCCTGGGCCTGCTGTTCCTGGCGCTGGTCAACAGCTGAGGCCGCGCCCGGGGCTCCGGGCGCGGCGCATGAGAGGAGCGGCTGTCCTGCCGCGTCAGGCGGGCTGGGGGCTCCTGCGCGGCAGGATGGCGCCGCGATGGCCGATCACCTCCATCGAGAGCGCATGCGCCCGCGCGGCGGAGGTGGCGATGTCGGCGCCCGAGAGCCGGGCCGCCAGATAGCCCGCGTTGAAACTGTCGCCGGCACCCGTCGTGTCGACCACACGCTCGGCGCGCGGGAAGGGCGCGAGCGCCTGCACCTGGCCGCCGGTGAGCGCGAGCGGCCCGTCCGCACCGCGCTTGATCAGCACCTCGGCGCCGGTGAGCGCGCCGAAGCGGGCCAGCACCCCGGCCTCGCCGCCGCCGTGCAGCGCGATCTCGTCATCGATGGAGGGCAGGGCGATGTCCGCCTCGGCCCAGAACCGCGCCAGCACCTCGCGCGCCTCGGCGGCGGAGGACCAGAGCCGCGGGCGGTAGTTGCTGTCGAAGGCGAAGCGACCGCCGCCCGCGCGGTATCCGGGCAGGAAGGCGAGCAGCGCCGCGCGCGCCTCCTCCGACAGGATCGCCACGGAGATGCCGGAGAGATAGATCAGCCCGTAGCTGGAGAGGTCCTCCGGGCGCGGCCCGGCCTCGCCGGTGAACAGGCGGCGGGCGGCGGCGGCGTCGCGCCAGTAGCGGAAGTGCCGCTCGCCGTCCGGCTCGTTCTCGATCATGTAGATGCCGGGCAGCCGGTCCGGGTGGCGGCCGACATGCTCGGTCGACAGCCCCTCGGCGGCCATGAAGCGCAGCATCGAATCCGACACCGCGTCCTGGCCCAGCAGGGTGACATAGGCCACTTCGCCCAGGCCGAGGCGGGCGAGATAGACGGCGGTGTTCAGCGTGTCGCCGGCGAAGGCGTTGGTCAGGCGCAGGGGCTCCGCGCCGGTTTCGCCGGAGAGTTCCAGCATGGCCTCGCCGATGCAGGCGACGGAAGGTATGGTCACAGGACGGCTCCGATCTTCCACGGGACAAACTCGTTGTCACCGTAGCCGAACTCCTCGGAGAGAGTCTTCCGCCCGGACGCGGTGTCGAGCAGGAAATCGTAGATCTGCCGGCCCACCTCCTCCAGGCTCGCGCCCTCCTCCAGGATGGTGCCGCAGTTGATGTCCATGTCCTCGGGCATGGAGCGGAACAGCGCACCGTTGGAGGCAAGCTTCACCGAGGGCGCGGGCTTCGCGCCGAAGCAGGAGCCGCGCCCGGTGGTGAAGGCGATGATGTTCGCCCCGCTCGCCACCTGGCCGGTGGCCGCCACCGGGTCATAGCCCGGGCTGTCCATGTAGACGAAGCCGGGCCGGTCGATGCGCTCGGCATAGGCATAGGCGCCCGAGAGCGGCGAGAGCCCGCCCTTGGCCACCGCACCCAGCGACTTCTCCAGGATGGTGGTGAGGCCGCCGCGCTTGTTGCCGGGGGAGGGGTTGTTGTCCAGCGAGGCGCCGTTGCGCGCCGCGTAGGCCCGCCACCAGTCGATCATGCCGGCGATCTTCGCGCCGGTCTCCGGGTCGGCTCTCGCGATGAGCAGGTGCTCGGCGCCGAAGATCTCCGGGGTTTCCGACAGGATGGAAGTGCCGCCCGCGGCCACCAGCATGTCCGAGGCCACGCCCAGGGCGGGGTTCGCCGAGATGCCGGAGAACCCGTCCGAGCCGCCGCACTGCATGCCCAGCGTGAGCAGCGAGACCGGCAGCGTCTCGCGCACGTCGCGGTTCGCGGCCTCGGCGATGGGCTCCAGCAGCTCCACCGCGCGGCGCACGGCGGAGGCGGAGCCGCCGACCTCCTGGATGTTGAAGGTCTGGAACCGCTCGCGGGTCCAGTCATCGCGCTTGTAGAGCGTGAGCTGGTTCACCTCGCAGCCGAGGCCGACGATGAGCACGCCGGCGAAATTCGGGTGGTCGCGGTAGCCCTTGAGGGTGCGCACCAGCGTGTCGAAGCCTTCACCCGAGCCCGCCATGCCGCAGCCCTGGTCGTGCACGATGGGGGCGAAGCCGTCCACCCCGGGGTATTTCGGCTTCAGCAGCCGGTTCGCCTCCGCCGCGATGGCGCCGCAGACGGTCGAGGAGCAGTTCACCGAGGCGAGAATGCCGATGTAGTTGCGCGTGCCGGCGCGGCCGTCGGGGCGCAGGAAGCCCTCGAAACTGGTGCGCTCGGGCTTCGCATGCATCTGCCCGCGCTGCTCGGATTCGGTGGAATGCTCCTCGGCCATGGCGCAGTTCTGCACATGGACATGCTCGCCCGTGGCGATGTCTGCGGTGGCGGTGGCCATCACCTGGCCGTATTTCACCACCGGGCTGCCCTTGGGCACCGGCCGCACGGCGAACTTGTGGCCCATGGGCACGTCGGTGAGGAGGGGGGTTCCGTCCACCGTCTCGCCGGCCTTGAGCGCACGAAGCGCCACGGCCACGTTGTCGGCGGAATTGAGATGCATGCTGTCGCGCACGAGGAGTGTCATTGGCCTGACCTTGCTGTGATGGCCGCGAGCCGGGGCATTCCGGCCGGGCCGCCATTGGCTGCTGCCCAGTCCACGAAGGCGGTGATGCGGCGCGCCACCTTCTGGGCGTGGTTCTGGGCGATGTCGGAGATGCGGTGGTCGAGGAACGGGTTCGCGAAGCGCTCCAGCGTGGTGGCGAGATAGGCTTCCGCCTGCGCGCCCCGGCCGGCCGCGGCGAAGCCGGGGATGACCTCCTCGGCGAAGATCGCGTCCAGTTCGGCGCGCACCTCCGGGATGGCGATGAAGTCGCGCACCACGGCGCCCGCCTCCGCCCCCCGGCGCTGCCACATGTCCACCAGAGACGTATGTCCGAGGTTGAGGATGTGCAGCTTCAGCCGCTCGATCTCCTCCAGGTCGGGCACGAGCTGCACGCAAGGGTGCACGCAAGGCGCGGAGAGGCCGGGCGCGGCCTCGATGGCCCAGAGCGCGTAGGGCTCGGCCACGGCGCCGGCGGGCTCCAGCGGCTCGGAGACGATGCGGTCCACCAGGCTGGAGGCCCAGATCACCTGCTGGCCGATCCAGTCCGTCAGCGCGGGGGAGGCCGCGTTCGCCGCGGCGATCTCCAGCACCCGGGCACGCAGCACCCGGCCGTTCTCGGGCACCAGTTCCATCGGCATCACGATGAGCGGCTCGGCGCCGGCGGCAAAGCGGGCGGCGAGCAGGTGGCAGAGCTTCGCGGGGAAGCTCATCGCCTGGGTGAAGGCCGGGGCGCCGTCCTCCGGCTGCGGGGCATAGCCCGCGTCTCCGGTGTTGGAGATGACGATCTCGGCCTCCTCGATGAAGACGCGCGTCACCTCTTCCCAGTCCGTCGCGGTGGAGAGCGTGCGCTTCACCGAGATGACCCGGCGCTCCTCGTCGATGACGCGGCCCTCCTCCAGCCCGCGGATGCGGACCGGATAGCCCTCCGGCGCCGCGAGGGCGGCCAGACGTTTCGCGCGCGAAGCGTCTCCGGAGGATTGCACCACGGTGACGGCCAGGGGCGTTTCGGCCTCGGCGAAGAACAGGTCGGCATGGGCCTGCAGGAAGCGGCTGGTGCCGAACTGGAGTACGGGAGTTTTCAAGCCTCTGGCCTTTTCGTGTCGCTGGAGGAGCGGGAGATCAGACGCGGATCAGCGCCTTGATCAGCGTGCCACGGTCATTCGCCCACTCGGGCAGGTTGGTCACCGCGTCCTCGAAGGAGGTCTCGTGGGTGGCGAGCGCGTCGCTCGGAACGAGGCCGTCGCGGATGCAGGCCAGCACGTGGTCGAAATCCGCCTTCAGCGCGTTGCGGGAGCCGATGAGCGTGGTCTCGCGCTTGTGGAACTCGGGGTCTGCGAAGGAGAGGTCGCCCTTCACCACCGAGAGCAGCACGTAGGAGCCGCCATGCGCGAGGTAGTTCAGGCCCGCGTTCATCGCGTGGATGTTGCCGGTGGCGTCGAACACCGTGTCGTAGGAGAGCAGGTCGTCGGACTGGTCGGCCGGCTTCGCGAGCTCCGTCTTCGCGGAAGGCAGCACCTTGGCGGCGAGGGCGAGACGCGCCTCGGACGTGTCCTTCAGGGTGATCTCGGCGCCCTCGATCGCGGCGAAGAGGGCGGCACCGATGCCGATCGGGCCCGCGCCCACCACCAGCGCCTTCGAGCCCTTGGCGAGCTTCGAGCGCCGCACGCCATGCGCGCCGATGGCGAGGAACTCGACCATCGCCGCCGCCTTCGCCTCCATGCCCTCGACCGGGTAGAGGTTGGCTTCCGGCACCACGATCTCCTCGCACATGCCGCCGTCGGTGTGCACGCCCAGCACGGCGATGTTCTGGCAGCAGTTGGGCTTGCCGATCTCGCAGGCATGGCAGGTGCCGCAGACGAGGTAGGGGTTCACCACCACCAGGTCACCTTCCTTGATGCGCCCGTCGGCGGAGGCCTCCATCGCGCGGCCGGAGAGTTCGTGGCCCATCACCCGGGGGTACTGCAGGAAGGGCTGCTGGCCGCCGTAGATGTGGTAGTCGGTTCCGCAGATGCCGATGTATTCGACCTTCACGCGCAGCTTTCCGGCGGCGGCCGCGGGGCGGGGGCGTTCGGTAAGGGTCAGCGTGCCCGGCTGCTCGCAGAGGAGCGCTTTCATCGTCATGTCGGAATGTCCTTCGTGTGCGGAGGCGCGCTCGATCCCGACCGCGCCAGTTTTGGTCTTTTATTTATTAAAAACCCTTTTCGTCAATTGTTTTTTGTGGGAGAGATGCCGGCCCCTTTCCCGAGCCCGCCGGAGACATGGTCCATGGCCAGAGACAACAAGGTCTTCAAGGATGTGTTCAACCGCTGCCTGGAGGACCTGGGCCGTCTGAGCCCGGGCATGGTGCTGGGCCCGGAGACGCGGATGGCCGAGACGCTCGGCGTCAGCCGCACCACGGTGCGCGCCGTGCTGGCGCGGCTGTCGGAGCGGGGCATCGTCTCCTGGGAGGGGCGCCACAAGACACTGTTGCGCCGGCCGCGCGGTGCGGACCGGTTCGGCCCTGAGGAGACCAGTTCCACCGCCGGGCGCATCGAGGCGGCCTTCATGGAATGGATCCTGAAGGGCGATCTCGCCCCCGGCACCACGCTCAACGAGGCGGACCTGGCCCGGCGCTTCAACGTCTCCGCCGCGGCGCTGCGCGAGTTCCTCATCCGCTTCGCGCGCTTCGGGCTGATCTCCAAGCGGCCGAACCGGCACTGGGTGCTGGAGGGGTTCACCCGGGATTTCGCGCAGGAGATGTTCGACATCCGCGAGATGTACGAGCTGCGCGCCGCCCGCGCCTTCCTGGACCTGCCCTCCGGCCATCCGCACTGGGAGCGGCTGGAGCAGGTGACGGAGGAGCATTGCCGGCTGATCTCCGGCGAGACGGACGTGCTGGATTTCCCCCCGCTGGACGAGCGGTTCCACCGGATGATCTGCACCGCCGCCGGCAACCGGTTCATCACCGACTTCAACCGGATGATCGCCATGGTGGTCCATTATCATTACCGCTGGAACAAGCGCGATGAGGCCGAGCGCAACCATGCCGCGGCCCTGGAGCACATGGCCATCCTCACCGCCCTGGACGCGCGGGACCCGGCCGCGGTGCTGCGCGGGCTGGAGGATCACCTGCGCACGGCCCGCCACACCTTGCTGCGCTCGGTGAAATGGGGCGAGGACGAGGCGGTTCTGCCCTGAGTCGTTAACCTGATCGCAATATTCTGTCCCCCCGGACCCCCTTTCCGAAACTTGACCAAAGCGCGAATCACCGGTAGTCACTGGTCCAACAATAGGACCAGAGGCACGGAAGCTGCCCGGGTCGGCTGCGGGAGGAACCGGAGGCATGAGTCGGAAAACGGCCGTGGGCCACGTCCTGGAGCTGCTGAGGCGCGAGATCGCCGAGCAGTATGCCCCGGGTGACATGTTGCCCACCGAGCGCGAGCTCGCGGAGCGGTTCGGCGTGGCGCGCAACACGATGCGCGAGACGATGATCTACCTCGAGGCCTATTCCCTCATCGAGAAGACCCAGCGCGGCGCCCGCGTGCGCACCCCGGGGTTCGAGCCGATGTTCGAGGCCTTCACCCAGCATTTCGACCGCTCGCTCTCCGCCTACCGCGAGGTGCTGGAGTTCCGCCGCATCGTGGAGACCGGCGCCGCCCGGGCCATCGCCGCCGGCATCACCGACGCGGAGCTGGCCGCGCTGGAGGTGCAGAACGCCCGGATGGCCTCCGCCCTTACCGCGCATGACGCGGCGGAGGCGGATTTCGCCTTCCACCTCGGGCTGGTGCTGGGCGCGCGCAACGCCGTGGTGCAGCGGATGTACCAGGTGATGTCGATGCCGCTGAAATTCTACCTCGAGGTCGGCAAGACCCGGAAGCCGGACACCGACCAGGCGCATGACCAGCATGCCCGCATCATCGCCGCCGCGCGGGTGCGCGATGCCGCCGGCATCGCCGAGGCGCTGAACACCCATTTCGACCATTCCGGCGAGGTTCTCGCCACGCAGCAGCCCGCCGCGCCCGCTGCTCCCGCCGCGGGGGAGCGCGACGCATGAGCTGCGCAGTGCCATCCGGCGGGCCCGACGCAGGGCCCCGTCCGTCCGCGCCCCGGTGCCCCGGCCCCCGCGCCGGGGCCTGCCGGCCCGCCATCGCGCCCGACCGCCCGTCAGGCGCGCAACACTCCCGCCCGGGGCGCCTGCGTGCAGGGGTTCCGGCGGGCGACCGGGCCCCGTGCCCGGCCTCGAGCCAACACACGACCATCCCTTCGGGAGGAACCTTATGAAATCTTTCGCATTCGGCCTTGCCACCGCAGCGCTTGCCGTGCTTGCCGCACCGGCCTTCGCCCAGAGCGTGACCCTCAAGGTCGCCTATGAGAACAACCCGGGCGAGCCGGTGGACATGGTGATGCACCGCTGGAAGGACCTCGTGCACGAGGCCTCCGGCGGCGACGTGGAGCTGGAGCTCTACCCGTCCTCGCAGCTTGGCGCGAAGCAGGACGTGATCGAACAGGCCCTGCTGGGCGTGAACGTGGTGACCATCGCCGACGTGGGCTTCCTCACCGATTACGACCCGGACCTGGGCATCCTCTTCGGCCCCTATCTGACGGACAGCCCGCAGCAGCTCTTCAACATCTACGGCAGCGACTGGTTCAAGCAGAAGGACGCCGAGCTGCGCGAGAAGGGCGTGCACATCGTGATCAACAACTACCTCTACGGCACGCGCCAGCTTCTGGCGAACAAGCCGGTGGAGACCCCGGCCGACCTGGAGGGGATGAAGATCCGCACCCCCAACAACATCATGCAGATCCGCGCCATCGAGGCGATGGGCGGCACGCCCACCCCGATGCCGCTGGGCGACGTGTATCCCGCGCTCACCCAGGGCGTGATCGACGGCGTGGAGAACCCGCTGCCGGTGCTCTACGGCCAGAAGCTGCACGAGCAGGCCAAGTATCTCTCGATGATCTCCTACCTCAACAACACCTCGCTGTGGCTGGGGGGAGAGGCGTTCTTCTCCACCCTGGACCCCGCAGTGGTGCAGATGCTGCATGACACCGGCTACCAGGCCGGCCTCTACAGCCAGGAGCTCGCCGCCTCGCAGGACGAGAAGATCATCGAGGACATGAAGGCCCAGGGCGTGACCGTGATCTACCCGGACATCGCCCCGTTCCGCGAGAAGGCCATGGCCGTCTACAAGGAATTCCCCGAGTGGTCCGAGGGCCTCTACGAGGAGATCCAGGCCCAGCTCAAGGACTGAGCGCTCCGCTGAGACCGCTCCGGGCGGGCCCTGCCGGGCCCGCCCGTTTTCCTTCAACGATCGGATAATTCCATGAAGTATATCGGACAGCTGGCGGTTCTCGTCGCCTCGCTGCTGCTCGTCGTCCTGGTGGGCACCACGGTCGCCTCGGTGGGCATGCGCTACATCGCCGGCGCGCCGCTGCAATGGACCGAGGAGATCTCGGGCCTGCTGATGGTCTGGATCGTGATGATCGGGGCCATTGCCTGCGAGCGCGACAAGCAGCACCTGACCATCGATTTCATCGTCGCCGTGCTGCCCCGGCGGGCGGAAGCCCTGGTCGGCATCGTGGTGGGGCTGGCCTCGCTGGGGCTGCTCGGCGCCATGGGCTGGCTGTCCTGGGAGCTGGCGGGATCCGCGAAGTACAAGTCCACCCAGATCCTGCGCATCTCCTGGTTCTGGCTCGACATCGCGCTCACCGTGGGGGCCGCGGGCATCGCGCTCTTCGTGATCGCCGCGCTGGTGCGCAAGGCCCGTATCGTCGCCGGAGGGGCTGACACCGAATGACCTGGTTTGTAATCATCCCCATCATGTTCGGCCTGTTCGCGCTGAACATGCGGCTCTACCTCGCGATGTTCGCGGCAGTGCTGATCTACTTCGTGTTCTTCGCCTCCATGCCGCTGCAGATTGCCGTGCAGCGCATCATCGCGCCGACGCAGAACGCCTCGCTGCTGGCCATTCCCTTCTTCGTGCTGCTGGGCACGCTGCTGGGCTCCACCGGCATCGCCGAGCGGCTGCTGAAGGTGGCGGACCTGCTGGTGGGCCGCTTCACCGGCGGGCTCGGCCTCACCAACGTGATGCTCTCCACGCTGATGGGCGGGCTCTCGGCCTCCAACCTGGCGGATGCCGGCATGATGTGCCGGATGATCGTGCCGGAGATGGAGAAGGAGGGCTACAACCGCGGCACGGCGGCGGCGCTCACCGCGGCCTCCTCGCTGATCACGCCCATCATCCCGCCGGGCATCGCGCTGATCATCTACGGGCTGATCGCGAATGTCTCCATCGGCTCGATGTTCGTGGCCGGCATCCTGCCCGGGCTGCTCTGCGCGGCGCTGCTGCTGGTGACGACCTATTTCGTGGCCAGGCACGAGGGCTACAGGCCCACCCGCACCGCGCGGCCCAGCATGGCCGAGACGGGGCGCACGCTGCTGCTGGCCTGGCCGGCGCTGTTCCTGGTGCTGGTGGTGATCGGTGGCATCCGCCTCTCGGTGTTCACCCCCACCGAGGCGGGTGCCGTGGCCGTGGTGGTGACACTGCTGATCGGCTTCTTCCTCTACCGGCGCATGAACCTCGCCGACGTGGGCTCCGCCCTGTCGGAGACGGCGCGGCAGACCTCGGCGGTGCTGCTGGTGATCATGACCAGCTCGGCGCTGGCCTGGATCTTCTCCATGGAGCGCGCCGGCGTGGGCATGGCGGAGTTCGTCACCGGCCTCACCGACAATCCGATCGTGTTCCTGCTCATCGTGAACGTGCTGCTGCTGGTGCTGGGCATGTTCATCGAGGGCACGGCGCTGATGATCATCCTGGTGCCGCTGCTGCTGCCGGTGGTCAAGCAGCTCGGGATCGACCCGGTGCATTTCGGCATCGTGATGATCCTGAACCTGTCGGTGGGCACGCTGACGCCCCCCGTGGGCACGGTGATGCTGCTGGTGTGCAGCCTGACGAACGTGTCGATTCCGGAGTTCATGCGCCGGGGCTGGCCGTTCTTCGCGGCGCTGATCGTGGCGCTGCTGCTGGTGACGCTGGTGCCGGCGCTCTCGCTTGCCTTCGTGTGAGCCGTGGCCGGGCGGGAGCGCTCCCGCCCGGTCCCCCCGCGGCGGGCCGCGCGGAGGGGCCGTCTCTGCCACGCCCGCGCGGACCGCACCACGCCGGCCGGGGCGCCGCCTCCCCCCATCGAGCCCGGGACCATCGCGGGGAAGGCCCTCCTCATCCCCTCCCGGGGCGGGAGGGGAGTTCGTCGGCCCTCGCCCCTGCGGGGCGGGCCTCTCCTCCCGCGCGAGCGCCCGGTGTCAGCCTGCGTCGGCGGCCGCGAGGCGCCGGGTCACCATGCGCGCGATGATCCGCGCCAGCGCCGGGCCGGTGACGAGCACCACCAGGAACCGCGTGGTCTGCATGGCCATCACGAAGGGCACGTCCACCTCCGCCTCGCTCGACGCGGCGATGATCGCCACCGAATCCGCGCCGCCGGGGCTGGTGGCGAGATAGGCGGTGAGCGGATCGACCCCGGCGAACACCACCAGCACCGCCGCGAAGCCGCCGCAGATGGCCAGCAGCAGCAGGATGGAGGCGACCAGCCGCGGCAGGGCGCGCATCGCGTGGCGCAGGATGGTCCGGGTGAAGCGCAGCCCGATGCTCCAGCCCACCAGCGCATAGCTTCCCGCCAGCAGCCAGAGCGGCAGCTCGATCCGGATCAGCCCGAAGGCCTGCAGCGCCACGCCCAGCACCAGCGGCAGCAGGAACGGGCCGGAGGGAAAGCGCAGCACCACCGAGACCGCCACGCAGCCCCAGGCGAGCGCGAGGGTCTGCGCCAGGGCGAGCCAGTCCGTTTCGGGGAACCATTCGGGCGCTGGCGCCCCGCCGCTGGCCCCGATCCAGATCCGCGCCACGCCGGAGGCCGCGGCGGCCACCAGCACCACGCGCAGGTATTGCATGAAGGCAACCAGCCGCACGTCGGCCCCATGCGCCTCGGCCATGAACACCATGGCCGAGGCCGCCCCGGGCGCCGAGCCCCAGACCGCCGTGGTGCCCGGCAACACCTGCGCCCGCGCGAGGAGCCAGCCGAGGATCGCGCTGGCCGCGATCACCGAAACCACGCCGGCGAGGAAGATCGGCCAGTCCGCCAGCACCTCGGAGAGCGTGTCCGGGCTGATCACCCGGGCGATCATGCAGCCGATCACCCCCTGCGCCAGCTGGAAGGGCAGCCGCGGAATCCGCACCCGCCCCTCGCCGGAGGCCATCACGATGGCCGCGATCATCGGGCCCAGCAGCAGGGCTGCGGGCAGGTGCAGCAGCTCCATCAGTGCCACCACCGCCACCGACAGCAGCACCAGCAGGAGCATCTGCGCCGCCAGCGGCTGGCGGGCCAGCCGCGAGGCGGGAGGGGGAGGCGTGGCGCCGCCGGTCATCCCCGGCCTCACGCCGCCGCCAGCCGGACCCCGGCGGCGGCAGACACCCGGGCAATGCGCGGCAGGATGCGGGTGACGCTCATCTCGTGCAGCTCCGCGGCGGCGCTGGTGCACAGGTCCTCGGCCAGCACCACGTCATAGCCATGCTCCCAGGCGGCGCGCGCGGTGGATTCGACACCGAAATTCGTCGCGATCCCGCCCAGGACGATGCTGCGCACGCCGCGCCGCCGGAGCTGCAGGTCCAGGTCGGTGCCGTGGAAGGCGCCCCAGTGCCGCTTGGTCACCAGAATGTCGCCGGGCTGCGCCAGCCCCTCGGCGAGCGCGGACCAGCTCTCCGGCAGCCCGCCCCGGGGCAGTTGCATCGGCTGGTCGACGGCGCGGGGCGGGGCATCGGCGAAGTCCGCCGCCCAGCCGACGCGCACCAGCACCACCGGCGCCCCCGCGGCGCGGAACCGCGCGGCCATCTCCCGCCCCGCCGCCAGCACCTCGGCGCCGGAGCGCGGTGCCAGCGGCATCCCGAGGATGCCTTCCTGCAGGTCGATCAGGACGAGGGCGGTGGCGGCGGGGGCAAGTGTGATCATGCTGGAACCTTGGAGCGCGGGCCGCGGAGCCCGATGCGGATGGCCGTGTCATGGCGGATGACAGGTCGCGGAGAGGGTGTTATGCGAGGAAAGTCTCGCATAGCGGAATAGGTGAGGATGTCCGCCCCGAAGTCAATGGCAGTTGCCCCGAAACGGCGCAGGGGGCGCGAACGGGTGGAGGCCATCCTCTCCGCTGCCGCGCAGATCTTTGCGCAGAAGGGCTACGCCGGCGCGACGATGAGCGAGATCGCGCGGAGTTCCGGAACCGCGGTGGGCTCGCTCTACCGCTTCTTCCCGGAGAAATCCGCGCTCGCCGATGCGCTGCTGTCGCGCTATGCCGAGCGGGTGGACGCGGACCTCGGCGCGCTCGCCGCACGCAGCGCCGGCCTCTCCGCGCCGGAGCTCGCGGCGCAATGGGTGGCGCTGATGACCGACCTGGGCGAGGACCGGGCGGTGGCCCTCGCCCTGCTCGACGCGAGCCGCGACGCGGTCGACCGCCGCCTGCACCTGCGCGCGCTAATGCGCGGCCACGTGAACGCCATGCTCGCGGCGCGGGCCCCGGGCCTGCCCGCGCCGCGCCGCGCCGCCGCCGCCGCCCTGCTGCTGCACATCTCCAAGGCGGTCCCACTTGCGGCGCGCGAACCCGCGCCGCTGGACCGGGACCTGCGCGCCGAGGCGCAGAACCTGCTCGCCGCCGCGCTTGAACGGCTCGAAGCGGCCACACCTGCTGACAATTTGTTCACTGGTTTCGCGCATTGAGGGTGTGCTGGCTGCAACTGTGCTAAATCCGAGCGACCGCTGCGGGTTTCTCATGGCGTGTGACCCGGAAAGGAACGAACGTGACGGCGGGAAATGAGCCGGCCCCGGAACCGGGGCAAAACCAGTTCAGTACCCGGGGGTTCATCTTCGGGCGGGTGGTGCCCACCCTCATCCTCGCTGCAATTGTCAGCGCGGCAGCCGTTCTGCTGCTCGTCTGGTCCACGCGCGAGGCGGACCGCTTCGCGACGGAAGGCCAGCGCCGCCTGTTCAACATGGCCGTGACCGACATGACCGAGGCGATCGCCCATGAGCAGGAGAGTGTCACGTTCTGGGACGATTCGGTGCTGAAGCTGCGCGACGGCACCGATGTCGAATGGATCGACGGGAACCTCGGAAGCTGGCTGAGCACGTATTTCGGGCATGATTCCGTCTATGTCCTCGACCCGGAGAACCGGCCGGTCTTCGCCTCCGAGGGCACCCGGCGGCTGCCGCCGCAGGTGTTCTCCGGCGTCGCCGCCGAGGTCCTGCCGCTGGTCGAGGCGGTGCGCGCCCTGCGCCGCAAGGCCGACCCCTCCGACATCGGCGAGAAGATGGACAGTGTCGGCGCCTCCGATCTCGCGATCGTGCGCGGCCATCCGGCGATCGTCAGCGCGAAGCCGGTGATTTCGGATACCGGCACGATCGGGGAGCCGTTGGGGCAGGAATTCGTCCACGTCGCGGTGCGATACCTCGATGGCAGCTTCCTGGAGAACCTGGGCGAGCGTTACCTGTTCCGCGACCTGGGTTTCGTGACCGATACCTCCGGCATCGCGAGCGGCCTGCAGAGCTTCGCCCTTGCCGATGACGGGGGCACCACCCTGGGCTACTTCACCTGGCGGCCCATGCTGCCGGGCCAGGCGGTGTTCCGCAACCTGATGCCGGTGCTCGCCGGGCTCTGCGCCATCGCCATTCTGGGCCTGTGCCTGTTTCTCTGGCTGCTCTACCGCCGCTCGGCCGCGCTGAGCGCCACGGAGGCCCGGATGCATTACATGGCGCTGCATGACACGCTGACCGGCCTGCCCAACCGCGCGATGTTCGTCACGCGCCTGGAACGTGCGCTGCGGAGCAGCCTCTCCGGCCCCGGCGGAACGGCGCTGCTCTACGTCGACCTCGACCATTTCAAGCGGGTGAACGACACGCTGGGCCACCCCGCCGGCGACCGGCTGATCCAGGAGGTCGGCAACCGCCTGCAACGCCTCATCCGCGAGACGGACACCGTGGCCCGGTTCGGCGGCGATGAATTCGCCATCGTGATGGCGGGCGTGACGGAGGAGGCGCATGTGCTGCACCTGTGCGAGCGGATCGTCGATTCGGCCCGCGAGCCCTTCTCCATCGAGGGCAATCAGGTGTTCATCGGGGTGAGCATCGGCTACGCGATCGCCTGGAGCGGCGGCCCCGGGCGCAACGAACTGGTGCGCCGGGCCGATGTGGCGCTGTACCGGGCCAAGTCGCTCGGCCGCAACCGGTGCGTGGTCTACACGCAGGACATGGACGCCCTGCTGCAGGAGCGCCGCCGCATCGAGACGGACCTGCGCGCCGCCCTGCGCGCGGGCGGGCAACTGGCCGTCTACTACCAGCCGATCTTCGCGACACGCAGCCGCGTGCTCACCGGATTCGAGGCGCTGTTGCGCTGGAACCACCCGGAGCGGGGGGCGATCTCACCGGAGGTGTTCATCCCGATCGCCGAGGACATCGGGCTGATCGAGGAGATCGGCGGCTGGGTGATGGCGGAGGCCTGCCGCACCGCGGCGGGCTGGCCGGGGCTCACCATCTCGGTGAACGTCTCGGCGCTGGAACTGCGCGACCCGAGCTACGCCAGCCGCCTCGCGGAGCTGATGGGGAACGCCGGCCTGCCTGCGGAGCGGCTGGAGCTCGAACTCACCGAGAGCGCGATGATCGATTCGCCGGGCGTGCATGCCGAAACCCTGCAGGTGCTGCGGCGCATGGGCGTGCGGCTGGTGATCGACGATTTCGGCACCGGATTCTCCAACCTCGGCCGGCTGCAGAGCCTGGAGGTGGACCGGATCAAGATCGACCGCAGCTTCATCCAGGCGCTCGGCCGCTCCGCGAACGACGCGGCGATCGTGCGCGCCATCATCGATCTCGCCCATGCCACCGTGCTGGAGACCACCGCCGAGGGGGTGGAAACCGAGGAGCAGAACGCGCAGATCGACGCGCTCGGCTGCGACAGCGTGCAGGGCTTCCTCTTCTCCGAGGCGCTGTCGCGGGAGCATGCCTGCGCGCTGGTGCAGGCCCGGGCGCGGGACGCCGCGCCGGAGGTGCGGCTGTGCGGCCCGGTGGGTGACATGGCCGGCCCGGGTTAGCCTGCGCCGCGACGTCAGGCGAGAACGGGCTCGACGCAGGCTCCGTCCTGGCGCTAGCTGTTGGCAAAAGGGTGCGCATTCCCCGCGCGCCCGCCAATGCGGGAGGAAAGGCATGGACGCGGCAATCGTCGGCTGGGGGCACACGAAATTCGGGCGCCTGGAAGGGCAGAGCCTGGAGGATCTCATAACCATGGCCGCCGCGGAGGCGCTCGGCGATGCCGGGCTGAGCGGCGCGGATGTCGATGCGGTCTGGCTCGGGCATTTCAACGCGGGCATGGTGGCGGATGGCTTCGCCTCCTCCATGGTGCTGGGCGCGGACGCGGGCATGCGCTTCAAGCCGGCCACGCGCTGCGAGAACGCCTGCGCCTCCGGCTCCGCCGCGCTTTACGCGGCGGTGGACGCGGTGCGGGCCGGGCGGGTGCGCGTGGCGCTGGTGGTGGGGGCGGAGAAGATGACCCATCTCGACACCGCCGCCGTCACCGCGTCATTGGGCTGCGCGAGCTACCAGAAGGAGGAAGCGGGCCGGAGCTTTCCGCAGATCTTCGCCGAATTCGCCTCCGCCTATGCGGAGCGCTTCGGCGATCCGACGGAGGCCATGGCCCGGATCGCGGTGAAGAACCACGCGAACGCGATGCACAACCCGCTGGCGCAGATGCACCGCCCTCTGGAGCTGGACTTCTGCCGCACCGTCTCGAACCGCAACCCGATGATCGCGGCGCCGCTGAAGGTGACGGATTGTTCGCTGGTCTCCGACGGCGCGGCGGCCATCGTGGTGGTGCGCAAGGACATGGTGGGGGAGTTCCGCCGCGCCGTGGGCTTCCGCGCCGCGGTGCAGGTGAACGACTACCTGCCGCTGTCGGCCAAGGACCTGCCGGCCTTCGAGGGCCCGCGCGAGGCGGTGCGACGGGCCTACGAGACCGCCGGCATCACGGTGGACGACCTGGATTTCGCCGAGGTGCATGACTGTTTCACCATCGCGGAGCTGCTGTCGACCGAGGCGCTCGGCCTCGCGCCCGCGGGGGGCGGGCGCGAGATCGTCATCGAGGGGCAGACGGGCCCCGGCGGGCGCCTGCCGGTGAATCTGTCCGGCGGGCTCAAGGCCAAGGGCCACCCGGTGGGCGCCACCGGCGTGTCGATGCACGTGCTCGCCGCGCGCCAGCTCACCGGAGAGGCCGGCGAGATGCAGGCGCCCGGCGCCACCCTCGGCCTTTGCTTCAACATGGGCGGCGGCGCCGTGGCGAACTACGTCTCGGTGCTGGAGCCGCTGCGGGCCTGACCGTGCGCGGCCAGCCATTCCCCGGCGATGTGCAGGTCGGCCTGGGAGAGGCCGTGCCCGGTGGGCAGGACGTGCCGGGTGAGCACGGCGCCCGAGGTTTCCAGATCGACGGCGAGCGCATTGGCGTTCGCCGTCGGGACGATCGGGTCCATCTGACCGGAGATCATCAGCACCGGCGTCGCGGAATGGCCCGGCCGGGGGTTGGCCGCGAAGGGCTTCATCGCCCGCAGCAGCACGGCCCCGGCCAGCACGCCGGGGTGGCGCAGGAGGAGCGAGGCGGCGATGTTCGCCCCGTTCGAGAAGCCCACCGCCACCGGTGCCTCCAGGCCGTGCGCGGCACGCGCGGCGGCGATGAATTCTGCCAGTTCATCGGTGCGGCGGATGAGGTCCGCCTCGTCGAACACGCCTTCGGAGAGCCGGCGGAAGAACCGGGGCATGCCGTTCTCCAGCACGCTGCCGCGCGGCGAGAGCAGGGCGGCACCGGGGGCAAGGGCGCGGCCCAGCGACAGCAGGTCGGTCTCGTCGCCGCCGGTTCCGTGCAGCAGCAGGAGCGGGTCGCGGCCGGGCACCCTGGCCGGTTCGAACCGGTGCGGGCGGGCGAGGATATCGGTGGTCGTGGTCATGGTCTGTCTCCTCAGCACGGGCGGGATCGGGGCGTGCGGCCGCCCCGGGGGAGGGGCGGCGCGGGATGTCAGGCGAGCGCGGGCAGGGCGGCCTCGATCGTCTCGCGGTGGCTCTCGTACTGGCCGGGCAGTTTCAGCGCCGCGCCGAGGCTCGCCACCGGCTCGTCCACCGAGAAGCCCGGATCGTCGGTCGCGATCTCGAACAGCACGCCGCCGGGCTCGCGGAAGTAGACCGAGCGGAAGTAGTTGCGGTCCTTCTGCTCGGTGGTGCGCAGCCCGTGGTTGCGGGCGAGCTTCTCCACCATTTCCGCCTGTCCGGCCTCGTCGGCGCGGAAGGCGACGTGGTGCACGGAGCCGGCGCCCTGGCGGGCCTTGAGGAACTCCCCGGCCGCGTGCAGGTCCACGATGCCGCCCGCCGTGGTGCCCGGCACCGCGAAGCGGCGCAGGCTGCCCTCCTGGCCGATCTCGGCGAAGCCGAACACGTCGGTCAGCACCTCGGCGGTGCGCCCCGCGTCGGCCAGCAGCAGGTTCACGCTGTGGAAGCCGCGGATGGCGTGCTCGGCCGGGATCGCCCCGGTGGACCATGCCGCCTCGCTCTCGATGCCGGGGATGCCGGCGAAGGCCAGGCGCAGCCCGTCCGGGTCGCGGAAGGCGAGGAAGGATTCGCCGAAGCGCTGCACCGGCTTCTCATGGGTCACCCCCTTCTCCACCAGCCGGTGGAGCCAGTAGCCGATCGAGGCCGCCGGCACGCGGAACACCGTCTGCTGCGTCTCGCCGATGCCGCCGCGGCCCGGGGCCGCGTGTTCCCAGGGGAAGAAGGTGAGGATGGTGCCCGGCTGGCCGGTCTCGTCTCCGTAATAGAGGTGATAGGTGCCCGGGTCGTCGAAATTCACGGTTTTCTTGACCAGGCGCAGCCCCAGCACCCCGGAATAGAACTCCAGGTTCCGGCGCGCCGGGCCGGCAATGGCCGTTACGTGATGAATGCCGTTCTTGTGCATCGTCTCTCTCCGTCGCGGGGCGGGATTGCCCGGTGGATGTCATGTAGGCAATATATCCGGCAATGATACCGTAGTGGGATTGCATGTTTGCAATCTACGGGTTGCGAGGGAGAGGACATGGCGGAGGCCTACAGGGACCTGAGCTGGGACGATTTCCGCCTGGTGGGCGCGATCCGGGCGGAGCGCAGCCTGCCGGCGGCGGCGGCGCGCGTGGGCATCGCGCATTCGACGATGTTCCGCCGGCTGGGCCAGATCGAGGAGAGCCTGGGCACGCTGCTGTTCGAGCGGCACCGCTCGGGCTACGTGCCCACCCCGGCGGGCGAGGAGATGGCCGGCGTGGCCGCGGCGATGGAGGAGCGGGTGGCAGGCTTCTCCCGCCGGCTGGCGGGGCAGGAGATCGCGGTGAGCGGGGAGATCCGCGTGACCACAAGCGACACGCTGCTGGTGCATCTGCTCACCCCGCACCTGGCGGCGTTCCGGGCGGCCTGTCCCGGGGTGCGGCTGGACATGGTGCTGGCCAACGCGGCGCTGAACCTGTCGCGGCGCGATGCGGACGTGGCGATCCGCGCCACCGATGCGCCGCCGGAGACGCTGGTGGGACGGCGGGTGGCCCGGCTGGCCTGGGCGCTTTACGGCCCTGCGGAGGCGGCGGTGCCCGCCGATCTCCTCACCGGCTGCGACTGGGTGAGCCTGGAGGACGGGTCCGGGCGCATGAAGGTGGTCAAGCATGTGGAGGCGACGGTGCCGCCGGAGCGTCTCGCCTACCGGGTGAACAGCGTGCTGGGCCTTGCGGAGGCCGTCGCGGCGGGGCTCGGCATCGGCTACCTGCCGTGTTTCATCGCCGACACCCGCCCCGGGCTGCGCCGGCTTGCGGCGCCGGACCCGGATTTCGGCGCCGACCTCTGGCTGCTCACCCACCCCGATCTGCGCCGGGTGCCACGGATCCGTGCGCTGCTCGACCACCTGGCCGAGGCGCTCTCGGGCCAGCGGCGGATGCTGGAGGGGGCCGGCGCAGGAGCGTGAGGGGGGTGCCCGCCTCCGCGCTGGCGGTGCGGGCGAGGGGCGCCGCGTCACACTTGCGTGGCTGCGGGTGCGACTGAGGCCGGAGCTGATGCGGGATTTCCGGCCGGGGCGCGGGCCGGAAGTGCTGCCTTGCCCGTGCGGGGGAGGCCGCGGCCCGCCGTGAGGGGGGCCGCGGCGCGGGGGTGTCAGGCGGCGGGCGGCGCCGGGTCCGGTGCGGGCTCTTTCGGTCGGGCGCCTGGGCGCAGTCGTTCGCGGATGCCCTGGAAGAACACGTAGAGCGGCGGGATGGCGAAGATGCCGAGCAGCGAGGCGAAGATCATCCCGCCGAACACCGGCGTGCCGACCGCGCGCCGGGCCAGCTCGGAGGCGCCGGTCGCGCTCACCAGCGGGTAGAGCCCGAGGATGAAGGCGAGCGAGGTCATCATCACCGGGCGGAAGCGCAGCCGGGCGCCCTCGGCCGCCGCCTCGCGCAGGGGCACGCCGGCCTCGCGCTTTTCCTTGGCGAATTCGACGATCAGGATGCCGTTCTTCGCCGCGAGGCCGATGAGCACCACCATGCCGATCTGGGCATAGAGATCCAGCGGCAGCCCGGCCACCAGCAGCGCGCCGATCGCCCCCATGATCGCCACCGTGACGGAGAGCAGCACCGGCACCGGGATGGTCCAGCTCTCGTAGAGCGCCACCAGGAACAGGAAGGCGAAGAGCACCGCGAGGCCGAGGATGACCGGCAGTGCGCCCTCGGTGCGCTTTTCCTGGAAGGCGGTGTCCGTCCATTCCCCGGAATAGCCGGCGGGCAGGGTGGCGGCGGCGGTCTGCTCCATGGCCGCGAGCGCCTCGCCGGAGGAGATTCCGGGTGCCGGCCCGCCCATCACCGTGACGGCGCGGGCGTTGTTGTAGCGGATGAGCGCCGGCGGCCCGACCACGAGGCGCACCTCCACGAGGCTGCGCAGCGGCACCATCTCGCCGGTCTGAGAGCGCACGTTGATGCGGTAGATGTCGTCGATGGAATCGCGGTCCATGGCCTCGGCCTGCACCTGCACCTGCCAGGTCCGCCCATAGAGGTTCATGTCATTCACGTAGAGCCCGCCGAGCGCGGCCTGCAGCTGGCCGAAGATGTCGGAGATCGCCACGCCCAGGATGCGGGCCTTGTCGCGGTCGATGTCGAGATAGACCGAGGGCGTGGTGGCCGAGTAGGTGGAGAACACCCGGGAGAGGTCCGGGTTCTGGTTCGCCGCCACCACGAGGCCGCGCAGCGCCTGGGCCAGTTCATCGGGCGAGCCGCCGCCCTGGTCCTTCATCATGTAGGTGAAGCCGCCGCCGGTGCCGAGCCCGACGATGGGCGGCGGGGCCAGCGGGGTGACCGATCCGCCGCGGATGCCGGCGAACTGCTTCGCCAGCCGGGCGATGATCGCGGTCGCGCTGCTTTGCGCGCCCGTGCGCTCCTCGAAGGATTTCAGCGTGATCACCGAGAAGCCGGAGCTGGCCTGCGAGTATCCGTCGAGGAAGTTCAGGCCGGAGACGGAGGTCACGTCCTCGATGGCGTCTTCCTGCGCCATGATCGCCTCGGCCTCCCGGATCACCGCGGCGGTGCGCGAGATCGAGGCGCCGTCGGGCAGGCGGTAGACCACGAAGAACCCGCCCTGGTCATCGGAGGGCAGGAAGCCGGTGGGCGTGGCACGCACCAGCCCCCAGATCGCGCCGCCGGCCACCGCGGCCATCAGCAGCCCCACCACCGAGACCCGCACCAGCCGCACCACGATGGCGCCATAGCCGTCGCGCAGCCCGTCGATGCCGCGCATCACCCGGCCCATGATGCCGCGCTTTGGCCCGTGCGAGGGCTTCAGCAGCACGGCGCAGAGCGCCGGCGACAGGGTGAGCGCGTTGATGGCCGAGAGCACCATGGACACGGAGACGGTGACGGCGAACTGGCGGAACAGCTCACCGGAAATGCCCGGGATGAACCCGATCGGCACGAAGACCGACAGCAGCACCAGCGTGATGGCGATGATCGGCGCGGTGATCTCGCGCATCGCCTGCTTGGTGGCCGCGCCGGGGGAGAGGCCGGGGTTCTCCTCCATCACGCGCTCGACGTTCTCCACCACCACGATGGCATCGTCGACCACGATGCCGATGGCGAGCACCAGCGCGAGCAGCGACACCGAGTTCGCCGAATATCCCAGCGCGTTGAGCGCGATGAACGCACCCACCAGGCTCACCGGAACCGCCACCGTGGGCACGATGGTCGCCCGCCAGCTGCCCAGGAACACGAACACCACCAGCACCACGAGGACGAAGGCCTCGATGAGGGTCTTCTGCACTTCCTCGATGGTGGCGGTGACGAAATAGGTGGGGTCGTAGGTGACCTTCCAGTCCATGTCCTCGGGGAAATCCGCGGCCAGGGCGCCCACCTGCGCGCGCACGGAGCCGAGCGCGTCGAGCGCATTCGCGCCCGGGGCCTGGTAGATGGCGACCACCGCGGCGGAGCCGCCGTTGAAGGTGGTGGCACGGTCGAGGTTGGCCGCGCCCAGCTCCACCCGCGCCACGTCGCCCAGCCGCAGCACCGAGCCGTCGGCATTGGTGCGCAGCACGATGGCCTCGAACTCCGCCACCGTGGCCAGCCGGCCCTTGGTGCGCACGTTGAACTGCAGCGCCTGGTCATCGGAGATCGGGCGGGCGCCGATGCGGCCCACCGCGGCCTGCACGTTCTGTGACTGGATGGCTGCGGCGATGTCGGAATTGGTGAGGCCGAGCCCGGTCAGCCGGTCCGTATCGGTCCAGACCCGCATCGCGTAATCCTGCGGGCCCCAGAGCATCGCGTCGCCCACGCCGGGGGTGGAGCGGATCCTGTCGAGCAGGTTGATGGTAACGTAGTTGGACAGGAACAGGGGGTCATGCGTGCCCCGGGGCGAGGAGAAGGACACCACGCCCAGCAGGGCGGAGGATTTCTTCTTCACCGTGACGCCGCTGCGCTGCACCTCGCTGGGCAGCTTGGAGAGCGCCACCTGCACGCGGTTGTTCACGTTCACCGTGTTGATGTCCGGGTCCGTGCCCAGTTCGAAGGACACGGTGAGCGTGTAGGTGCCGTCGTCGCCGCTGACGCTCTTCATGTAGATCGCGTCGGACACGCCGACGACCTGCGCCTCCACCGGCTGGGCCACGGTCTCCTCGACCACCTGCGACGAGGCGCCGGGGTAGAAGGCCGTCACCTGCACCTGCGGCGGCACGATGTCGGGGTACTGCGCCACCGGGATCGACAGCAGCGAGAGCAGCCCGGCGATGGTGGTGACGATCGCGATGACGATGGCAAAGCGCGGGCGATCGACGAAGATGGAGGAGAGCATCGGTCAGGACTTTCCGGCCGGGGCGGCGACCACGGCGACGCCGGGTTGCAGCTTCTCGATGCCGTCGATCACCACCTGGTCGCCCTCCGCGAGCCCGTCCTCGATGACGACGCCGGTGCCGTGCTGGGGGCCGGTCTTCACCCGGGCGCGGTCCGCCTTTCCGTCGGTGACGGTGAAGACGTAGAGCCCGTCCCTGTCCGAGAGCAGGGCCGCCTGCGGGATCACGATCTTCTCCTCCGGGGTCTTCTCCGAGAGGGTGACGGTGATCAGCTCGCCGTCGCGCAGCACGAGATCGGGGTTCGGCATCACCGCCCGGGCGATCACGGTGTCGGTGGAGCGGGAGACGGAGACGTCGATGAAGTCCAGCGTGCCGCTCTGGTCATAGGTGGTGCCGTCGGAGAAGGCGATCTTCACGTCTATGGCCGCGCTGGCGGCGGCGGAGGCATCGCCGCCGGCCACCTGATAGGCGCGCAGCACGCGCTGGCTGATCGGGAAGGTGACGTAGATCGGGTCCTGCGTGACGATGGTGGTGAGCACGCCGCTGTCCGGGCCCACCACGTTGCCCTGCGTCACCGCGGTGCGGCCGATGCGGCCGGAGATCGGGGCGGTGATGTCGGTGTAGCCGAGGTTGATCCGGGCCCGGGCCAGGGCGGCCTGGTCGGAGGTGATGCGGCCGGCGGCCTCGTCGGCGGCGGCCTGGGCCTCGTCGCGCCGGGCGATGGTGCCGGTGTCGCGGTCGGCCAGGGCGGTGGCGCGGTCGAGCTGAACCTGCGCGAGCTTCAGCGCCGCCTGGTCCTGCTGCAGCGTGCCCTCGGCCTGGGTGACCGCGGCGGCGAACTCGTCCTTCTCGATGTGGTAGAGCACGTCTCCGGCCTTCACCGTGGCGCCGTCCTCGAACAGCACCGCCTCGAGAAAGCCGGTCACCCGGGCACGCAGTTCCACGCGCTCCTGCGCCTCGATCCGGCCCACCACGTCCAGCGAGCGTGACACGTCCTGTCTTTCCGCCGCCACCACTGTCACTGAAACCGCCGGGGCGGCGGCCGGCGCCTGGGCTTGCGATGTATCGGCAAGGAGAGAGAGCGAAGAGGCGGAAAGAACAAGGCCAAATATGGCGGAAGTGTGGCGCATACTATTGATCCCCGATTCGTTCAGCCTGACGGATACTTGCAGGCTTTTCGGACAGATGCACGGAGGAGCGCATGATGATCAAGAGTTTTTCCGGGTGTCGTCCAATCTGATCTCCGCTGCGCGGCTCCGGCACCGCGCCGGCTGAAGCGGACTATCGCCCGTCCGGCCCCTGGCCGGGCAGCGCGAGGCAGGGGCCCGGGCCGCGGGCCGACGCGGGACGGGAGCCGTTCTGCAACCCTTGCCCGGCGGCACTGATCCCGCTTCCACTTCCCGCGCTGCGCCGCGCTGTTCCAGGCCAGGCCAGGCCGTGTCGTGTTGTGCCGTGTCGGGCGGCGCCGTGCCGGGCCCGGGCGCAGACGGATGACGCCGCCGCGCGGCAGGGGTCCTTTGCGGTCTGCCCGGGCGGCGGCGCTGTGCACGGAGATCGGGTCACCGGCGCGCGGCGGAGCCGTGGTGCGCGCGCGGTGCCCGGGCCCGCGCGGGGAACCGGGCCCGCGCGGGGAAGCGGCGCGCCGCGCGGGGCGGGCCCCGCGCGCGCCCCGGCGTCAGGCCAGCGGATTCCAGTAGGGCTGCGGCACGGCGGGGGCAGGCGCCTGCGCGGCGCAGAGCGGACCGCCCTTCGAGGTGAGGCAGAGCGTGGTGCCGCGCGGGCCGCAGAAGGCCGGTTTGGTGGGCGTGGCGGAGGGGGTGGCATGGCGCGCGATGCGCCCGCCGTCGGGGGCGAACACGTGCAGCGCGCCGCCGTCCACCCCGGCGATCCAGTAGTTCCCCGCGGCGTCCAGCGCGGCGCCGTCCGGGCGGCCGTCCGTGCCCTCGAAACGCGCGAAGTCCTGCCGGGGGCCAGGCGTGGCGCCGGTGAGCGGCAGGGTCCAGACCCGGCGCACGGTGGGGTGGGAATCCGACAGGTAGAGCCGGCCGCGGCCCAGGTCCGCCGCCAGGCCGTTGGCGGTGGAAAGCCCGCCGAACAGCCGCTCCGCCCCCGCGCCGCGCACCCGGTAGAGCGCGCCCAGCGGCTGGCGCAGGGTGATGTCCATGCTCGCGGCCCAGAGCCGGCCCATGGCGTCGACCGTGGCGTCGTTGAACCGGGTGCCCGGCGCGTCCAGCGCCACGATGCGGGTGAAGGCGCCGCTGGCCGGGGCGAAGGCGAAGACGCCGCTCTCCATGCCCACCGCCGGCGCGCCCGGGCCGGTGAGCACCACGAAGCCCGGTTCCTCCGGCGTGGGCCAGGCACGCGTGGCGCCGCCGGCGCGCGGGGTGCACAGCAGGCGGCGCCCGGCAATGTCCACCCACCAGATGACATCCTGCTCCGGGCACCAGACCGGGCTCTCGCCCAGGTCGGCCCGCGTATCGGTGAGGGCGGCGAAGGCCGGGCCCTGCTGCTGCTCCGCCGCGTCCTGTGCCACCGCGCTCTCCCCCCGCCCGTTTCGCCTGACCGGCCCCGGTGCTGCCCGGGCCCCAGAATTCTGTTGACAGGACAGGCATCGCAAACTCAGTATCCCAACGCAACAAAAATATCAGTTGCACAAAAATCATAATCGAAACCGGGAGGACCACATGACACGCATCATCACCGGGCTTTGCACCGCAACCGCCCTGACGGCCGCGCTGGCCGCCTTCGTGGCGCCGGCATCGGCCCAGACCACGCTGCGCATCGGCACGGTGCTGGCCCCGAGCGACCCGATGGGCCAGGGGCTGGAGAAATTCGCCGCTGACGTGAAGGCCGCCACGAACGGCGCGGTGGAGGTGGACGTGTTCCACAACTCCCAGCTGGGCGACACGACGGAAATGCTGGACCAGGCCCGTGCCGGGGCAAACGTGGGCACGGTGACGGATGTGGCGCGGCTGTCGAGCTTCGTGCCCTCGCTCGCGATCATGTCGGCTCCCTTCCTGTTCGACACCTATGAACAGGCGGACACGTTCGCGGGCTCGGAGGTCTACCTGAGCTGGGGCGCGGAGCTGAAGGAGAAGGCCGGTCTCGTGATGCTGGCCTCCAACTGGTACCAGGGCGCGCGCCAGGCGCTGACCCAGAAGCCGGTGGACACGCCCGCCGACCTTGCCGGCGTGCGCATGCGCACCATCGGCGCGCCGGTGTGGATCGAGACCATCCGCGCCATGGGGGCGGAGCCGACGCCCATCGCCTGGGGCGAGGTGTATTCGGCGCTGCAGCTCGGCACCATCGACGCGGCCGAGGCCCAGCCCACCGCCATCTGGGGCGCCAAGCTCTACGAGGTGATCAAGGACGTGAACCTCACCAACCACATCCAGCTCGTCACCGCGCTGGTGGTGGGGGCGGACGCCTGGGACGAGATCTCGCCGGAAAACCAGAAGATCGTGCGTGAGCTGGCGGTGGAGGACGGCCGCTACGCCTCTGGCCTGACCATCGCGCAGAGCAAGGAGGCGCTGGAGAAGATCGCCGCCGCGGGCGTGACCGTGCGCGAGGTGGACCCGGCGCCGTTCCGCGCCGCGGTGAAATCGGTCTATGCGACGCTCGACCTGGAGAAGGAAGCCGCCGAGGTCGACAAGGTTCTGGGCCGCTGAGCGGACGCGGGGGAGGGGGCACGATGTTCCGACGCATGGAATACGCCGTCGCCGCGGCCTTGCTGGTCGCGGTGGTGGTGCTGATCGGGGCGGCCTCGGTGGCGCGGGTGCGCGGCACGCCGATCATCTGGTCGGTGGAGGTGGCGCAGCTTCTCTTCGCCTGGCTGGCGATGCTGGCCGCCGACCTCGCGCTGCAGGACGGGCGGCACTTCGGCCTCGCGCTGCTGCCCGACCTGCTGCCGCCGGCCGCGCGCCGCTGGCTGCTGGCGCTCAACGGCGTGGTGATCGCCGGGTTGCTGGGCTTCCTGCTGGTCTATGCCTGGCGCAACATGGTGCTGATGCACCCGCGGCTGGTGGGGGCCACGCAGATGCACGGCTCGCTCATCCACGGCTCCATGGTGCTGGGGCTCGCCCTCATGCTGCGCACGATGCTGGCGCAGATCCTCTCCGGCCTGCGCGCGAAGGACACCCGCTGATGCTGCTGCTCATCCTCGCCCTTTTCGTGCTGTTCCTGCTGCTGGGCATGCCGGTGGCCTTCGCGCTGGCGCTCTCGGCCATCCCGGTGTTCGTGCTCACCGGCACCATGCCGCCGACCATCGCCATCCAGAAGATGGTGACGGCGACGCAGAGCTTCCCCCTGCTGGCGGTGCCCTTCTTCATCCTGGCCGGCAACCTGATGAACGCCACCGGCATCACCGAGCGGCTGGTGCGCTTCGCGCGGCTGCTCACCGGCTGGATGGCGGGGGGGCTGGCGCAGGTCTCCATCATCCTGAGCTTCATGATGGGCGGTATCTCCGGCTCCGCCGTGGCGGATGCCTCGATGGAATCGCGCCTGCTCGGGCCCTCGATGATCGCGCAGGGCTATTCGAAGGCGATGACGGCCGCGATCATCGCCTTCGGCTCCATCATCACCGCCACCATCCCGCCCTCGATCGGGCTGATCCTGTTCGGCTTCATCAACGAGGTCTCGATCGGCCGGCTGTTCCTGGCCGGGGTGCTGCCGGGCATCGCCCTCACCCTCATCCTCATGCTCACCACCTGGGTGGTGGCCCGGCGCAACGGCTACATGGCCGATGCCGCGACCCTGCCCTCGGCGCGCGAACTGGGCGCGGCCTTCCTGGAGGCGATCTGGGCGCTGGCCTTCCCGGTGATCCTGATCGTGGGCTTCCGCTTCGGCTTCTTCACCGCCACCGAGGCCGGCGCCTTCCTGGTGGCCTACGCGCTGCTGGTGGGGGTGTTCGTGTACCGCGAACTCACCTGGGCGCGCTTCGTGGACGCGCTGCGCAGCTCGGTGTCCGACCTCGGCATGGTGATGCTGCTGATCATGATGGCCGGGGTGCTGGGCTACGCGGTGACCATCGAGCGCGGGCCGCAGCAGATCACCGAATTCGTCACCTCGCTCACCTCCGACCCCCTGTCGGTGCTGCTGCTGATCGTGGTGCTGCTGGTGGTGAGCGGCATGTTCCTGGAAGGGGCGGCCAACATCCTGCTGGTCACTCCCATCGTGATGCCGGCGCTGGTGCAGGCGGGCTACGACCCGGTGCACATGGGCATCCTCATCGTCACGCTGATCAACTTCGGCGGGCTCACGCCGCCGGTGGGGGTGATCATGTTCACCGTCTGCGGGGTGCTGGACGTGAAGATGGGGGCCTTCACCCGCGCGTCGCTGATCTTCTTCGCGGCGATGCTGATCTTCTTCGCGCTGCTGATCGCGGTGCCCGGCTTGTCGCTTTTCTTGCCCGATACGCTGATGTAAGCCCCACAGCTTCGGCACCCTGACGACCCTGTGGCCGGGAGGCGCAACGTGATGAGCAGAAACCCGTTTTCCACGGGCCAGACGGAAGGCCCGGGGCCGGCGAGCGCGCATGTTCCCGCCTCGGCCCGGGTCTACGAGGCGCTGCGCGGGCGTATCGTGGCGCTGGAACTGCCGCCGGGTTCGGCGCTGGGGCGGGCGGAGATCGCGCAGAGCTTCAACGTGAGCCAGAGCCCGGTGCGCGAGGCGATCCTGCGGCTGGAGCAGGACGGGCTGGTGCTGTCCTACCCGCAGTCGCGCACCCTGGTGACGCGGATCGACCGGGACAGGCTGCGCGAGGAGCACTTCCTGCGCACGGCGGTGGAGGCCGACGTGGCGCGCGCCCTGGCGCTGCAGAGCGACCCGGGCACAGCGGTGAAGCTGCGCGGCATGCTGAAGATGCAGGAGGCGCTGGCCGGCGAGGTGGAGCAGATCGACCTGTTCAAGCAGCTTGACGAGGCTTTCCACGAGGCGCTGTTCGCCGGGGTGAACCAGCTGAACCTGCACCGGCATGTCACCGCGCGCTGCGGGCATCTGGCGCGGGTGCGCTCGCTCGATCTGCCGCGCAAGGGCAAGATGCGCGCGGTGCTCGACGGCCACCGCGCCGTGGTCGAGGCCATCGCGGCGGGAGACGCGGCCGCGGCCTCGGGGGCCATGCGCCTGCATCTTTCCGGCACCATCGAGCGCCTGCCCGAAATCGTGCGCGAGAACGGGGCGTTCTTCACCTGAGCCCCGCTGAGGCCCCCGGTCCTGCGTGATTTCTGGCCCGGTCCGGTTGTCTTTCGCATTTAGTTCAAAGTTTCAGAAAATTTTCTGAGTATTTGATTCAAATTGAGGCCCGCTGCCACGGGGCCGTATCGCCCGGCACAGGGCGACGCGCGGCAAGGCGGTCATGGTGCGGATCGATCCGCAGCCGCGTCCGGGGGTTGCGGCCGTTCGTCGGTCGCAAGCGTTCCTTCCCGGGCACCGGGGCGCGCCGCGTTCCGCGGGGGGCGGAGGCGCCGGACCCGATCCAAGATACCCACATCCCCGCCTGGGCGGTCCCGCCGCATGAACGCACGCATTGCTTGCGTCAATGCAAAAGCCCCTATGACTCAATATGGCGGCCTTCTTGGAGCCCAGTTCAAGAAACCTGTCGTAAAATCGCTCCGCACGAACCGAAGTCGGCCAGACCGCTGCATCGACGCAAGCGGCGGTGCGGTGGTGGAGGGGGTGCGCTCCGTTGATGCCGCTTGCCGGAACCGTCTGTCGACGAGGTTGATCTCGGGGATGGCTCCGACCCCGCAATTTTCGGACCGGCCCTTTCGAAGGGTGCGGAATGTCTCGAAGCCTGCGGGCGCAGCCCCGGCTGCGGTTCCCGTGCGGCAGCGGCCCATCGGTCGCGATCGTCGCTTCCGCGCGGCATGGTCCCTCTCGTTGAGACTGTCGAGCAATTCGCAGGCGCCGTGCCGGGTCACGTCAGGGCCGGGCCGCTGGTCAACGCGCCGGCCCCTCTGGCATGGCCGGGCACCGTGCCGGTGGTGGCCGCCCCGGGGTGAGGGGGGCCGTACCGTCTCTCGTGGCTGCCGCAGGGATGCCCGTGTGGCGCGGGGCGCGGCGCCCCGGTCGCCCGGACCTTTGGCGCATGAGCCCGACCTTTGGTCATCTCCGCTATCCCTGGTGCCAGTCCTTGCTCGCCTTCCGGTGCGGCGGAGCCGGCCTTGCGGATTTCGGAAGCCCCCGGCTGACCATCCGGATAGCGCGGCGAGACATGGATGTACATTCGGTAGACATGCCGAGAATTGATGCAGAAGCAGGGCGCGGAGTATTGATTTCATGACGACGTGAATTTGAGAAACGTGGCCGGGATCGGCCGAATTGGTTCAAACGGAGGAAGACATGAACAGAATACTCATGGCCGCACTGGCCGGGTCCCTGCTGGCTGGTCCCGGTTTCGCCGAGACGACCTGCGGACCGGCATCGACGGGCCCGGCCGCCTATTCCGTGCCGGTGGTCCACTACCGCAGCGCGCAGATCGAGGGCATCAAGGTGTTCTACCGCGAGGCCGGGCCGGCGGACGCCCCGGTGCTGCTGTTGCTGCACGGCTTTCCCACCTCCTCGCACATGTACCGCAACCTGATCCCGCTGCTGGCGGACCGCTACCACGTGATCGCTCCGGATTACCCCGGTTACGGCCAGAGCGATGCGCCCGACCGGGCCAGCTTCGACTATACCTTCACCCATCTCACCGACATCGTGGACGCGCTGGTGACCACGCTCGGCGCCACGCGCTACAGCATGTACGTGATGGATTACGGCGCCCCCGTCGGCTACCGGCTGGCACTCAGGCACCCGGAGCGGGTGGAGACGCTGATCGTGCAGAACGGCAACGCCTACCTGGAGGGGCTGGAGACGTTCTGGGACCCGATCCGGGCCTACTGGACCGAGGGCACGCAGGCCCGGCGCGACGCGCTCAACGGGCTGGTGAGCGCGGAGACGACGGTGTTCCAGTACACCGACGGCATGGGCGACGTCGCCCGCATCAGCCCGGACAACTGGACCGTGGACCAGGCGCTGCTCGACCGGCCGGGCAACCGCGACATCCAGCTCGACCTTCTGTACGACTACCGCACCAACCTGCCGCTCTACCCGGACTTCCAGGCCTTCTTCCGCGAGCGCCAGCCGCCCACGCTGATCGTCTGGGGCAAGAACGATTTCATCTTCCCCGAGCCCGGCGCCCACCCCTACCTGCGCGACCTGCCGAAGGCCGAGCTGCACCTGATCGACAGCGGACATTTCGCGCTGGAGGACAGGCTGGCCGAAATGGCCCCGCTGATCCGGGATTTCCTGGACCGGCAGCTGTGCGACTGAGCCCCCTGACGGACGGAGACCGACGATGACCCCGACCCCCACCGCGAAATCCAGCGTGCTGCCCACCGGCGGCGGCGCCGGGCTGATGAACCCGGCCGACACGCTGGTGCTGCTGCTCGACCACCAGTCCGGCCTGTTCCAGACGGTGAAGGACATCCCGGTCGCCGACCTGCGGCGCAACGTGGAGATGATCGCCCGGCTGTGCACGCTGCTGGGCATCCCGGTGATCACCACCGCCTCCGAGCCCCGGGGCAGCAACGGGCCGCTGATGCCCGAGATCCACCGCTACGCGCCGCATGCCGTCTACGTGCCGCGCAAGGGCGAGGTGAACGCCTGGGACAACGCCGACTTCGTGGCGCAGGTCGCCTCCACCGGGCGCAGGACGCTGGTGATGGCCGGCGTCTGGACCAGTGTCTGCGTGATGTTTCCCGCGCTCGACGCGCGGATCGCGGGCTATGATGTCTATGCCGTCATCGATGCGTCGGGCGATCCGAGCGAGCTGGCCTCGCGCACCTCGCTCGCGCGCTTCGTGCAGGGCGGCGTGAAACCGACCTCGACCAACGCGCTCCTGTCGGAACTCCACCGCACCTGGGCGCGGCCGGAAGCGGCCGGACTGGCCCGGCTCTACGGCCTCGTCGCGCCGAATTACGCGGCGGTAGCCGAGAGCTTCGAGGCTGCCAGCAAGGCCTCCGCGGAGGCGCAGGGACAGTGAGAGGGGAGACGCAGCAATGCCCTACGGATTTCTCGATATCGCGGCCACGCCCGCCGTGCGCGCCGTGCAGGCCGAGATGGGCGTGGCCCGGCAGTGGGAGACGGCCGGAAAGGACCGGGCCTCGGACCGCTTCACCGCCGCCGAGGAGGCGTTCATCGCGCAGCGCGACAGTTTCTACATCGGCTCCGTGTCGGAGACCGGCTGGCCCTACGTGCAGCACCGCGGCGGGCCGGCGGGCTTCCTGAAGCTGGTCGACGACCGGACGCTGGGCTTCGCCGACTACCGCGGCAACCGCCAGTACATCAGCACGGGAAATGTCACCGCGAACTCCCGGGCCTGCCTGATCCTGGTGGACTATCCACGGCGTGCCCGGCTCAAGATCTACGCCCATGTCGAGGTGCTGGCCCCCGGGGCGGAGCCGGAGTTCGCCGCGCGCCTGGCGGATGCCGCCTACGGGGCGAAGACCGAGCGGCTGTTCCGGCTGCGCCTCGCGGCCTTCGACTGGAACTGCCCGCAGCACATCACCCCGCGCTTCACCGAGCAGGAGGTGGCCCGGGCCGTCCGCCCCCTGCATGAGCGCATCGCCGCGCTGGAGGCCGAACTGGCGGCACTGCGCGCCCGGCCCGACGACGCATGAAGGACACATGATGGACACGCCCCGCCCGCCCCTGCCGCCGTTCACCCCGGAGACCGCCGCCGCGAAGGTGCGCCTCGCGGAGGATGGCTGGAACAGCCGCGACCCCGCCCGGGTGGCGCTGGCCTACACCCCCGACAGCCGCTGGCGGAACCGCGCCGAGTTCGTGACCGGCCGCGATGCCATCATCGCCTTTCTCACCCGGAAATGGCAGCGCGAGCTGGATTACCGGCTGATCAAGGAGCTCTGGGCCGTCACGGACACCCGCATCGCCGTGCGCTTCGCCTATGAATGGCATGACGACAGCGGCACCTGGTTCCGCTCCTACGGCAACGAGAACTGGGAGTTCGACGCGGCCGGCCTGATGCACAGCCGCTTCGCCTGCATCAACGACGCGCCCATCGCCGAAGCCGACCGCCGCTTCCGCTGGCCCCTCGGCCGGCGCCCCGACGACCACCCCGGCCTCAGCGCCCTCGGCCTTTAGGCGGGGCGGGACCGGCATCGCGGCACCGGGGAGGCGATGTCGGTCCGGTGGGGACGCTCGTCGCTCACGGGGCGGATGAGTGGGGCCGGTGCCGCGAGGTGCGGACGGGCTGGCTGCGGGGGCAGGGCGCGCGGCCTGCCTTTTGTCTGTGTTTTCCGGCTGATGGTCTTGCCGCAATCGCCCTTCGTCGGGATAGGCGTCCGGCGGGGCGGACGCTAGAATGGGCTCCCGGCGCGGGCGTGCGCGGCGAAGGCAGTGACAACGGGGGCGGGGTCGAACAAGATCGGGTCCGTTACGTGTCTCCGCCCTTCCCGCGCCGAAGGCGCATCCTGTCCCGCGCCCGAGGCGCAGCTTACCCCGCGCCGCAGGCGCAGGTCACCCGGCGCCGCGGGCGCACTCCGTCTCGCGCCGCCGGGCGCAGTTTACCTTGTCACGCCCGGGCGCAAGTCGGCCGCCTACTCCAGAGATCCCCCGTGAACCCAGACCCGTTGCCCGAAGCCGCCCCCGACACCAGCGCCCCGCCTCCCGGGGCGGAGGCCGCGCATCTGCGCGGGTTCCTCGAGGATGTCGAGCAGCTCACCCGCCTCTCCCACATCTGGCGCGACATGGATGCCACCTCGATCGCGCAGAGCGTGCTGGACACGCTGCTGGACATGCTGGAGCTGGATTTCGTCGGGCTGCGCTTCGCGCAGACACCGCATGTCTTCACCCGCATCGGCGGCGCCTTCCACACGGCGGCGGCGCGGGGGGAGCTGATGGAGGCGGTGCAGGACTGGCTGGCGCGCGCGCCCCGGGACCGGCCGGAGCAGATCCGGGTGGGGGAGCGGGCGCTGTCGCTCGTGGCGCTGGAGCTCGGCGAGATCGCCAGCATGGGGCTGCTGCTGGCCGGCGCGCTGCGCGCGGATTTTCCCGGGCGCACGGAGCGGATGACGCTCACGCTCGCCGCCGCCCATGCCAGCCTTGCCTGCCGCGAGCTGCGCGACCTCGCCAGCCGCCCGACACCGGAGGACCCGCGCGCCCCCCGACCGTCCGGCGAGGCGCTGGCGCAGAGCGAATGGCAGCTGAACTTGGCGATCAACTCGATTCCCGCCCTGGTGTGGTCCACCACGCCGGACGGGATGCTGGATTTCTCCAACCAGCACCTGCTGGATTTCGTGGGCCTCACCTTCGAGGACATCCGGGGGCTGGGCTATTGCCAGATCTACCACCCGGACGACCTGCCGGTTCTGCTGGACGCCTGGCAGGACATCATGAGCCAGCGGCGCGGCCGTGAGGTGGAGGGCCGGATCCGCCGCCATGACGGCGTGTACGAGTGGTTCGCCCTGCGCCAGAAGCCGCTGCTGGACGCGCAGGGCAACGTGGTGAAATGGTACGGCGCCTTCATCAACATCGATGACCGCAAGCGCGCGGAGGACGCCCTGCTGGAGGCCAAGCGCGCGCTGGTGGCCAGCGAGGCGAACCTGGAGCTGCTGATCAACTCGCTGCCCGTCCTCGTCTGGTCGGCGCGCCCGGACGGCAGCGCCGATTACGTGAACCAGCGCTGGCTCGACTATGCCGGGCTGCCCCCGGACCGGATCCTGGAGTGGGATTTCCTGAAGATCTATCACCCCGACGACGTGCCGCGCATGATGAAGGTCTGGCAGCATGACCTCGCACATGCGCAGGAGCACCACAACACCGGCCGGATTCTCGGCGCGGACGGGCAGTACCGCTGGTTCTACTTCAGGGGCCGCAAACTCACCGATGCGCATGGCGTGACGCGCTGGTTCGGGGCGAACATCGACATCGAGGACCTGCGGCGCGCCGAGGACGCGCTGAAGGCCGGCGAGACGGCGTTGCGCGAGAGCGAGCGTCGGCTGCAGCAGATCGTCTCCTCCATCCCCGGGCTGGCCTGGTCCTCGGACCGCAGCGGCGCCACGACGTTCTGGAGCCGGCAGTACCTCGACTACACCGGGCTCACCAGCGAGGAGGTGCTGGGCTGGGGCTTTCTCGACCACATCCACCCGGAGGACCGCGAGCACCTGTTGGATGTCTGGGCCAATGCGCTGAAGACCGGCGCGCCGGGGGAGGCCGAGGGCCGGCTGCGGCGGGCGGACGGGCAGTACCGCTGGTTCCTGATCCGCGCCAGCCCCTTCTTCGACGGCGCCGGCAACCTCACCCAGTGGTTCGGGGTCAACATCGACATCGAGAACCGCAAGCGGACGGAGGAGGACCTGCAACGCAGCCGCGCCGAGCTGGCGCATGTGACGCGGATGATGACCATGGGCGAGCTGGCGGTATCGATCGCGCATGAGGTGAACCAGCCGCTGATGGCGATCGTGACCAACGCGAGCGCCTGCCTGCGCTGGCTCAGCGACGACCGGCTGGACCTCGCCCTGGCGCGCGACGCGGTCGCGCGCATCGTGGAGGACGGGCACCGGGCGGGAGCGTTCGTCTCCAGCATCCGCGCGATGGCGCGCAAGTCCGCGCCGCGGATGGACCCGGTGGACCTGCAGGAGGTGATCCTGGGCGTGCTCGACATCCTGCGCGGCGAGCTGACCCGGCGCGGGGTGAGCTGGAAGACCGAATTCTCCCCGGACATGCGGGCGGTGCGCGGCGACGGCACCCAGCTTCAGCAGGTGATCCTCAACCTCATCATGAACGGCGTGGAGGCAATGGCGGACGTGGACAAGGCGCTGCGGCACCTGACCATCCGCACCGGCATGACACAGGGCTGCGCGCTGGTCAGCGTGGCCGACAGCGGCACCGGCCTCGGGCCCGACAGCCCCGACCGGCTGTTCGAGGCCTTCTTCACCACCAAGCCGGAGGGCATCGGGATGGGTCTGTCGATCTGCCGGTCGATCGTGGAGGCGCATGGCGGGCGCATCTGGGCGCGCAACACGCCGCCGCGGGGAAGCGTGTTCAGCTTCACCCTGGCGCCGCTCGAGGGAGGCTGCGCCGATGCCCCGGCCCGCTGAGGACTGCGCGGCGACGGTCGTGGTGATCGACGATGACCAGGGCGTGCGCGATGCGCTGTGCCGGCTGTTCCGCTCGGTGGGGCTGGTGTCGCAGGGCTATGGCTCGGTGCAGGCCTGGCTCGACGCCGCCCCGCCGGCCCAGGCGAGCTGCATCGTGCTGGACATCCGCCTGCCCGGCGCCAGCGGCCTGGAGTTCCTGGAAACCCTGGCGCGCGGCGGCGGCGCGCAATCCGTGGTGCTGATCAGCGCCCATGTCGACGTGCAGATGGCCGTGCGCGCGATGAAGGCGGGGGCGATCGACGTGCTCACCAAGCCGGTGCGCGAGCAGGACCTGCTGGAGGCGGTGAACCGCGCCCTCGCCCAGGACATCCTGCGCCGGGCGGAGGCGGAGCGCAGCGCCGCCCTGCGCGCGCGCTACGAGACGCTGACGGAGCGCGAGCGGCAGGTGATGGCGCTTGTCGCCGCCGGGCTGCTGAACAAGCAGATCGCGGCGAGCGTGGGCCTGAGCGAGGCGACGGTGAAGCTTCACCGCGGCCAGGCGATGCGCAAGATGGAAGCCGCCTCCGTGCCCGATCTGGTGCGGATGGTGGACCTGCTGGCCGAGGACCCGGCCAACAGGTGACAGGAACATGATCCTCCGGGCGGCCCTCCGCGGGTGATCGGCCTCTCCCCTCGCGGTCGCGCGGCATCGCGCGGCGCCTTCGGGGCCCGTTCCGCCGTGACCCGCCGAAGGGCCGGGCGCCCGCCGTGAGCTGAAGGTCAGGGTGCCCGCCTTGGGGCGTCGGCCGAAGGGCAGGGCGCTGCCCTGGGTGGCCGGCCGTGGTGCGCTGCCTTGGGACGCCCGCCATGCGGCTCACCCTTGGCCGAGGGCGCCGGGTGCGGTGCGACCGGCCTGTCGGCCCCGGCGCGCGCGGCGCTTCCGGGGGAGTGTCGCGCGCCGGGGCGCGTGAACGGATGCGCCGCACCCGGGTCGGGCCGGGCTATCCCAGGCTGCCGGCGAGGCGCTCGGCAAGGCGCCGGGTCCGGAAGGCCTCGATCACCCAGTCGACGAAAACCCGCGTCTTGGCCGGCAGCAGCGTGCGCGAGGCGTAGTAGATCGAGATCGCCCCCGCATCCGCATACCAGCGCGGCACGAGGCGCATCAGGGCGCCGCTGTCCAGCGCCGTCCGGACATCCGAGGTTGCGGTCATGGCGACGCCCAGCCCGAGCAGCGCGGCCTCGCACATCGCCGCGGGGTCGTTGACCACCACGCTCTGCGTGATCGGGACGGCGGCCTGGTTGCCGTCCACGTCGCGCATCGTCCAGTGCCGGACGCGCCCGGTGCTGGGCACGCGCATCACGATGCCGTCGAGCGCCTGCAGATCGCCCGGGGCGATGGGCAGGGGCCGGCCGGCCATGTAGCCCGGCGCGGCCACGGCCACGATATGCGCCGGCGCGAGGGGGCGGGCGATGATTCCCGGCGGCAGGTCGAACCCGCCGCCGATGGCCACGTCGTACCCCTCGGCCACCAGGTCCACCTGCCGGGTCTCGAAATGGCACTCCGGGCGGATGCGCGGGTAGCGCTCCCGGAAGGCGGGCAGCATCGGCAGGATATGCGTCATCCCCAGCGTGGGCGGCAGGCTGACCTTCAGCACGCCCGCGGGCGCGCCCCCCTCGACGGAGATGCCGGCGATGGCGGCCTGCAGCCCCTCCAGATGCTCCGCGATGGCAAGGCGGAAGGTCTCTCCCGCCTCGGTGAGCGTCAGCCTGCGGGTGGTGCGGTGGAACAGGCGGACGCCCAGGTTCCCCTCCAGCATGGCGACGTTGCGGCTCACCGCGGCAGGGGTGAGCGACAGGCGTCGGGCGGCCTCCGAGAAGCTGCCGCACTCCGCGCTGCGGGCGAAGGATTCGAGGTTCGCGAGCGTTTCCATGCCCGGCATCTTCAAGCATGTGTTGAAGGTAAAGCAAGCCATTCATGGCTAATCGCGAAGCAATTCATCGGCCATCTTCTGCGTATCGAAACATGACGGAGCGTCGCAGATGAGCAGCCCTTTCCTTCCCCTCGCCGGCAAGACCGCCCTCGTGACCGGCGGTTCGCGCTCGATCGGCGCCGCCATCGCGCGGAAGCTCGCCGCCGACGGCGCCGCCGTCGCCCTCACCTACAGCGCCTCGCCTGACCGGGCGGCCGCGGTCGTCGCCGAGATCGAGACGGCCGGCGGCAGGGCTCTCGCTATCGAAGCCGACGCGGGGAACCCGGAGGCAGTGCGGGCCGCCGTGGCCCGGACAGTCGCGACCTTCGGCGGCATCGACATCCTCGTCAACAATGCCGGTGTGGCGGTGAACGCGCCCATCGAGACGTTCCGGTTCGAAGACTATGAGCGCATGCTCGCGGTCAACGTCACCGGCGTTTTCGTCGCGACGCAGGAAGCCGTGCGGCACATGACGCCGGGCGGACGCATCATCCACATCGGCTCGTCCATGACGCGCTATGCGGCCTTCCCCACCGCCTCGGTCTACACGCTGACCAAGGGCGCTGTCACCGGCTTCAATCGCAGCCTCGTGCGCGATCTCGGTCCCCGTGGCATCACCGTGAACACCGTCCATCCCGGCCCGACCGATACCGACATGAACCCGGCGGATGGCCCGGTGGCCGCGATCGTCGGTCCCGGCATGGCGATCGGCCGCTACGGCCAGCCGGGCGAGATCGCCAGCGTCGTCGCCTTCCTCGCCGGGCCCGACGCGGCCTTCGTCACCGGAGCGGACATCGTCGCCGATGGCGGCCTGACCGCCTGACCCCCTGCGGCGCTCCTGCTCGGAGCGCCGGTGTGACCTTCGTTTCAAATCGGGAGAACCACCATGTCCATAGGCATCATCGGCGCCGGCAACATCGGCCGTGCCATCGCCGCAACCCTGGCGCGCAAGGGCCTCGCCGCGACCCTCTCCAACAGCCGCGGGCCGGAGAGCCTGGCCGCGACCGTGGCCGAGCTCGGCCCCGCCATCACCGCCGGCACCCGTGAGGACGCCGCGGCGAGCGACATCGTCTTCGTGGCCGTGAACTGGTCGAAACTGCCCGGGGCGCTGGCCGGCCTGCCGGACTTCGGCGGTCGCATCGTGATCGACGCGAACAACGCCATCGAGGCGCCGCTGTTCAGGCCGGCGGACCTCGGCGGGCGGGCCTCCTCGGAGGTGGTCTCCGGCATGGCGCGCGGCGCCCGCCTGGTGAAGGCCTTCAACCACCTCAGGCCCGATGTGCTGGCGGCGGACCCGGCGGCCGAGGGCGGCCGGCGGGTGCTGTTCCTCTCCGGCGACCAGCCGGAGGCGAAGGCGGAGGTCTCCGCGCTCATCGAGCGGCTGGGCTTTGCGCCGATCGACCTCGGCACGCTCACCGGCGGCGGCCGGCTGGCGCAGTTCCCCGGCGGCCCGCTGCCGGCGCTGAACCTGGTGCGGTTCGACTGAGCCCTCCCGGCCCGCGCCCCGGCACCGCCCGCGGGAACAATCGACAAGACACTGCCGCCTGCGGGGGGCAGACACGATGTCGCCCCTCCGGGCGACAGATACGCAAGCGCCCCTTCGGGGCGACGGGCGCCCCCGCTCCGACGGTTCCTCGCGCAATGGCGCCGGCAGCGTGTGCGGCGGCGTGCCTGAACAGGGCTGGTCCGGGGCGCTCCGGGCCACCCGATACCTGCCCGCCGGGGCCGGCCGCCCGCAGGCGCCGCCACTCAGGCCGATCACCGTCGCGGCACCGCCCCCACTTCACACAGGACCCCAGAGATGACACAGACTCCCATCGGGATCGCCACCACCTTCTTCGGCCACTGGAGCGCGAACCGCCTCGACGCGGCCTTCGCCATGCTGGCGGAGGACGTGCTCTACGACAACGTCCCCTTCCCCGACATCACCGGCCGCGAGGCCGTGCGCAAGTTCCACACGGAGTTCGGGCTGGGCGGGGTGTTCACGGTGGACTGGCAGGTGACCCATATCGCCGCGGCCGGCAACGTCGTCCTGAACGAGCGGGTGGACTATTTCCACCACTGCGACGGCGGCCGCATCGTCCTTCCCGTGATGGGCACGCTCACGATAGAGAACGGGCTCATCACCGTCTGGCGGGATTACTTCGACCCGGCGGACTTCGACAGGCAGCTGGCCGGCTTGAGCCCGGCGCAGCCCTGAGACGGGAGGGGGGCGTGTCTGCCAGCCTGTCCCCCGCCGTGCCCGGGCCGCGTGTCCGGGCACGGCCCGTTCCGAGAGCGGAAACCGGGATGGCGCGGCGCCGTCGTGCTCCGGCCTGCGGGGCAGGGGGGCGCCCGCGAGGCATGGCCCGGCAACGGGCCCGGGCCCTTCCCGGCAGAAGGGCCGGCGCGCGTCGGCGGACTATCCTGGGCCGCAGCCGCGGCTGCGTGTCTTTCCGACAGGAAAGGCGGGATGACATTGCGCGGAACCGTGCGGGACCTGTCGGACGTGCGGCGCCGCTTCGGCGGGTCTCGCCGCCCCGGATCCCATCTTGCCGGCTGATCCCACTCCATGGCCCCACCCCCCCCCCCGGATGGGGCCCCGGGGGATGGGGGAAGCGCGGAGGCCGTGGCAGCGGCCCCCGCACTCCGCCCCGCCGCCGGCGACGCGCCGGCGGCGACCGGACCCCGGTCGCGCCGGGCCCCGACGTCAGGCCTCGGAGCCACGCACGGGCGTCTGGACTCCGGGCCCTCTCCCGCGTTTCGCCTCAGCCTCAGCCTCAGCCTCAGCCTCAGCCTCAGCCTCGGGCCAAGGTTCGGGCTCAGCCTCGGGCTCGGGTCGGAGCTCGGGCTCCCCGCTCACGCCCCGGCCTTGGCCCCGGGGGCGGAGGATCAGTCCCGGGCGCAGGCGCTCCGCCCTCAGGCCTCGGTGTCGAGCTGGCGGCGGATGTCGTCTGCCAGCGGGTGCAGGCGCTGCGGCGGAAGGCCGCCGGCCAGCGCGTAGCCCATGCCATGCGCCGACCAGGTGTAGCCGTTCACCCCGGCATCCTCGAAGCCGGACATGCGGGGGTCCTGCTGTCCGGCCATGCGGCGCACCTGCATCACCAGGCGCGTGCCCGCGTCGTCGTCATACATCAGCATCATCGCCGGGCCGTGGGCCGTCGCCACCACGCGGCCGCCCATGAAGCGCCAGCCGCTGGCGGCGAGGTCGGGGATGCGCATTGGCCGGCCCAGCCGGCGCTCCGCCCAGTCCGCCAGCACCGGGCCCTGCGCCGCCGTCAGCTCCACCGGGCGCAGGGCGTCGGTGGCATAGACGCCGTAGCTCTGCGCGCTCTCCGAAGCCAGTGCCGCGATGCCGGTGAGCGGGCCCTGCGGCATCTGTGCGTGGCTCAGCCAGCCGCCCGCGCCGCCCAGCCCCAGCAGCAGCACCGCCGCCGCCGCCTGCCGCCACTGCCCGCGGCGCCGGCCGCGCGCCTCGATCAGCCGCCCCAGGTGGAGCTGCGCGGGCACCGGCTGCTCGGCCACGGGGTCGAGCGCCGCGCGCAGGGCCCGGGCCTGGTCCGCATAGTCCGCGACGCGCGCGGCCTCATGCGGATGGACGGCGAGCCAGGCCTCCACCTCTGCCGCGCGCTCGGGGGTCAGGGCGCCGTCGACATAGCCGTGCAGGTCGTCATCACAGATGGGGTGTCGGGTCATTTCACGCTTCTCAACTCGCCGCGCCGCACCGGGCGCCCTTCCGCCTCGCGCTGCGCGAGCAGCTCGCGCAGCCGTTCGCGCCCACGCGCCAGCCGCGACATCACCGTGCCCAGGGGCAGGTCTAGCGCCTTCGCGACCTCTGCATAGCGCATCCCCTCCACGGAGACGAGCAGGATGACACTGCGCTGCGCCTCCGGCAGGGCGTCGAGCGCGCGCAGCACGTCGTCGCGGCGCAGCCCGTCCTCCTGCGTGGCCCGCTGGGCCAGTGCGGGGTGGTCGGTGTCCTCCACCGCGACATGCAGGCCCCGGCGCCCGGCCTGGCGCATCCGGTTCATCGCGAGATTGTGCAGGATGGCGTATACCCAGGCGCGGGGGCTGCCGTCCGGCCGGCGCTGGTGCCAGCGCCCCACGGCGCGCTCCAGGCAGTCCTGCACCAGGTCGTCGGCCGCCGTCGCGTCGCGCAGCAGGGCGCGGGCATAGCGGCGCAGCGCGGGGATCTGCGGCTCCAGCAGCTCCTGCATCTCGCGGCGGATCAGCGGATCATCGGTCATCTGGGTCCTTCCCGGGGGGGGGAGGGTGGCCCCGGCGGAGCTGCCGGGGCCTCCTCTTCGGGCTTCAGCTCGCGGTCTGCACCTGCACCGGGGCACCGGTCCCCTCGCCCTCCACGGGGGCGATGACGAGGTAGCGTTTCGGCGTGTCGTCCTCACCGTCCACCAGCTGGCGGATGGGCCCGACGGCATTCACGATGGAGGCGCCGGCGGGGTTGGCCTTGAAGTCCGACAGCTTCTGCAGTTTGCCCGAGCCGTCCGGCTTCGCGGAGAGCGCCAGCACATAGGCCTTGCCCGGCTCCAGCCCGGTCACCGAGGCCTCCAGAACCTGGGTCAGCCCCTGGTCGAACAGTGCCACCGTGGTTGCCGGGGCGGAGGCGTCGCCGCCCGGCGCGGCGAGCGCGAGATGCGCCACCTCACCCGAGGCGCCCAGCGGCACCAGGTTGTCGGTGCCGGCCGCGCCCTCGGGCACCGCGTTCGGCACATAGGCCACCGCCTGCGGCGCCTGGCCGATGGGGATCTCCCCGATCACCGTGTTGGAGGCCGTGTCGACCACCGCCATCTTCGCGGCGTTCTCCAGCCCCACGTAGACGCGCGTGCCGTCACCCGAGGGCCAGAGCCCGTGCGGCAGGTCGCCCACCGGGATGGTCGCCACCTGCGAGAAATCGTCGGTGCGGTACACCTTCACCGCGTTCTCGCCGCCCACGGTCACATAGGCGAAGGTGCCCTTGTCGGTATGCACGAAATTCACGTGGTTGGTGATCGGCCCCGTGTCGATGCGTCCGAGCACGTTGAAGGGCGGCTTCGCGTTGAAGATCTGCGCCGCGCCGATGTCCTTGAGGGTGATCCACACCTGGTCGCCGTCCGGCGAGGCGGCGATGTTGGGGCAGAACGGGCTGTCCTGCTTCACCGTCGCCACCACCTTGTGGTCCGCGAGCGAGAGCACCTTCGTCTCCGGGTGGAAGGAGGAGCAGACATAGGCATAGGTCCCGTCCGGCGAGAACATCTGCATGCCGGGGCCGAAGGCCATCTTCAGGCGCATCTTTTCCTCATGGGTCGTCGCGTCGATGACGGAGACGTAATCCTCGCCCCGCACCGTCACCCAGACCTCCTTGCCGTCGGGTGTATAGAACGCTTCGTGCGGCGCGCGGCCGAGATAGGTGGTGTGCTTCACCGTGTTGGTGGCCGTGTCGATGAAGCTCACCGAGTTCGAGCCGGTGGCCACCACCGCCAGCGTCTTGCCGTCCGGCGCGAAGCCCAGCCCGTGCACCAGCACCTGGCCGCCGTAGAGCGGGCTGAGGTTCTTGGGCTGCGGGTCGCCCAGGCGGATCTCGCCGAGCAATGTGTTCGAGGCCGGGTCGATCACCGAGACGGTGTTGGAGTACTGCTCCGCGGCATAGACGCGGTCACGGTGGCTGATGGCCGTATCGGGCGCGGCGGCGGCAAGCGGGGCCTGCCCGGCGGCGGCGGCGAAGGCGGTCAGCCCGGCCGAGAGCACGGTTCCGGTCAGCAGGGCGGCAAGGGTCATGCGGGACATGGCGAGGGCTCCTTCAGTCATGCGCGGGGGTGGCGGCAGTCTTCAGCGCGTAGTGCATGGCGCGGATTTCCTGCTGCTGAGTGATGATGATTTCCTGCGCGATGTTGCGCAGGTTCTGGTTGCGGCCATAGCGCAGCTGCAGTTTCGCCATGTCGATGGCACCCTGATGGTGGGGTACCATCATGGCGACGAAATCCGCGTCCACGTCCCCGGTGGGGGCGACGGCCATGTCGGCCATCATCCGGTCCATGGCCTCGGCATTCCGGCTCAGAAACGGCTGTTCGGCGGCCAGCGCGGCAGGGTCGGCCCCGGGGGCGGCATGCATCTTTCCGTCATGCGCGGCGGCCGGCAGCCGGCTGAGCGCCAGCGCGGCCCCGGCCAGCAGGGCGCCGCCGAACAGGGCCCGGCGCCCCTGATCGGGTGTGCCCGGGGCGCGGGCGGAGCGGGTGAGCGGGTGTGGCATCGCGAGAACCTCCTGAACGCTGTGTCTGAAGGTGAGACACCCGCGGGCCGTCGGATAATCCCGTGCCGCGCCCGTGCTCACGGCATCGTCATCGCGCCGTGAGCGACTCCGGCCCCCGCGCCGGCAGGCATCGCCCGGTCCGGAGGATGCACCGCCCCGCGCAGTCCGCCGCTGGCGTGGCGCTGGCGACAGCGCGGGGGGGGGGCCTTCAGCCCGCGGCCGATGACACAGCGGCCCCGGCCGCTCCGCCCCTGAAGAGCGATCCCTCACGTGTCCCCTCAACCTTCCTTCCGCGCTGTTCCGGGGAGGCAGGACACGGACATCGCCGCGTCGTGTTCGAGGACGCGGCAGACCCACGCGAAGCCGGTGTCGGGGCGTTTCAGCATGCCCCGCCTCCGCCCGGAGGTTCTTCGGGGGGAACGAGACCCCGATCTGCAACGAAGGTCTCGGCCACGCGCATCCGGGCACGGATATCTCCCCCACCCTCGGCGTGCTCAACGTGGTGAAGACGGTGGGCGGAGCGCCACGGGGCGAGACGACGGTGCGCGCTCAGCGCGGCGTCGCAGGTGCCGGGTATCGACAGCGTGGCCACGGAGCCCATGGCGCCGGGCGCCGCACCGCTTCGGAGACGAGACGTGCCCGGGCTTCGGTGCGGGAGTGAGCATGCAGATGCGGTCGGCGGCGGAGTATCCGGCACGGCTTGGCGCACCGGAAGCGACGCAGGGCGAAGCCGCGCCGGATCCGGGTTCAGGACCAGGCCGGGCGCTTCGCCGGTCCCCGCGCCAACGCTCCCTCCGGAGTGCCGGAGGATGGGATGTCCGACGTCGTGAAGGGGCGTGCGGCGGACCCGGTGCTCCACGCTCCACGGCTTCGGCTCCGCAATGCACGGGGGGCCTGGCCGTGGTCAGGCCCGGACATTGGGCGAGAGCGGTTCCGGCAATCCCCCGCCGTGAGGCGGCTGCTGCGCGGCGGGGATGCCGGTTCGGGCGATAGCGCCTGCGCCACCCGCGCCCCGGCCCGGCCGGGCACCGTTCGGCTTCCGGTGGGGGTGCCGCCGGTGCTGCGGCCTCCCGGGCAGGCTGTGGCGATGGGCGCCGCGGGAAGGCGATGACCTCCGCAAGCCGCTGCCGCCGGGGCTGGGTCGGGCGAGCGGGGGGTGCCCCGTCGTCAGCGCGCCGGCGCCGCGCATTGCGCCGGGGGCACGGTGCGCGGGCTTTCGCCGAAGATCCGTCGGGCCACGGCCGCGACCAGGGCGCGCGCGGCATCGCAGTCCGCACATGCCGCTGTCGAGGTCACCAGCAGGGCGGAGACGGCGATGCCCGGCACGGGGGCGCCCGTGCCGAGCGCCAGCGCAGCCCGCTGGCCCGGGGCGGCGGAGCCGGTGTCCTGCGCGTCGAGCGCGAGGAGCCGCAGGCTGCAGGCGGCCGTGGCCGGGGCGCCGGTGTCCGACGGCCCGTAGGGCCAGGGCGGGCGCAGCACCAGCGTGCCCGGGGCAGGGGGGGCGGCGCCGTCCTCGCCCCCGGTCACCCGGAAGGCCGCGTCGATCTCGCCGTTGCACAGCGCCGGCCATTGCGCGGCGAGGGTCATCGGCCGGTCCTCGGGCGGGGTCGACAGGGCGACGCGGTCCAGCACCCGCGCCGCCGTGGCCCGGCTGCTGGAGCCTTCGGGGCCGAGGCTGATGCGGCGCCCCGACAGGTCGGAGAGGGTGTTCAGCCCCGACCCCTCCCGCACCAGCACGAAGAGCCCCTCGCGGTGGACCGTGAAGCGCGGCTCCGTCCAGGCGGCGCGCGGCAGGACGGGTCCTTCCGGCGCGGTGTCCCCGGCCGGGGAGGCGCGCAGCGCCAGCGGGCGCACCGGAGCCTCGGTGGCGGCGATCGCGATATCGGCCTGGACGAAGGCGAAATCGGCCCGCCCCTCGGCGAGCAGCCGCAGGTTCTCCCGCGTGCCCCGGGTGGGCTCGACCACGCAGCGCAGCGGGCGGTTCAGGCAGATCCGGTTCACCTCGGCGCAGAGCGCGACGGCCTTGCGGTGGTAGACCAGCTGCGGCTCTGCCGAGAGCACGGTGATGTAGCGCGGCTCCGGCCGAGGGGCCTGCGCCTTCGCCGCGGGGCCTTGCACCACCTGCATCTCGCGAGGGCGCACCACCGGGCTCCGCCCGGCTTGAGCAGGGCCCGGCGCTGCCGGGAGGGCGTGTGCAGTTGCCACAGGGGCGTGTGGAGCGGTCGGGAAGGCGTTTGGAGCGGCCGGGGGCGTGTCCGCAATGGCCGGTGGGGCGTGCGACGTCGCCGGATGGGTGTGCGCAGCCGCTGGGAGAGTGCGCGCAGTCGCCGGGGGAGCGTACGTGGCCGCGGGGAGGGCGTGCGCGGCCGCCGGGGGGATGTGTTGAGCCAGCGGGACGGCGTGCACAGCCGCGGAGAGAGTGCGCGCAGGGGCCAGGGGGGCCTGTCGGCGTCGCGCCGGGAGGCCGGCCTGCGCTTTCGCCACGCGGATATCGTGCACGGTCACCGGGCGCGCGCGGTGGTCCGGCGCGGCCGACGCAGGCGCCGGCCGCGCGCCCGGTTCAGGCTCCGCCCCGGCCGTGGGCGACGCCACGGCGGCCTGTGCGGTGCAGGCCGCCAGCAGGGCGAGGCCGAGCAGGGCCCGGGCCGCCCCTGTCACAGCGGCAGGCCGGAGAGGGCGTCCGTGATGCCCTTGCGCAGATCGTCGAGCGGTGAGCCGCCCGCCGGCGCACCGGTCGTCGCGGCGGGTTCGGTGAGCCCGCCGGCCGCGGCCACCCTGCGACATTCCGGGGCGGCCGGCGGCCCCAGCGTCTCGCAGTTCTCCAGCGCGCGGAGCGCCTCCTCGCGCCGCTGCATCGCCATCAGCAGCCCGACGCGCGCGGGCTGGACCGGGCCGGCGCCATAGGTGACCTGGGCGCGGTCGAGCTGGGCCAGCGCTGCGCGGTCATTGCCCAGCCGGGCCTCGAGCATGGCGATCTCGAGATGGGCCTGCACCGACATCGGCGCCTCCGGGTTCACCTTGCGCAGCGCCTCCAGCGCGCCGCGCATGTCGCCCATGCCCTCCAGCGCCAGCGCCTCCACCCAGCGCGGCAGCGGATCACGCGCGATGGAGCCGGTGCGCAGCGCCGCGCGCACGCTGGCGTGGGCCTCCGGGAACCTGCCGTTCATGATCTCGGTCAGCGCCTGGTCGACAAGCGCATAGGCGTTGTTGATCTCCACGATCTTCAGCCGGCGCTGCACCGCGGGGTAATCCGTGCCGGAGGACTGGGAGACATCGGGATAGAAGCGCTCGAGATAGGCCTGGGCCTCATCCTGCCGGTGGACGGGGTCATGGTAGCCGGCGGAGACATAGTCCCGCGCGTCGCCGGCCGCCGCCGTCCCGAGGTCCGAGAGCAGGCTGACGGCGCCCTTCAGCAGCGGGTCCAGGTCCAGCCGGCCCTGCTTCAGCGCGGCACTCATCTCGGCCTCCACGGCGCGGTTGCGCGCCTCCGCTTGCGCTTCCAGGCCCCGCAGGCGGGTCTGGCGCTGCTGGTCGGCCTCGATGAGATGGGCGAAGCTGTTGTACATCTCGTAGGGGTCGTAGCCGGCGGCGATGGCGAGATCGAGGCCGAACATGTCCGCCTCGCCCTCCTGCGCGCGGTTCCAGGAGGCGTTGACCACGTCGTTGCCGACGAAATCCACCGCGAGCTTGGCGGCCGTCACCGCCAGCATGTTCTCCTCCAGCTTGCGGCGCTCGCCGGTCTGCAACGCGCCGCCCGACATCAGGGTGCCGGAGCGCGCGGCGCCGGAGAGATAGCCCACCGTGGCCACCCCGGTGAGGGCGGCGCCGGTGGCATCGCGCTGCCCGGCGAAGACTTTCTCCTTGTCGTGGTGGCCCAGCAGGATGTGGCCGATCTCATGGCCCAGCACGATGGCGACCTCGTCCTCGCTGGCCGCCTGGGCGAGGGTGTTGATGCTCACGTAGATATCCCCGCTTTCCAGCGCGAAGGCGTTGTAGGTGGAGCTGGCCAGCACGTGAACCTGCACCGGCGGGGCGCCCTCCGGGGCCTGCGCCATCAGCTTGCCGGCCAGCTCGTGCAGCCAGCTGCGCAGCGGCGGATTGTAGATCACCCGGCTCGCGGCCTCGATCGGCGCCTTTTCGCGCTCGGCCAGCCAGTAGTTGGTGCCCGGCGCGGTGTTGCGCCCGGAATAGGAGAAGGTGCGCGGCGGCGCGGGCGGCGGCATGCGGTTCGGCCCGGTGCCGGGATGGCGGATGGCGGCGGTGCGGATCACCGGGGCCAGCATGTCGGCCACATCGGTTCCGAACACGTTGACCGGCGCCTGGGCGCAGCCCGCCAGTGCCGCTGACGCGGACAGGATCGCGATCCGTCTGAACATCGGAGGTCCTCTTCCGGCTGTCGGGGCTCAGCAGTTGCCGAGCGCGCGGGTGTTTCCGGGGGAGCTGCGGCCGTCCGTTGCGAGCTTGGCCGGGCAGGTCTGGGTGACCACCTCCGGGTTGGCGGGCTTCGCCGTCACCTGGCCGCGGGTATACTCCGCGCCGTCGATGCAGATCTTGCCGCTGGGCAGCGTGTAGCCGGTCTTGTTGACCAGCGTGGCCGGGGCGCCGCCGCGCACGGAGACCACCGTGACGGGCTTGCCCCCAGGCGTGCAACTGTCGGCCAGGGCGATCGACGGGAAGGCCAGGGTGAACCCGGCAAGAACCGCGGAGCCGGCGGAAATCAGGCGCATGAGACTATTCCCCTCCCTGGCAGCGAACACCGGACATCACATCGCCCCATGTTCCAAAGTGCAAATTCAAAGGATACGCCTGCGAGAAGGTCGCCGTGAAGTCAGCACCACAGGCTCATTGAGTATTGGTTTCAGGATTCCCTTCTGCTTCTTTCGAGTCAAGTACTTGGTGTTCCGGGCCGCGCAGTTCCAGTGCGATTGAGGCACTTGCGGCGGCACCCAGCCAGTCGAACAGCGGCAGCGGCAGGAAGAGTGCCATCGCCACAGACAGCACCAGCAACAGCGCCGCGGCGATCAGCGTGTCGAGGCACAGGGCAACCACATGCGTCGCGATGCCCGCCTCGCCCTTTGCCAGCAAGAGGCCGTCGAGCCGGGATTCCAGCCGCTCCATCGGGCTTCTGTGCCGCAACGCGGACAGCAGGAAGGCCATGCCGAGCGTGAGGACCAGCGAGAGGATGTCGGGCACCGGGGCGCCCCCATGCTGCGCCTGGCGCAGGGCCGGGCCGAGGGAGAGCACGTTGTCGAGCGCCATCGCATGGGCCCAGAGGCCGGGCGCGATGACGTCGCGCATGGCTATCAGGTCCGGAATGCCGGCCACGGAGGCGCCGACCAGCACCACCCGGCCCTGTATCGCCTCGTCGGCGAAAGCGCGGGTGACCGGGGCCCCGGAGATGAGCCAGCCGGGCCTCAGGTTGCGGTGATAGGCGCAGAGAGCCGTGGCGTCTGCCCCGCCGGGCGCGAGGTTGCGCAGGAAGAGCCGCAGGGTTTCGCCGGCCCGCGCCGCCGTGCTGTCCCCGATGCGCTGGTCGGCGCAGGAGTCGGAGAGCGTGCCGTCGGGGCCGCGCGCCCAGACATAGGGCGCCGCGGGCGAGAAGCGGGTCACCTCGCGGGACGCGCCATCCACAGGGCCGCCATCGCGCACGCCGGCGGCCCAGAGGACGGTGGCGAACGGGCCCTTTGCCGCCTCCTCCTCGCGCGCGGAGCGGGCGGAGCACAGCGCGACGAGGCGCGCGCGGCGCGCCTCGTCGTCGAAGCTGGCCAGGGCCCGCGCCCGGTGGCCGCTCTCCGGCAGGCAGCGGAGCCCGGCCAGCGCGCCCGCGAAATGCCCGTCGCGGCGGGCGCGGGCATACTCCGCCAGCAGGCCCGCGGCCGAGGAGCCCGCCTCCTCCGCCTCCGCACGCTCCGGGGCCCAGCCGGCATTCGCGGCATAGGTGAGCGCGAGGGGCAGGCAGGCTTCGCGCGCCGCCTCACGGGTGGCCGGCGGTGCGGTGGCGGCGCGCAGCAGGGCGGCGCAGGCCCGGGAGGTGACGGCGGCAGCGGAGGCGAAGGCGGCGGCGCGGACAGCGGCCACCGGCACGGGCGGGCCGGCGCAGGCGGGCGATTGCGCGCGGATCCACGGGTCGGCCGCGCACATCCACAGCGCGAGCCTTACCGCCGGGGACAGCCGGCCATCCGGCGCGAGCGCGTAGAGGAGCGGGTCCGGCAGCACCTCGGAGGGGGCCGCCTCGGTGCGGATCAGGCTCAGCCCGTCGGGCCGGGCGGAGGCGGCCTGTCCGCCCGGGCCGGCCAGCCGGGCGGCCTGCGCGGCCGTGTCCACCGGCGTGTCGGCCACCAGCACGCCCGGCCGGCTCTCGGCCAGGGGCGCCATGCGCCCGGCAAGCTCGGGCAGGCCGCCGGCCAGGGTGCCCCAGGCCGCCACCTCGCTGAGCGTGGCGTCGAAATCCTCGAAGCTGAGCCCGAAGGCGTCGTCAGGCGGGCGCTTGTCGGCGTAGAGCAGGTCGAGGAACACCGCCGCGGGCCGCAGGTCCGCCGGAACCCGGGTGCGCGGCGGGTCCTGCACCCGGCTGGCGATGGACCAGATCAGGTCCGCCTGCGCGCCGTAGGGCAGCGGATACGGCAGGCCGCGCTGGCGCAGCATGTCCTCGTCGACCAGCACCATGGAGATCCGGTCGCGCACGGAGCGGGCCACCGGCCAGCGCAGCGAATACCATGGTGAGGCCATCACCAGCGTGACGCGCGCCGAGAGTTGCTGCGTCCCGCGCGAGGCGCCCCAGGGGTCCAGCACGGAGATCACGAATTCCACCACGAAGACCCAGCCCGCAAGGCGCAGCCAGGGCCCGCGCACCGAGCTCATGAAGGCCACCACGGCGGCCGGGACTGCAGGACGTCGCAGCCGGAGCCCCCGCAGCCCGCGTCCTGCGCGGGAAGAGCTGTGCCGAGAGTTCCCCATCTCCAGACCCCGTCCGGGCCGGCCGCCCGAATATTCAACATAACTACCATTATGGGACTTTCGAAATCCCGCAATCACCTCAGCTTACGAATAATTCGGCGCGCTGCACTGCAAAATGCATGGGTTCGGGGGCATTGTCCGGGCGGCGGGCGGGTGAACCCGCTCCCCCGGGGCAGATTTGCCCCGTTGTGCACACCGCGGATGACGCCGGGGCCAGGCGGTTTTGCGAAGGCGGGCCGGGCCGACCGCCGCGCCCGGCGGCAAGGCCCCGCCTTGTGGCGGCAGCCTGCTTGCCGCGCAGCGGGGGCCTCGGGGCACGACCACGGGGCGATCCCGGTAAACCAAGGTATGAGTGCTCTATCCGATGTCACCAGCGCGATGACCTGCCGTTCGGTATCGCCCGGCGCGATTGGGGGCAATGATGGCCCCATAGCCACACACTGGCCGTCCGGCCCGACCCCAGGAGGACACCGATGCTCTCGCTTTCCAATGTTTCCGCCTCCCTGCCCCGCCCCGTTTCGCTCCGCCTGCCCGACGCCGGGACAGACCGGTCCGTGGGCGATCTGCTGTCGCGGGCCCGCGCGGCACTGGACGGCGACCCGCGCCGCGCCCGCCGCTGTCTCGACGAACTCGCGAGCCTGCTGGAGCCGAGCGCCCCCCTTGTCATGGAGGAGAGCCTGCTCCTGCCCGAGACGCCGGATGCCGGCGCCCGGCCCGAGGTGGTGCGCGGCGGGCTGGCCCAGTGGCAGCTGCGCCGGGTGACCCGCCATGTCGAGGCGAACATCGGCGATGCGGTTCCGGTGGACACCCTGGCGCGGCTGGTCGGGCTCAGCTCCGGGCATTTCTCCCGCGCCTTCAAGGTGAGCACCGGCGAGACACCGCATACGTTCGTCATCCGCAAGCGCCTGCGCCGGGCCCAGGCGCTGATGCTCACCACGAACGAGCCGCTGGGCGAGCTGGCCTGCGCCTGCGGCTTCACCGACCAGGCGCACATGACGCGCCTGTTCCGGAAGTTCGTGGGGGAGACCCCCTTCGTCTGGCGCCGCGCGCACCGGGCCTGCTGAGCGGCAGCCCGCGCCACAAGGCGTCTGAGCGCCGCCCTCGCCCCGTACCGCGAAGCCGGGTGCCGCGAGAGGCCGGATGCCAGCGGCCCCGTGCGGGGTCCCTGCATCCGGACGAAAGGAGCGCCGGAGAGGGGTGGAAGGAGTGCCGGAGACCTCCCGCCCGGCGGCGCCTCGGCGACGGCTGGGCGCGCCTGCCGGAGCCCCCGGAGACCTCCTGCATGTCCGCAGGCGGGCCCGGGACAGCCCGGAGCGCTGAGCGTGACATCGGCTCCCCGGGCGGAAGCGGAGCGCCCTGCGGACGCCGTGGTGGCTGAGGCGCCCCGTGCCGGATCGGGCCGGCGCAGGCGGCGGGCCGATGCCCCGCAGCGGAGTCCGTCCGCCGGAATGCGGCCTGTGCAATCCGGGCGCCGAATTGCCAATATCGGGCCCGCCGGATGCCCCATGAGAGATCCGTTCCGCCCGGCGCGATCCCCGCGCCGCGGCCCCCTCGAGGAGTTCGACATGACTGAGTCCCCGCTGCGCGAGAAGCGCAAGGCCGCGCTGGCCACTCCGACCGCCCTCGGGCAGGACGCCCGGCGCGACATTTCCGCGGCGCTGACCGCGCTGCTGGCGGATGTCTTCACGCTCTGGGTCAAGACGAAGAACTTCCACTGGCACGTGTCCGGCCCGCATTTCCGTGATTATCACCTGCTGTTCGACGGCCAGGCCGAGACGCTGGGCGAGATGATCGACCCGGTGGCGGAGCGGGTGCGCAAGCTGGGCGGCACCACGATCCGCTCCGTCGGCCAGATCGCGGCGCAGGCGCGCATTCCCGGCAATGACGCCGATTTCGTCACCCCCTCGGACATGCTGGCCGAGCTGCGCAGCGACAATGCCGATCTCGAAAGCCGGATGCGGGTGCTGCACGGGATGTGCGACGATTACGGCGACGTGGCCACAGCCAGCGTGCTGGAGACCTGGATCGACGAGACCGAGACCCGGATCTGGATGCTGTTCGAGGCCGGCCGCCACTCGGCCTGAGCCGACCCGGCGGGCCTGTGCGGGCCGGCCCCGTGCGCGAGCCTCGGCCCGCGGCGCCGGCTGCTCCGCCCGCGAGCCCTGGCCGGCCGCGCAGGGCGTCCCGCCCGCGAGGCCCGGCTGGCCGCGCAGGCTGCCCCGCCCGATGCTGGCGATCTCCATCGCCACGCGGCCCACCCGATGGCTGTGGGCGCCCGTGCCTCCCGGCACAAGCGGCGTGCCGGGCCGACGCAGGGCCGTCCGGGGCGCGCTTTCCCCCCTTCAGCGATGACCGGGCGGTGTTCGCCGTACCGCACGGCGCGCAGGCCCGCCGGGCGGTGTGCGTTGCCCGCGGATTGTGTCGTTTCCCTGTTGGGGGGGAGCGGGCCGCCGAGGATGTGTTGCGGTCATCCCCCGCCCGTCGGTCCCGGTGGTCCAGATGCGGGGCCGGGAAGAGGCTCGAACGCGCCATGCAATATGTTGCGCAACGCGCGCGCAGCGCCGAGGCTCTGTGGAGCCCGGAGCCCGGAGCCCGGAGCCCGGAGCCCGGAGCCCGGAGCCCGGAGCCCGGAGCCCGGAGCCCGGAGCCCGGAGCCCGGAGCCCGGAGCCCGGAGCCCGGAGCCCGGAGCCCGGAGCCCGGAGCCCGGGCGACGCGGGCTGTCGCCCATGGAGGCGTACGGCGCCGGCGGTCCGGCATGCCGCAGGGGTTCGGCCTCGGGCAGCCCTTTGGGGCGATCGCGGGGTGGGTGCATGGGGTGGGCCGGGCGCAGCGCCGGTTCTCCGACGGAGGGGCGGCGTGGCCGGAGGGGGCGTCCTGCGGGCGCTTGCGCGGCCGTGCGGCGGGCGGGGCGCCTGGGCGCGCACCACTTGCCACATTGTGGCGGGCCGGGCACCGGAGCGCGCGCACCGCCGTCACACCGTGGCGAGGAACCGGTGCAGCTCCTGCACCACGGCCGAGCCCTCGCCCACGCTGGCCGCGACGCGCTTGACCGAGCCGGAGCGCACGTCGCCCACCGCGTAGATGCCCGGGCAGGCGGTGGCATAGGGCGATGCCGCGCCCGCCGCCGCCCCGGTGAGCACGAAGCCGCTGTCGTCGAGCGGCAGGCAGCCTTCCAGCCAGGCGGTGTTGGGCTCCGCCCCGATCATGGTGAAGAGGTTGCCGGCCTCCACCCGCGTTTCGGCGCCGCTGCGGATGTCGCGCCAGGTCACCTGCCGCAGCCGGTCGGGGCCGGTGAGGGCGACCACCTCGCTGTAGGGATGCAGGGTGATGTCCGGCGACAGGCGGATCCGGGTGACGAGATAGTCCGACATGGTGGCCGCGAGGCCCGCGCCGCGCACCAGTACATGCACGTGGCGGCTGCGGCGCGAGAGGTAGACCGCCGCCTGCCCGGCGGAATTGCCGCCGCCCACGATCACCGCGTCCGAGCCGGCACACAGCGCGGCTTCCATCGCCGTGGCCGCATAGTGGATGCCGCTGCCCTCGAAGGCCGCGCAACCGCTCAGCGCCAGCCGGCGGTAGCGCGCGCCGGAAGCGATGACCAGGGTCGCGGCAAGCAGGTCCTGCCCGTCCTCCAGCGTGACGCGGAAGGGGTGGCAGCTGCAGTTCACCCCGGTCACCGCGCGCGACACCGCGATGCGCGCGCCGAATTTCTGTGCCTGCACCTGGGCCCGGGCGGCCAGCGCCTGGCCGGAGATGCCGGTGGGAAAGCCGAGGTAGTTCTCGATGCGTGAGCTGGTGCCGGCCTGCCCGCCCGGGGCGAGCGCCTCGATCACCAGGCAGGACAACCCCTCGGAGGCGGCATAGGTGGCCGTGGCCAGCCCGGCCGGCCCCGCCCCCACCACCACGACATCCCAGACCCGCAGGGGATCGGACGCCTCGGTGAGGCCCAGCCGGTCCGCGAGCTCCGGCGTGGCGGGGTTGCGCAGGATGTCGCCGCCGGGCAGGACCACGGCGGGCAGATCGGCCGGGCCGAGGCCGAGGCCCTCCAGCACCGCCGGCGCCTCCGGGGCCCCCAGGGTATCGACCAGCCGCAGCGGGTAGCCGTTGCGCAGGGCGAAGCGTTCCAGGCGCAGGAGGTCCGGGTGGCTCGCGGGGCCGATGAGCGTGATGCCGGCGGCCCCGGCGTGCAGGAAATCCATGCGCCGCAGGATGAAGGCCCGCATCAGGATCTCGCCGATCTCCGGCTCCGCCGACATCAGCCGCGCCACGTCGCCGGAGGCCACGCGCAGCACCCGCCCGGGCTCCAGCACACGCGCGCTCACCAGCAGGGCGCGAAAGCTCACGTGGTCCAGTTCGCCGGTGAACTGCCCGGCCCGGTGCACGGTGACCGGGGTTTCCGTGGCGCCGCCGGCGAGATCGCCGTGGAAGATGCCGATGGCGCCCTCCAGCAGCACGAAGAGATCGGCCCGGCGCCCGCCCCGCTCGAACAGCACGTCGCCAGCGTGCAGCGCGTCCTCGGACGCGAAGGCGCGGATGCGGTCGCACTGCGCCGGGGTGAGGACGGGGTAGACGCGCAGGCGTGCGGAGGGGTCGGCGGAGGCGGGAACGCGGTCGGACATGATGTGCTCCTTGCAGGGGCCCGAACGGGGCGTCGCATCATCGCAGCCGGGCGCGCGTCGCGCTTGCAGCGGGCGCGGATGTCTTGCACGCAACCCTGTCCCTGTCCCTGTCCCTGTCCCTGTCCCTGTCCCTGTCCCTGTCCCTGTCCCTGTCCCTGTCCCTGTCCCTGTCCCGATCCCTGCCGGTCTCCCCTGCCCCTTCATGACGCCCGGGCCCGCCCTCCCCGTCGCACGATCCGCCCGGCAGCCCCCGTCGCGGGGCCGCACCCGTGGGAGAGCGGGCCGCGTGCCGGGGGCGCGGGCAACCGGGCGGGGCGTTCCGGGTTCCGGCGGCGCCTCAGGCCAGGGACGGGGCGACCCCTGCCCTTTGGCACTGCGCGCAAGCGCCGGGGGAGGCGAGCCCGGCATTGCGCGCCGCGAGATCGGGGGCGGCGCTCTGGCGTGTCGGCGGCGGGGCGGGGGCGCTTTCGGGCCGCCAGATCACCCCGAAGGCGAGGTAGAGCACCAGCAGGAGCAGCAGTTCGGCTCCGAGGATCAGGCGCCTGCGCGGCGCGCTGGCGTGGCCGAGGACGGAGATGGATCCGGTCATGGGGTGCCTCCGCGGCTGACGGTGCAAGGGAGCGGAACGGGTGCGCCCCGGGGTGGCGGGTGGAGGCGCTGGCAAAGGAGTGGCCGACGGTCGGGAAAAACCGCCGGCCACCCAGGGACCGGCCGTCAGGGAGAGAGGGGAACGGGCCGGTGGGGGAGAGCAGGCAGGCTGACCGGGCGCCACCCCCCGGAGCGCGGCGCCGCGCCCGGCTGGCCGGGCCGGGAGGGCCGGAGCCCGTCAGGCCCGTGCCGGACCAGCGGAAGGGGGAAAACCATTGCGCGGTCCTTTCCGGAAAACCTGCGGTGGCGTCGGGTCATGGGTTATGTGTAAATGGGAGCGCGGCTCCCCGGCTTGTACGCAAGCGGAGCGGTTTGCAGGATCAACACCAGAACGGATGGCGCGCAGCCGTGCAGCATATGACGAGTGACCGCCCTGCCGAGCCCGGACGCGATACCGTCGTCATCGTTGACGACGATCCCCGGGTGCGCGGCTCCATCGACAGTCTGCTGCGCTCGGTCGGCCTGCACACCCGGACCTGCGAGAGCGCGATGGAGCTGCTCGACGGCGGCCTGCCCGACGGCACGAGCTGCATCATCGCCGACATCCGCATGCCGCGCATCGGCGGGCTGGAGCTGCAGCAGCGCCTCGCGGAGCTGGGCCACGGCATTCCGCTCATCTTCATGACCGGGCATGGCGACATCCCCATGTCCGTGCAGGCGATGAAGGCCGGCGCGGTAGACTTCCTCACCAAGCCGTTCCGGGACCAGGACATGCTGGACGCCGTGGACGCGGCCCTGGCCCGGGACCGGGCCCGCCGCGCGCGGGACGAGGCGGCCGCCGCCCTGCGCGCCCGGCACGACAGCCTCACCCCGCGTGAGCGCGAGGTGATGGAGGGCGTGGTGCGCGGCCTGCTGAACAAGCAGATCGCCGGGGAACTGGGCCTCGCGGAGATCACCGTGAAGCTGCACCGCTCCAGCATGATGAGGAAGATGGACACCCGCTCCGTGGCCGACCTGGTGCGCCTCTCCGAGTGGCTGCGCCAGTCCTGAACGGGCGCCCCTGCCGCGGCCGCCGGGCACGGTAAACACATGTATAGGATGAAGCCGCAGGCCGCGGGACACATATTCACGCCTGAAAGCGTTCATTGGGGATGCCCCGGGAATGAAAGCGCAGCGTGACCCAGTTTCTCATAGCCGTTCTGGACGATGACGACCATGTACGTGATGCCACCGCGAGCCTCCTGCGGTCTGCAGGCCATCGCACCCGGGTGTTTGCCTCGGTGGCGGCGTTCTCGGCGCATGACGCGCGGGAGATCGCGTGCATCGTCAGCGATTACCGCATGCCCGGGCGCTCCGGGCTGGAGTTGCTGGAGGAGTTGCGCGCCCGCGCCTGCACGGTGCCGTTCATCCTGGTGACGGCCTTCCTCTCCGAACCGCTGCGCCGCCGTGCCCTTGCGAGCGGCGCTCTGGCCGTGCTGGACAAGCCGCTGGACGAGGTCCGGCTGCTCGCGCTGCTCGAAACCGCGCTGAACGGCCCTGCCCCGCAGGGCTGACCGCCCCCCACACCGACCGACACGCCCCTGCCCCCGGGGTGCCAGCCGCCGCCGGGCGCCACCGAGGGTGGCGCGGGCGTGCGGGGCCGCGTGAGCCCTCCGCCCCGGGGGGCAATGGCAGCGTCACGGTGGGCTCGCGGCCCCCGCGCCGGGTCTCGGGCGGGAGGGGGATGCCGTGGCGCGAAGGGTGACGCGCCGATCTTCGCGTTTGAACAAAAGAAATTTCACTGTATTTATTCTTGAACAGAGGCGATTTTATGCCAATTGGAAGGAGTATGCCTTGGACTTTTCGACAATTGATCTCAAACTCTTCGCGACACTGTTCCTGCTGCTGCTCATCGGAATCGGCCCGAAAATTGCCCTCGTCCCCTTCCTGGAGAAGACCAGGGGCGCCACGCCGGAGGTGCAGCGCGAGGTGGGGCGGCGCATGGTGATCACGGCGGTGATCGCCGCGCTGGTGGTGTTCATGGTCGGCGGGCTGCTGCTGAAGATGCTGCACATCACCTCGGGCGCGGTGGCGGTGGCCGGGGCGATCATCCTGGCCCATATCGCGGTGCGCATGGCGCTGGGGCCCGGCGAGGAGGTGGTCAAGGAAGCCCACATGGTGCCGAAGGACCTCACCAAGATGGCGGTGTACCCGCTGGCCGTGCCCTACCTGTTCAACCCGGTGGGCATCACGGTGGTGATCATCGCCTCCGACAGCGCCGAGGGCATCGTCGCCACGCTGATGGTGCTGGGGCTCATCCTGCTGGTGGGCGCGCTGGACTACCTGCTGTTCAGCAACATCGACAAGATCGCGAAGCGCATCAACCCCACCTCGCTCGTGGTGTCGGAAATCGTGTTCGGCATCCTGCTCACCGCGGTCGCCGTGCAGCTCCTGCTCTTCGGCCTGCGGTCGCTGGGCGTGCTCGCCCCCGGAGTGGCGGGGCACTGACCGGTCGCACAAGGGGCAATGGCCGGGCTCTGACCGGGCCCCGGGGATCACCGGGGCAGGCGTGGCGCGGGTGCGCGCGCCGCCCCGGAGGCACGGCCGCGCAGCGGCGATGCCCGGCCGAAGCGCTGGCCCTCCGGCCCGGCGTCAGGCCGGCGCGGCGGCGGGGGTGGGACGCGTGTCCTCCTGCGGCTCCAGCGGCAGGGTGATGCGGGCGCAGGCGCCGCCCGAGGGCCGGTCGGTGAGCGCGAGGCGGCCGCCGTGCCGCTCCACGATCGAGGCGGAGATCGCCAGCCCCACGCCCATCCCGTCCGGCTTGGTGGTCTGGAACGGCTCGAAGGCCCGTTCGTGGAAGGCCTCCGGCAGGCCGGGCCCGGTGTCGCGCACCTCTATGGTCGCGCAGCCGTGCCGGCTCCGGGTCACGATCTCCACGTCGCGCGGGCCGGCCTGCCCGTCCATGGCCTGAAGGGCGTTCATCACCAGGTTGATCAGCACCTGCTGCAGCAGGATACGGTCTGCCGTCAGCTCCGCCGCCCCTGCGCCGGGGCGCACGGTGAGCGTGCCGCCGTGGCGGGCGGCCTCGTCGTGCAGCAGCCCGGCGGTCTCATGCACCAGCGCGTCAAGCCCGACACGGGTGCTCTCCTGCCTGGCCGGCTTGCCGGTGATGGCGCGGATGCGGCGGATCACCTCGTCCGCGCGCTGCACCGATGCGATGACGCTGGTGAGCGCGGTGGTCACCTCGCCCAGATCCGGCCTGTCGCGCACCAGCCAGCGGTGCGCGGCCCCGGCATAGCTGCGGATCGCGGAGAGCGGCTGGTTGATCTCGTGCGCGATGGAGGCGGAGACCTGTGCCATCACCGTGGCGCGGTGCGCGCGCTCCAGCCGCGCGCGCGAATCCGCCACCGCCGCGCCGAGCCGCCGGCGCTCCGTCACGTCCAGCATCGAGCAGGGCACCCGGTCGAGCGCGGCCTCGGCCGCCAGCGAGAACACCACGATCATGTCCAGCATCTGGCCGTCGCGGCGTTCGACCCGGGTCTCGATCTCCACCTCGCCGCCCCGGTCCAGGGCGAGGATGCAGTCCGCGAAGCGCGGCCCCAGCCCGGGCAGGAACTCGTCGCGGTACTGGCGGAAGGCACACGCGTCGAGGAAGCCGAAGAGCTTCAGCGCGGTGCTGTTCACATCGGCCAGGCGCAGGCTGCGGCGCATGCGCTCCACCTCCGCCGGATGGGTGGCGAGATACGCGGCGAGGTCGCTCACGCCCCGCGCGCGCAGCGCCGCCACAGCCTCGGCCAGCGGCCGGAAATCATACGCGCAGATCGCGACGGCCACAGTGTTGAAGGTGGTGCGGTAGCGCTGCTCGGAGAGCTGCAGCGTGGTGAACATCTTCTGGGCCCGGCGGATCAGCAGCGTGGCGACACCGATGGCCGCCAGGCTGAACACCATGCGCAGCACCGCGCTGAGGTCGTCGTTGCCGTTGCCATGCACGGCGAGGAAGGCGATCAGGGTGAGCGCGGCGCAGGCGAGGCCCCAGCGCGCCACGTTCACCGGGCGCAGGTCGCTCGTCAGCAGGATCAGCGCCAGCACGTAGAGGGTGGCCACGCCGCTCATCAGGGGCGTGAACGTGTCCACCAGGAAGATCGCGACGATCATCGCGATGGTCGCGACGAGGCGCGCGGGGGAATGTCGAGTCCCGGGGACGGGAGGAAGGGACATGCGGGGCTCCGGCAGGCTCTGTGCAGGCGGGCAGCCGGCCCCCCTCGGGAGAGGGGCCGGGCGACGGGTCGGCAGAGGGTAGAGGGTAGAGGAGGTGTCGGGGGATTCCTATTCAACCAGAGGTATATATTCCTCGGTATCGCCCGGCGGCAGCTGGAAGCGGCCGTGCTGCCAGTCCCCCTGGCGCCAGGCCTCCTTCGCCGCGTCGATCTTCTCCTGCGAGGAGGCGACGAAGTTCCACGAGATGTAGCGCGGGCCGTTCAGCGTCTCGCCGCCCAGCACCATCACCCGCGCGCCGCGCTCTCCGGCGATGAGGGTGATGGCGTCGCCGGGGCGGAACACCATCATCCGTCCGGCCTCGAAGCTCTGCCCGGCCACGCTCACGCTGCCCTCCACCACGTAGACCCCGCGGTCCTCGTGGTCATCGGGAAGCGGCAGCATGGCGCCGGCGGCCAGCACGGCATCGGCGTAGAAGGTCTCCGTGAAGGTCTTCACCGGCGCGCGCGCGCCCCAGGCGGTGCCGAGGATCAGCCGGACGGACTTGCCCGGCTCCTCCAGCAGCGGCAGCGCCTCGCGGCCGTGATGCTCGAAGGCCGCGCCCATCTCCTCGTCCTTCTCCGGCAGCGCGACCCAGGTCTGAATGCCGTAGAGCGCGCCGGGGTTGGCCCGCATCGCGGCGCTGGTGCGCTCGGAATGGGTGACGCCGTTGCCGGCGATCATCCAGTTCACCTCGCCGGGGTAGATCATCTGGTCGGTGCCCAGGCTGTCGCGGTGCTGGAACTCGCCGCGGTAGAGATAGGTGACGGTGGCGAGGCCGATATGCGGGTGGGGGCGCACGTCGATGCCGCCGCCGGTGAGGAATTCGGCCGGGCCCATCTGGTCGAAGAAGATGAACGGGCCCACCATCTGGCGGTCCGGCGCCGGCAGGGCGCGGCGCACCTCGAAGCCGCCCAGGTCCCGCGCGCGGGGGATGATCAGCGTCTCGATGGCGTCAAGGCCGCCGGTGTCGGGGCAATCGGGCGATTGGGTGGGGTTCCAGCTCATGGGTCTGTCCTTCCTGTCGGCGGGGCGCCTGTGGCGCGCCCTCGCGGCGTGGGTCCGGCAGGCAGGGCGGCCTGCCGGGGGCGGGTGAGGCGGAGGGGGCCCCTGCGGGCCCGCCCCCCGGAGAGGCCCCGGCCCCGGAGGGCGGGGGCCGGGCGCCGGGTCAGTCGGCGATCGGATCTAGATAGGCCTCGATCTGGGCGCGCAGCCGCTCATGCTGGTGCGGCAGTTTCAGCGCCTCGCCCAGGTGGTCCGGCGCCTCGTCGCGGTCAAAGCCGGGCTCGGCCGTGGCCACCTCGAACAGCACCCCGCCGGGGGTGCGGAAGTAGATCGCCCAGAAATAGTCGCGGTCGATCACCGGGGTCACCTGGTAGCCGGTGTCCATCAGCGACTGGCGCACGGCGAGCTGGGCCGCGCGGTCCGGCACCGAGAAGGCGATGTGATGCACCGAGCCCGCGCCCTGCTGGGCCCGGTCGGCCCCCGGCAGCACCTCGACATCCACCGTGTCGGCCCCGTTGCCGCCGGCGATGGCGTAGCGGGTCACGTCGCCCTCGGTGGCGAGGCGGTCATAGCCCATGAACTCCAGCAGCTCGCCGGTGGCCTTGCCGTCGCGCAGCCGCAGCGTGGCGCCGCGGAAGCCGCGCACCGCCTCGTCCGGCGTCACGCCGGAGCCGGTCCAGCCCGGGCGGGCGTCAGCGGCGATCTCGGCCAGCGCGAAGCCGTCGCCATCCGGGCCGTCGAAGCGCAGGCGCCGTTCGCCGAACAGGGTGTCCTCGGCCAGCCCGGTCACGCCGTGGCCGCCCAGCCGCTCCTTCCAGTAGCCCAGAGAGCCTTCGGGCACGGAGAACACCGTGGTTCCCACCTCGCCGGTGCCCGGACGGCCCCGGCCGACGCCGCGGAACGGGAAGTAGGTCATCACCGAGCCGGGAGTGCCCGCGGCGTCGCCGTAGTAGAGGTGATAGGTGTCCGGCGAATCGAAGTTCACCGTTTTCTTCACCCGGCGCAGGCCGAGGGTCTTGGTGAAGAAGTCGCTGTTGGCCTGGGCGCTCGACGCGATCGAGGTCACGTGGTGCAGGCCGTTGATCTGCTTGTCCATTCTATCCTCCTGTCGGCCAACCGGGCCGGAGTGGCTGTCTACAGGGCTATAGATGGGCCAGTTCGACCCTTAAGAGAATGGCAATAATATTGACAACACCATTACGCAGTGAGCAATAATCGGGTCATGGGTGATCTCGAGGCACTGCAGGTCTTTCTCTCGGTTGCGGAGCATCGCAGCTTCGTTGCCGCCGCGCGACACCTGTCGATGACCCCGCCATCGGTCACCCGCACGGTGGGCGCGCTGGAGGAGCGGCTGGGGGTGCAGCTGCTGCTGCGCACCACGCGGCAGGTCTCGCTCACCTCCGCCGGGGCGGCCTATGCCGCGCGGGTGGGCCCGCTGGTGGAGGGGCTGCGCGCCGCGGCGGAGGACCTGCGCGAGCGCCAGGGCGAGACCTCCGGCCTCATCCGCATCAACGCGCCGATGTCGATGGGCGAGCGGATCCTGCCGGACGTGATCTCGCAGTTCCGCACGCTCTATCCGAAGGTGAATGTCTCGCTCACCCTCACGGACCGGCTGGTGGACGTGGTGGCCGACAGCGTCGACCTCGCGATCCGCATCTCCGGCCAGCCGCGCGACAAGCTCACCATCTGGCGCAAGCTCTGCCCGGTGCGCCGGGTGCTGGTGGCCGCGCCGCGCTACCTGGAAGCCTGGGGCACCCCGCGCGAACCGGAGGACCTCGGCGAGCACGTCTGCCTCGCCTATGACGCGGAGGGCGGAGCGGAGATCTGGGAGCTCAACCGCGGCGCGGTGCGGCGGCGGGTGCGCGCGGGCGCCGAGCTCAGCTCGAACAACGGCGACCTCTCCGCCCGGCTGGTCGAGAACGGCGAGGGCATCGCCCTCCTGCCGCGTTTCATCGTGGAGGCGGGCCTCGCGTCCGGAACGCTGGTGACGGTGCTGGACGACTGGTCGCTGCCCGAGCTGTGGCTCACGCTCTATTACCCGCCCTACGAGCGCCTGCCCATGCGCATCGCCACCTTCTCCGACTTCTTCGAGACCCATGTGACGGAAACCCATCCTGTGTGAGGCTACTCGTCCTCCCGCAGCAGCAGCACCGGCGCGGGCTCCACGGTGTCGTCGGCGAGGTCGATCTGCCAGGCGATGCGGGTCTGGTAGCGCACGACCACGGAGTACTCGGGGCCCAGCACCTCGCGCACGGTGCTGCGGAACGGGATCCGGGCGAGGGCGGCGGGCAGCAGGTCGGCGGCGGAGGCGATGCGGTACTGCGCGTCCGACGGCAGGTCCACCAGCGCCCAGATCTCGGCCACCCGGTCTCGGGCATGCACCTCCACGCGCAGCACCTCCACAGGCACCGTGCCGGCCCAGCGGCGGATCTGCGCGGCAAGGGCCGCCTCGGTGCGGGTTTCCACGTAGCGGTAGTAGGTGGTGGTGAGCAGGTGCAGGAACACCAGAACCAGGAAGGCGGTGGCGATGGTGGCGCTCATGGTGAAGCGCATGCGCCGCCGGCCGCGGGCGAGCAGGAAGCTCGACGGGCTGGAGGCGATGTAGACGATGCAGGCCGAGAAGATGATGGCGCCGAAATTGGTGGCGAAGAGCAGCACCGCTTCCAGCGCGCGGCGCGGCTCCTCGAAATGCAGCAGCAGCCCCGCGGCGGCGAGCGGCGGGACCAGCGACACGCCGATGGCCGCTCCCGGCAGCAGGCTGATCTCGGATTTCTGGATCTGGACATAGGCGCCGGCCACCCCGGCGGCGAGGGCGATGAGCAGGTCCTCCGCCCCCGGGTGGGTGCGGCTGCCCACCTCCACCGGCAGGGTGACGCCGCGCGGCGCGTCGATGGCCCAGGCGATGGCCCAGGCCACGCCCACGCTCACCGCCGCGGCGAAGAGCACCACCAGCGCAAGCCACAGCGCCCGGCCCAGCCAGCCCATCACCATGGAGGAGGCGATGCCCAGGATGGGGGTCATCAGCGGCGCGATCAGCATCGCGGCGATGACCACGGCGCCGGAATCGCGCAACAGGCCCATGGTGGCGATGGTCACCGCCAGAGTGAGCAGCATGGCGAAGCGTCGCCAGTAGGCGCCCGGGTCCGACCCCTCGAAGCGCAGGATGTCCCGGGTGATGGAGAAGTCCCGTATCGGCATCGTCGGCACTCTCGCGCACCCGCAGACGGGTGCGCCGCAGATCATGCCGCAAATCCGCGCCGGCGTCATGCAAATCCGGCGATCGCGGCATGCGACCATGAAATGATTGACGTCTGTCAAAACTCCCCGCACTCTCCGCGGCAGGGAGGAAAACAGACGTGATGCGCAAGCCCACTCTTCATGACGTGGCGCGGGCAGCGGGCGTGAGCTATGCCACCGCCGACCGGGTGCTGAACGCCCGCGGCGGGGTGGCGGCCAAGTCCGAGGCGCGGGTGCGCGCGGCGATCGAGGCGCTCGGCTACACGCGTGACGTGCATGCCGCGAACCTCTCGCGCCGGCGGCTGTACCGGTTCCGCTTCCTGCTGCCCGACGGCGACCACAGCTTCTTCCGCGCCCTGCGCGCCGCGGTGCTGGCCGAGGCCGGCGCGCGGGCGGGCGACCGGGTGCGCATCACTCTCAGCGAGGTGCCGGCCTTCGACGCCGAGGCGCTGGCCGACGCGCTGGAGCGGGTGGACCCGGAAGCCTGCGACGGGCTTGCCATCGTGGCGAGCGGCAGTGCGCGGGTGAGCGCGGCCATCGCCGGCCTGCGCGCCGGCGGCGTGGCGGTGGTGACGCTGGTCTCCGACGCGCCGGGGGCGGAGCGCGACGCCTATGTGGGCATCGACAACCTGGTGGCCGGGCGCACCGCCGCGCGGCTCATGCGGCTGGGGCACACCGGGCGCTCCGGCCTCGTGCTGCCGGTGGTGGGCGCGCGCGCCGCACAGGACCATGCCGAGCGGCTGGCCGGGCTGGAGCAGAGCCTTTCCGGCGCGCCGGGCCTTGCCCTGCTGCCGGTGGTGGAGGCGTTCGACAGCCCCTCGCGCATGCGCGCGCTGGTGGGTGCTGCGCTGGCGCGGGAGCCGGGCATCAGCGGCATCTACAGCATGGGCGCGGGCAACCGCGGGCTGGTGGAGGCGCTGCGCGCACTCGGGCGGCCACGGCCGCTCGTGGTGCTGCACGAGCTGGTGCCCCATGCCCGCGAGGCGCTGGAGGCCGGGCTGGTGGACGCGGTGATCGACCAGAAGCCGGTGCAGGAGGTGGCCGCGGCCCTCGACATCCTGCGCGCGCTGGCCGACGGGCGGCCGGCCCCGGCCGGGAGGGGCGCGATCACCCCGGCGATCTACCTGCCAGAGAATCTTCCGGCGAACCTGCCGGCGAACCTGCCCGCCTGCCCGGCGCGGGCCGAAGAAGACAACAATACCACCAGAACGGGAGGAGCCGCCTGATGACGGGATATTTCGAGGGCATCGCGCCGCTGGCGCATGACCCCGGGGCGGAAGGCCTCGCCTTCCGGCATTACGACCCCGACGAGATCGTGCTGGGCCGGCGCATGGAGGACCACCTGCGCTTTGCCGTGTGCTACTGGCACAGTTTCGGCTGGGAGGGAGGCGACCCGTTCGGCGGCGCCACCTTCGAGCGGCCGTGGTTTCCCAATGACGACATGGGCCGGGCGAAGCTGAAGGCGGAGGCGGCGTTCGAGCTGTTCCGCATTCTCGGCGTGCCCTATTTCACCTTCCACGACCATGACGTGCGCCCCGAGGGCGCGCGGCTGGCCGAGAGCCATGCGCGGCTCGACGAGATGGCCGATCTCTTCGAGGCAAAGATGGCGGCCGGCGGCCCGAAGCTGCTCTGGGGCACGGCGAACCTGTTTTCCAACCGCCGCTACATGGCCGGGGCGGCCACGAACCCGGACCCGGATGTGTTTGCCTATTGCGCCTCGGTGGTGCGGCACTGCATGGGGGTGACCCACCGGCTGGGGGGCGAGAACTACGTGCTCTGGGGCGGGCGCGAGGGCTACGAGACCCTGCTCAACACCGATCTCGCCCGCGAGACCGAGCAGATGGGCCGGTTCCTCAGCCTCGTGGTGGAGCACAAGCACCGCATCGGCTTCAAGGGCGCCATCCTGGTGGAGCCGAAGCCGCAGGAACCCACCAAGCACCAGTACGACCATGACGTGGCCACGGTCTACGGCCTGCTCAAGCGCTTCGGGCTGGAGGGCGAGGTGAAGGTGAACATCGAGCAGGGGCATGCGATTCTCGCCGGGCATTCCTTCGAGCACGAGATCGCGCTTGCCGGCGCGCTCGGCATCTTCGGCTCGGTGGACATGAACCGCAACGACCCGCAATCGGGCTGGGACACCGACCAGTTCCCCAACAACGTGGCCGACGTGGCGCTGGCCTATTACGAGATCCTGCGGCTGGGGGGGTTCACCTCCGGCGGCACGAATTTCGACGCGAAGCTGCGGCGCCAGTCGCTCGATGCGGAGGACCTCGTGGCGGCGCATGTCGGGGCGATGGATGTCTGCGCACGCGGGCTGAAGGCGGCGGCGGCCCTGCTGGAGGGCGGCGCGCTGGAGGAGGCGCGGGCGGCGCGCTACGCGGGCTGGGCGCGGGGCGATGCCCGTGCCATGCTGGCCCCCGGCGCCACGCTCGCGCAGATCGCCGACCGGGCAGAGGCGGAAGACCTCGACCCGCAGCCGGTTTCCGGCCGGCAGGAAAGACTGGAAAACCTCGTCAACCGCTACGTGTAAGACGAGACTGGGAGGAAATGATGAAGACGATCAAGGGCCCCGGGCTCTTCCTCGCGCAATTCGCGGGGGACGAGGCGCCGTTCAACTCATGGGACAGTATCACTAGATGGGCGGCGGACTGCGGCTACAAGGGCGTGCAGCTGCCGAGCTGGGACGGCCGGCTCATCGACCTCGCCCGCGCCGCCGAGAGCCGGGACTATTGCGACGAGCTCGCCGGCGTGGCGGCGGCGAACGGGGTGGAGATCACCGAGCTTTCCACCCATCTGCAGGGCCAGCTGGTGGCGGTGCACCCGGCCTATGACGAGGCGTTCGAGGGGTTCGCGGCGCCTCAGGTACGCGGAAACCCGGCGGCGCGGCAGGCCTGGGCGGTGGAGCAGGTGCGCCTCGCCCTCACCGCCTCGGCCAACCTCGGGCTGGGGGCGATGGCGAGCTTCTCCGGCGCGCTGGTGTGGCCCTATCTCTACCCCTGGCCGCAGCGCGCGCCGGGGCTGGTGGAGGAAGGCTTCGACGAGCTCGCCCGCCGCTGGCGCCCCCTGCTCGACCATGCGGAGGCCTGCGGGGTGGACATCTGCTACGAGATCCACCCCGGCGAGGACCTGCATGACGGCATCACCTACGAGATGTTCCTCGAGCGCACCGGCAATCACGCCCGGGCATGCATGCTCTACGACCCCTCGCATTACGTGCTGCAATGCCTTGATTACGTGGAGAATATCGAGATCTACCACGAGCGCATCCGCATGTTCCACGTCAAGGACGCGGAGTTTCGCCCCTCCGGCCGGCAGGGGGTGTACGGCGGCTTCCAGCCCTGGATCAGCCGCGCCGGGCGCTTCCGCAGCCCGGGCGACGGCGAGGTGGATTTCTCCGCCGTGTTCTCGGCACTCACCACGCACGGGTTCGATGGCTGGGCCGTGGTGGAATGGGAGTGCTGCCTGAAACACCCCGAGGACGGGGCGCGGGAGGGGGCGGCCTTCGTGAACAACCACATCATCCGGGTGACCGAGCGCGCCTTCGACGATTTCGCCGGTGGCGGGGCCGACAGGGCCGCAAACCGCCGCATGCTGGGGCTGGGGGCATGAGCGCGCCGATCCGCCTCGGGATGGTGGGCGGCGGCCAGGGCGCCTTCATCGGCGCGGTGCACCGGATCGCGGCGCGGCTCGACGGGGAGTTCACGCTGGTGGCGGGCGCGCTCTCCTCCACGCCTGAGCGGGCGCGGGAGAGTGCGGCGGCGCTGGGGCTCGACCCCGCGCGCTCCTATGCCGGGTTCGAGCAGATGGCGGCGGCGGAGGCGGACCGGCCGGACGGCATCGAGGCCGTGGCCATCGTGACGCCCAACCACATGCATGTGCCGGCGGCGAAGGCCTTCCTTGCCCGCGGCATCCACGTGATCTGCGACAAGCCGCTCGCCGCCACGGAGGAGGATGCCGACAGCCTCGCCGAGGTGGTGCGCGTGGCCGATGCGCTGTTCATCCTCACCCACAACTACACCGGCTACCCGATGATCCGCCAGGCGCGGGAGATGGTGGCGGCCGGCGCGCTGGGGCCGCTGCGGCTGGTGCAGGTGGAGTATGTGCAGGACTGGCTCACCCGCCCCCTGGAGGCCGAGGGCTCGAAACAGGCCGAGTGGCGCACCGACCCCGCCCGCTCCGGCGCGGGCGGCGCGGTGGGCGACATCGGCACCCATGCGCATAACCTCGCCTGTTTCGTGAGCGGGCTCGAGGTGGAGGAGCTGGCGGCCGACCTGCAGAGCTTCGGCACCGGGCGCAGGCTCGACGACAACGGCCACGTGATGCTGCGCTTTCGCGGCGGGGCGCGGGGCATGCTGTGGTGCAGCCAGGTGGCGCCGGGCAACGAGAACGGGCTGCGGCTGCGCCTCTACGGCCCGGCCGGCGGGCTGGAATGGCATCAGGAGCAGCCCAACCACCTGTGGTTCACGCCCGAGGGCGGGCCCACGCAGCGCCTCACCCGCGGCGGCCCCGGCGCGGGGCCGGCGGCGGCGGTGGTGAGCCGCACGCCCTCGGGACATCCGGAGGGGTATCTGGAGGGCTTCGCAAACCTCTACACCGAGGCGGCGGCGGCGATCCGGGGCTTTGCGCCCGGCGGCCCCCCTGCCCCAGGCCTGCTGCCGGGGGTGGAGGCGGGGCTTTCGGGCATGCGCTTCATCACCGCCTGCGTGCGCTCCTCGCAGGCCAATGCCGCCTGGGTGCGGTTGTGAGCACGCCCGCACTCGAACTGGCGGGGGTGAGCCGCAGCTTCGGCCCGGTGGAGGTGCTGCACGGCGTGACTATCGCCCTGCGCCCGGGCCGGGTGCACGCGCTGATCGGGGAGAACGGCGCCGGCAAGTCCACCACGATGAAGATCCTCTCCGGCTACCTCGCCCCCAGCCGGGGCGAGGTTCGGGTGGCGGGGGCGCCTGCGCGCTTCGCCTCGGTGCGCGAGGCGGAGGCGGCTGGCATCGTGCTCATCCACCAGGAGTTCAACCTGGCAGAGCAGCTCACCGTGGAGCAGAACCTGTTCCTCGGCCGGGAAATCCGCCGGGGCTGGCTGCTCGACAAGCCGGCGATGCGGGCCCGGGCGCGCGCGCTGCTCGACCGGCTCTCCTGCGCGGCGGGGGTGGACCGTGTGGTCTCCACCCTGTCGAACTCCGACAAGCAGATGCTGGAGATCGCGAAGGCGCTGGCGCGCGAGGCCCGCGTGCTGATCATGGACGAGCCCACCGCCGTGCTCACCCGCGCGGAGACCGACATCCTGCTCACCCAGGTGCGCGCACTGCGCGATGCGGGCACGGCGGTGCTCTTTACCTCCCACAAGCTCGACGAGGTGCGCGAGATTGCCGACGACCTCACCATCATGCGCGACGGCGCGGTGGTGTGGCAGGGGGAGGCGGCGGGGATGAGCGAGCACGACATGGCCGAGGCCATGGTGGGCCGCGAGGTGTCGGGCCTCTACCCCGCGAAGCCGCCGGCGCCCGGCGGCGCGCCGGTGCTGGAGGTGGAGGGGCTCGACGTGCCGGGCCACGCGGAGGGGGTGAGTTTTGCCCTGCGGGCGGGCGAGATCCTCGGCGTGGCGGGGCTGATCGGCTCGGGGCGGACGGAGACCTTCGAGGGGCTGTGCGGGCTGCGGCCGGCGCGCGGGCGCATCCGGCTCGACGGGCGCGAGGTGCGGGTACGCTCGCCGGCCGAGGCGAAGGCGCTCGGGCTGGGCTATCTCACCGAGGATCGCAAGACGCGCGGCCTGCTGCTCACCAAGTCCCTGCGCGAGAACCTCACCCTCACCGCGCTGGAGCGTTTCGCCCGGCTCACCATCGACACCGCGGCGGAGGAGCGCGCGCTCGACACTGCCATCGCGGAGTTCGACATCCGCGCGGGCGCGCGGAACGGGCCGGTGGGCAACCTCTCGGGCGGCAACCAGCAGAAGCTCCTGCTGGCCCGCACCCTGCTGCCCGAGCCGCGCATCGTGATCATCGACGAGCCGACGCGGGGCATCGACATCGGCACCCGCCAGCAGATCTACCGCTTCATCCGCGAACTGGCCGCAAGCGGGCGCAGCATCGTGGTGATCTCCTCGGAGATGCAGGAGGTGATCGGCCTCGCCGACCGGGTGCTGGTGATGTGCCGCGGCCGGGTGGCGGGTGAGCTGGAGGGTGAGGACATCACCGAGGCGCAGATCGTGCGGCTGGCGATGGGGCTGGGCGCCCCGGCCCCCGCGGCGGAGGAAATGGCATGAGCGACACCACCACCCTGCCCCGCGCGCACCGCGCCCTGCCTTCGATGACCGTGATCGGCCCGGTGCTGGCACTGGTGCTGCTGGTGCTGATCGGCGCGGCCCTGAACCCGAATTTCCTCGCCTGGGCGAACGTGAGCAACGTGCTGGCGCGCTCGGCCTTCATCGGCATCATCGCGGTGGGGATGACCTTCGTGATCACCGCCGGGGGGCTCGACCTCTCGGTGGGCTCGATGGCGGCCTTCATCGCCGGGCTGATGATCCTGGTGATGAACGCGGCCCTGCCCACGCTCGGCGTGGGCGTGCCGCTGGTGCTCCTTGGGATGGCCACGGCGCTGGTGGCGGGCCTCGCGGCGGGGTTTCTCAACGGCATCCTCATCACCCGGCTGGGGATAGAGGCCTTCATCGTCACGCTCGGCTCGATGGGCATCTACCGCTCGCTGGTGACCTGGCTGGCGGACGGCGGCACGCTCTCGCTCGATTTCACCCTGCGCAGCTTCTACCAGCCGGTGTACTACGGCGGGGTGCTGGGGGTGAGCTGGCCGATCATCGTCTTCGCCGTCACGGTGGTGCTGGGCGAGATCGCCATGCGGCGCATGGTGTTCGGGCGGCATTGTGCGGCCATAGGCTCGAACGACCAGGTGGCGCGCTATTCCTCGGTCAACATCGCGCGGGTGCGGCTGATGACCTACGTGCTGCTGGGCCTGCTCGTGGGGGTGGCGACGATCATGTACGTGCCGCGGCTGGGCTCGGCCTCGGCCTCCACGGGGCTCTTGTGGGAGCTGGAGGCGATCGCCGCGGTGATCATCGGCGGCACGGTGCTCCGGGGAGGTTTCGGCCGGGTCTGGGGCACGGTGATCGGCGTGCTGATCCTGAGCCTGATCGGCAACATCCTGAACCTTACCGACCTCGTCTCGCCCTATCTCAACGGGGCGATCCAGGGGGCGATCATCATTCTCGCTGTGATCCTGCAGCGCGAAGGGAAAGCGGGCGCATGAGACGCACCGCGCCACATCTTTGGGAGGATACCATGAAGCATATCATAGCAGGCATCGGCCTGGCGGGCGCACTGGCCGCGGCGCCGGCTCTCGCGCAGGAGACGAAGGTGATCGGCGTCTCCATTCCCGCCGCCACGCATGGCTGGGCGGGGGGCATGAACTACTTCGCCCAGGCCGCGGTGGAGCGGCTGGAGCAGACCTACCCGCAGCTCGACTTCGTGCTCGCAACCGCCTCCGACCCCGGCAAGCAGGTGAACGACATCGAGGACATGGTGGCCACCCGGCACATCGACGCGCTGGTGGTCCTGCCCTTCGAATCCGAGCCGCTGACCGGGCCGGTGCAGGCGGTGGCGCAAAGCGGCGCCTGGGTGACGGTGGTGGACCGCGGCCTGAGCCAGGAGGGCATCGAGGACCTCTACGTGGCGGGCGACAATTCCGGCTTCGGCCGGGTGTCGGGCGCGTTCATGGCCTCGCAGCTGCCCGAGGGCGGCAAGATCGTGGCTTTGCGCGGCATCCCCACCACTATCGACAACGAGCGCGTGGCCGGCTTCGAGAGCGCCATCGAGGGCAAGGACATCGAGGTGCTGGGCATGGAGCACGGCAACTGGAACCGCGATGACGCCTTCACCGTGATGCAGGACTTCCTTTCGAAATTCCCCGAGATCGACGCGGTCTGGGCCTCGGACGACGACATGGCCATCGGCGTGCTGGCGGCCATCGAGGCCTCGGGGCGCGAGGACGTGAAATTCGTGCTCGGCGGCGCGGGCATGAAGGAGATGGTGAAACGCACCATGGACGCGGACCCGATGATCCCCGCCAACGTGACCTACCCGCCCTCGATGATCGCCACGGCCATCGAGGTGACGGCGCTGGGGCTGGTCTCGAACGCGCCGGTATCGGGCGAGTTCATCATCGGCTCGGTGCTGGTGACGCCCCAGAACGCGGAGCAGTTCTACTACCCCGACAGTCCTTTCTGAGGGGGACTTGCCGAAGCGCGCGGGCGGCGGATCAGTGCCGCTGCCCGCGCCGCATCCGCGCCTCCAGCCAGGCGCCGTAGCGCGACAGGCCGAAGACGAAGACGAAATAGATGAGCCCGAGGAACACGTAGACCTCGATGAAGGCGCGGCCCCAGTCGCCGCTGCCGAGCGCTGCATTGCCCGAGGCCATCACCTCGAAGAAGCCGATGATGGTGACGATGGAGGTTTCCTTGAAGGTGATCACCACCTGGTTGATCGTGGACGGCAGCGTGTTGCGGAAGGCCTGGGGCAGCTCGATGAGGAAGACGCGCTGTGCGGGGCTGAGCCCCAGCGCCGCCGCGGCCTCGCCCTGCCCCTCATGCACCGATTGCAGGCCCGCGCGCAGGATCTCGGCCTGGTAGCAGGCGAAGAACAGCGCATAGGCCAGCACCACGCGCACCAGCTTGTCGCCCTGCAGCCAGCCGGGCACGAGCAGCGGCACCACCACGGCGGCGGTGAACAGCAGCGTGAGCAGCGGCAGCGAGCGGACCACGTCGATCAGCCCGCCGGCGCAGCCCCGCACCACCGGCAGTTTCGAGCGGCGCGCGAGCGCGAGGCCCACCGCCATCGGCATGCCCGCCACCACCACGCCGCAGAAGATGAACAGGGTGAGCGAGAGCCCGCCCCATTGCTCGGCCGTGACAGGTGCGAGCCCGGCCACCCCGCCGCGCATCAGCACCAGGAACAGCCCGAAGCCGGCCACCCAGAGGGCGGCGAGCCGTTTCACATGCCAGAACAGCGGCCAGCAGGACAGGCCCATCGTGACCATCACCGCGAGGCAGGCGAGGGCCGAGCGCCAGTGTTCCTCCGCCGGGTAGAGGCCGAAGAGGATGAGCCGGCCGCGCGCCTCGATCACCGCCCAGCAGGCGCCGGAGGCCCCGGCGCAGGCATCGGAATTGGGCGCGCTCCACACCGCGCCGAGGAAGGCCCAGCCCAGCACCTGCCACAGCACCCAGGCCACGCCCGCGCCGAAGACGAGGGTGACGATACGGTCGAACCAGGTGGAGAACAGCCGGCGGTGCGCCCAGGCGGCGAGGCTTTCCTTCGGGGGGGCGGCGGTGTCCATCTCAGCTCCTCCCCTTCAGTTTCAGCCGCTCGTTCAGGCGGTTGAGCGCGAAGCCGAGTGTGTAGTTCACCGCGAGGAAGCCGAGCATGAGGATGGCGAGCAGCTCCAGTGTCTGGCCGCTCTGGTTGATGGCGGTGGAGACCACGGCGAAGAAATCCGGGTAGCCGATGGCGATGCCCACCGTGGTGGCCTTCATCAGCCAGATGTACTGGTTGGAGAGGGCGGGCAGCATGGCGCGCAGCGCCAGCGGCAGGCGGATGAAGCGGTTGACCTGCCCCGGGGTGAGGCCGAGGGCGCGACCGGCCTCGAGCTTGCCCGGCTCGACCGAGAGCAGCCCGCCGCGCACGATCTCGCCGATATAGGCGGCGCCGAACAGGGTGAGCCCGACGAGCAGCGCCGAGAACTCCGGCTTGAGCGTGAGGCCGCCCGCGATGCGCAGGCCCTGCAGCTCGGGCAGCGAGAGCATCGGCACGCCCGGGGCGCGGCCCGCCCAGAGCAGCACGCCCGCGAGCAGCAGCCAGCTCAGTGCCAGCCAGCGCCCGGCCCGCAGCCCGCGCCGGGCGGCGAGCACGCTTGCCGCCACCCCGGCGAGGGCGGCAAGGCCGAGTACCGCAAGGTCGGCGGCGGAGAATTCGGGTTCGGGCAGCACCAGCCCGCGGTTCGAGAGCACCACCGCATCGGCGAAGGTGATCGCCTGCCGCGGGCTCGGCAGGTGGGTGAAGACCGCGTACCAGAAGAAGGCCTGCAGGATCATCGGCACGTTGCGGAAGATCTCCACATAGGTAGTGCCTATGATCTCGAGGATGAGGTTGCCCGAGACGCGCATCAGCCCCAGCACCGTGCCCAGCAGCGTGGCGAGCAGCAGCGCCAGCGCGCCGACTGTGAGCGTGTTCAGCAGCCCCGCCAGCAGCACGCGGGCGTAGCTGGAGCGGGCGGAGAGCTCGATGACGGAGACGTTCACCGGCCAGCCGGTGGAGCGGTCGAGAAAGCCGAAGCCGGTGGCCATGCCCTGCCCGAGGATGTTCTCGCGCGCGGTGAGCACCAGCCCGGCGAGAACGAGCGCGATCACGAGCAGCAGCCCCACCTGGATGGTGAAGCCCGCCCGGGTGCGGAACGAGGCGAAACGCGGCATAGGCATCTCCGGCAGACGGCGGGCGCCAGTGGCGGCCCGTGGGGCAGTGCGGGCAGGCCGCGCGGCGGCGGCCCCCCGGAGGGTCGGGCGGAACCGGGCCGCGCGGAGCGGTCCGGCCCCGTGGGGCATGTCGGCCTCGGCCTGTCCGGCCGGAGGGCGGGCGCCGGGCCCGGACTGGTCGGGCCTGACCGGAGCCGCCGCGTGTCCGACCGGGGGCTGTCGGGCCCGGGGCCGGATTGGGCCCGTCTGGCATCCAACCCGAGTCAGTCGGGCCCGGTGCCCGGGCTGGTCGGCTCCGTCCGATCGGGGCGGGCTCGGTTTCGTCGGGCCATCCGGCCCCGGGGGCTTCGGGATCGGCTCCGGACTGGCCCGGTCCATCCGGGCCGGGGCGGTCCTGTTCGCGACCGGTCCTGTCAGGCCCGGGCCGTCGGGGCCGGTGGGGTTCCGGCGGCTTCGGTGCGGGCGGGGGCGCCTGCTGCGGGCCGGGGCGGGCCGCTCCTGTCAGGCCCGGGTCTTGCGGCCCGGGCCCGGGCAGGTCAGTCGAGCACCAGCGGGTAGAGAAGGCCGCCCTTGTTCCACAGCCGGTTCATGCCGCGGGGCAGCTGGTAGCGCGAGCCCTCGCCCACCGTGCGGTCGTAGATCTCGCCGTAATTGCCCATGGTCTTGATCACGTTGTAGGCCCAGTCGTCGGAGAGGCCGAGGCGCTCGCCGATGCCCGGCGAGACGCCGAGCAGGCGCTCGATGGTGGGCGAGGGCGGGGCGGCGCGGATCTCGTCGACATTCGCGGAGGTGATGCCCTCCTGCTCGGCGTAGAGCAGCACGGAGACCATCCAGTTCACCACGTCGAGGAAGTCGTCCTCGCCCTGGCGGACCACGATGCCCTCCGGCTCCAGCGCCAGCACGTCGCCGAGGATCTCGAAGGCCTCGGGGTCGGGCGCGTTCACGCGGGTGGCGGCGAGGAAGGGGCCGAAGCCCGCGATGGCGTCGCAGCGCCCGGCGTAGAGGGCGGCGCGCAGCTCCTCGCCCTTCTCGAAGGCGAGCGGCTCGTAGGAGATGCCGTTGGCCTCCATGTAGTCGGCCAGCACGCGCTCCACCGTAGTGCCGGAGTTCACGCAGAAGACGCCGCCCTCCAGGTCGGCCACCTTCGTCGCACCGATGTCCTTGCGCGACATCACGTAGAAGGGGCCGATGAAATAGGGGCGGGAGAATTGCAGGCCCAGCTCGGTGTCGCGGCTCATGGTCCAGCCGGTGACCTTGATGATCACGTCCACGTCGCCCGACTGGAGCGCGGGGAAGCGCTGCGCCCAGCTCACCGGGATGATCTGCAGCGCGTCGGGCGTGCCGAAGATGGCGGTGGCCAGCGCGCGGCACATCTCGATGTCGAAGCCCTGCCAGGCGCCCTTGTCATCGACCTCCGCGAAGCCGAGGTAGGAGCCGTTGTGCCCGGTGCACAGCAGCGAGCCGCGGTCCTGCACGGTCTTGAGCAGGCCGCCCTCCTGTGCCGCGGCGGGCAGGGCCGGTGAGAGGGCCAGCCCGAGGGCGAGGCCGAGGGAGGCAAGACGGGTCTTCATCATCGGGAGATCTCCTTGTCGGGGGTGCCGGCCGTCTGCGGGCCGGTTCGTGAAAGGGTGAAGGCGGGGTCGGCCGCGCCGGCGCGCAGCGCGAGGCCGAGGCCGGGGCGTTCCGGCAGGGCGCGCAGGCCGTTCCGATAGCCGGAAAAGAGCGCGCCGCCCGGGGCTTGCGGGGCCCATTCGGCGGGAAGCATGTCGAAGAACACCTGGTGGAGGGTGTGGAACTCCACATGCGCCACGGCCTCGCAGGCGGCGGCGAGATGGGCGGCGGCCAGCGTGGCGACCGCGGTAGAGGAGACCTCGAGCGACAGCGCGATGCCGGTGCCGCGCAGCCGCCCGGCGAGGGCCAGCACCCGGGACGGGCCGCCGCAGGCGATCGGGGCCACCTGCAGGAAGCGGACGGCGCGGGTCTCGATCAGCGTCTCGTGGATCTCGGGGCGGTATTCCGCCTCCACCGCCATCACCGGCACGCCTTCGGCGGTGAGGCGGCGCATGCCGGCATGGTCGGCGGCGGGGACGGGAGACTGGAAGGCCTCCATCCGCTCCGCCGGCAGGGCGCGCCAGAGGGCGAGCGCGGAGGCTGCGTCATGGGTGTAGACGCCGTCGATGATGAGCCGGGTGGCGGGCGGCAGGGCTTCGAGCACCGCCTGCACGCGCTCGAGATCCGCCGCGGGGGCGAGGCCACCCACCTTCATCTTCACGATGTCGAAGCCCGCGGCGGCCATGCCGGCCATCTCGGCGGCGAGCGCCTCGGGCCCCTTGTCTGGCCCGTAGAGCCCGCCGGAAGCATAGAGCCGGGCATGCCCCGGCCCGCGGGGGTTCAGGCTGCGCCACAGGGGCAGGCCGGCGGCCTGTGCCGCGAGGTCGGCGGCGGCGAATTCCACGCCCGAGAGCGCGCTTTCCAAGAGCCCGTGCCGGGCGGTGAGCGTGGCGCGGCGGCGCAGGGCGGCGAGATGGGCCGCGAGCGCCTCCGGCGTGAGCCCGGTGAGGCCCGGGGCCACCTCAGTGCGCAGGAAGGCGGTGAGCGTGTCGGGCGCTGCGTCGAAGCACCAGCATTCGCCGAGGCCGGTGCGGCCCGCGTCATCGGTGAGCTCGACGAAGACGGCGTATTTGCGCGTCCAGACCAGGGCCGGGTTCCAGGCCCGGCCGCCGAGGTCGTTGCAATGGGTGGAGACGGTGACCCGCGCGATGCTCATGGCCGGGCACTCCGGCGCAGGGCTGGCCGCGACGGGCCCGAGCGGGCGCGGCTCCGCAAGGCGCGGCCGGACACCGCGCCGGCCCGGCCCCGGCCGGCGGCAAGCGGCGGGACCGCCGCCGCAGCGGGCCGGCCGCCACGCTCCGGCAGGGCGGAGACGGGGCGCTCGCGGCAGGCTGCGCCCGATGCGGACACCGCGCTCCGGGCCCGGGCGTGGCGGCCGGCCGGCACCGGGATGACCGGGCAGGTGCCGGAGGGGCGCGCGGCGCTCATGCTCCGGTCTCCCGCCGGGCGCTGCGTTCGGCGAGGAACTCGATGGTGAATTCCGCGTCCGGCGTGTGGTGCAGGGCCTTCAGGAAGCGGGTCTGGAAATGCATGGTATGGGCATGGGCGAGGGCGTCGGCCGCCTCGGCGTCACGCGCGGCGATGGCCTCGATGATGTCGGTGTGCTGGTTGTTGAGCACCTGGGTGCGGTCCACCTGCAGCAGGAACTCGAAATGCAGGTGCAGCAGGCGCCGGGCCTCGTTGAGCAGTTCGCCGTACTGCCGGGTGACCCAGGGGTTCTGCCCCGCCTCGGCCACGGCGATGTGGAAATCGTAATTGGCCTGCGACATCTCCAGCGGCTGGTAGCCCTGCACGGTCTCGTCGAAGCGCGCGGCGCAGGCGCGCAGCCGGTCGAGGTCTGCGTCGGAGCGGTGGCGGGCGGCGAGCCGGGTGGCGAATCGCTGCTGCAGGTCCAGCGCCTCCACGAAGCGGGGGAAACCCGCGAGGTCGATCGGCGCCACGATGGTGGAGCGGTTGGGCAACATCTCCACCAGCCGCTCGGCGAGCAGCCGGCTCAGCGCCTCGCGCACCGGCGAGCGTGAGAGGCCGAAGCGCTGGGAGAGCTGGGTTTCGTCGAGCGGCGTGCCCGGGCGCAGGGCGAGCGCGAGGATCTCGCGCCGCAGCGTCTCGTGCACCCGGCCGGCGGAGCCGCCGCGCTTGGCCCTGTCACTGTCCTCGGTCGGCATCGCTCACCTTCTTGTCGTCTCGCTGTCGACAAGGTAAGCACATTGTGGACAGGGTGTCGACACCCGAAAGCAGGAGGAGCCGCCGATGACCGAGGACACCCACACCACCCATGACGCCGAGGACGACCCGCGCAACCGCGACATCCTCATCTACGTGAACGGCGCGCTGAAGCACCGCGACGCGGCGATGGTCTCGGTCTATGACAGCGGCTTCCTGCTGGGCGACGGGATGTGGGAGGGGATGCGGCTCTGCAACGGCCGCTGGGCCTTCTTCGAGGAGCACATGGACCGGTTCTTCGAGGCCTGCAAGGCGGTGGCCCTCGACCCCGGCACCGACCGCGCCGGGCTGCTCGAGGCGCTCACGATGACCGCGCAGGCCAATGGCATGACCCATGACGTGCACTGCCGGCTGATGCTGACCCGGGGCGTGAAGGTGAAGCCCTTCCAGCACCCCTCGCTGTCGCGCTCCGGCCCGACGCTTGTGATCATCATGGAGCATTCGAAGCCGGTGGACCGGCTGGCCGAGCGGGGCATCCGCCTCGCCACCGTGCCGCAGGTGCGCGGCCTGCCGATGAGCCAGGACGCGAAGTACAACAGCCATTCCAAGCTCAACTGCGTGATCGCCTGCCTGCAGGCCGAGCAGGCCGGCGCCGACGAGGCGCTGATGCTCGACCCGCATGGCTTCGTGAACACCACCAACGCCTGCAACTTCTTCATCGTGCGCCGGGGCGAGGTGTGGACCTCGACGGGCGACTACTGCATGAACGGCGTGACGCGGGCCAAGGTGATCGAGCTGTGCCGGGCGAACGGCATCCCGGTGCGGGAGAAGAACTTTTCGCTGGTGGAGACCTACGGGGCCGAGGAGGCCTTCCTCACCGGCACCTTCGGCGCCCAGACCCCGGTGGCCGAGATCGACGGCCGGCAGATCGGCTCGGGCGGCGCCGGCCCGGTGACCCGGCAGATCCGCGCGCTCTACAAGGCCGCCGTGGAGGTGGACACCCGGGGCTGAGCGGCGCCCCGCCCCACGCGGCCGGGCGCGGGGCGGAGGCGCCGGCGCCGCCGGGGTGGCGGGCGTGATGGCCTCGGGCGGCTGCTCCGGAGGCCGCGCGCGGCGGCTTCGATCCGGTTGCAGGGGATCGCCATCTCGCCGAGACTGCGCGCAGGGGCAGCGCCGGGACGGAGCGGAGATGGTGAGCGAATTGCATCAGAGCCTTGTTCTGCCCACGCGGATCGGGGCCTTGTCGATCGGGGCGCGGGTGACCGGGCCGTCCCTTGTCGAGGCTGACCTGTCGCTGCGCGCCCTGGCCTTCGCGCCGAGGCTCCCGCCGGGAATGAGCACCTCGGCCTGCACCGCGGTGCTGCTGCGGATCGCGCCGGAGAGGGAGGTGCGGACCATCCGGCTGCATCTGGAGCTGGAGACCCCGGCCATCGCGAGCCCCTGCACCGGTGAGTGCCTCGACGCACAGGAGTGGAGCGACGGGGGGAACCTCGTCGTCATCGGAACGCAGGACAGCCTGGCGCTGGATGCCCGTTATCCCGGCATGGGCTTTGCCGAAACCCTTGTCGTGGAGTTCGCGCCCCGGGCGATGACGCTCGACCTCGACCACAGGCGCATCCCGGACGGTGCCTCCTTCCACTTCATCGTGGCCGGGAACCCGGATCCGGAACCGGTCGATGCGTCCGCCTGGTTCGCGGTGGATCAGCCGCACGAGGCCCTGCTCCGACTGCGCCAGCCACCGGCCGCGCCTGACTGACGCGGCCGGAGCCCTTCGCTTGCAGCCGCTCAGGCGGCCATGCCGATCAGGTCGATGCCGTGGCGCTGCATGGCCGCGCCAAGGCGTGCGAGATCGGGTTCCGCCTGCGGCTCGGCGGTGCCGGCCTCCCGGAAGAAGGCGATCATGGAGGGCTCGATGAGCACGAGCATCTTCACCGGCCTCTCGCCCTCGTTGCTGTAGTTGTGCGCCCTGCCCGAGGCGATGGTGACCGCATCGCCCGGCTTCGCCACGACCACGGAGGGCGGCTGCCCCGCGTCCGGGAAGTCGCGCACCGTCAGTTCGCCCGAGAGGATGTAGAACATCTCCGCGGAGGCGTGGCAGTGCGGCGGTGTGCCCGAGCCCGGCGGCACATCGACCTCGATCAGTTCCGAATTGGCGGCCGGCAGGCCGCCGAGGAACCGGATGCGGTCACCGACGACCCAGATGGTGTCGGCGCCCGTGGTGGCATTCAGGTCAAGCTTCATCGCGTTCATCCTTTCGCTGCGATGCAACGTCCGCGCGGATTTCGCCCTTCGTGACCGCGGACAGGATCACCTCGAGCGCCCAGGACGCGGCCTCTCCGGCCTGGGCACCGGAAAGACCGCCGTAATCCTTCAGGACCTCCCAGGCGGAGGCCGAGTAGAGCAGATGCGCCAGGGCCGTGACCCTGCGGGCCTCCTCCGGCGCCAGGGAGGCGCAGACGGGCGCGAGGGCATTGGCGAAGTGGAGGCGCCGGGCCTCCACGGTGCCCATGCGCATCTCGCGACCGGTCCTCGTGTGAAGCGCGGCGCGCATGGCGGCGTCATGCGCCTCGAAGAGCGGGAAGGCCTGCCGCGGGCCGTCGATGACGTCGCGCGGCGCGCGCGGCGACACGGAGGCGCCGATCCGCGCGTTCAGCCACGGCCAGAACGCGGCGAAAAGCTCTTCCTTGGTCGAGAAATGGCGGAAGATCGTCCGCTTCCGGATGCCGGCCCGCTCGGCGATGGCATCCATACCGATCTCTGCGGTCTCCTCGGCGCCGTTCATCAGCTCGTAGAGCGCCTGGAGGATCGCCTCCCGCGTGGCCCGCGCCTTCTCGTCCCGCAGGGGGCTGTTGTATGTCCTGGTCGTCGTCACGCAGTGCCTCCGAATTGGCGTCACTGTTTGTGACGCAGAATCAGCGCGCCGTCAATCCGTGTCATCTTGAGTGACGCGGAATGTTCGGGCTCCGCCCCGGCGGGGCGGGCGCCCTTGGGCAGGCCTTCCCCTTCGCGCGCGGCGCGGGGAGGGAGGCGGGCCCGGCCTCAGCGCCGGCTTGCGGCCCAGTCGGCGAGGATGGCGGCGGCGTCTTCGGCGAGGTGCTGTTCGGCGGGCATCACGCGGGCCTCCACCGGGGCGGCGCATTCGGCGCGCAGGAGGGCAGTGTCGATGGGGTGGCGCGTTTCGGGCGGCAGGGCGCCGAGATGGGCGCCGCAGTCGCCCTGGTCGGCTGCGTAGTAGAGCCTCGCGATGCCGGCGATGGCCATCGCCGCCACGCAGAGCGCGCAGGGCTCGGCGCTGGTGTAGAGGTCGCAGCCGGCGAGCGACACGGTGCCGAGCCGGCGGCAGGCGTCGCGGATCGCCTCGGTCTCGCCGTGCGAGGTGGGGTCGAGGCGGGCGACCGAGCGGTTGAGCCCCTCGCCCACGATCACCCCGTCGCGCACGATCACGGCGCCGAAGGGCTCGGTGCCGGGGGTGGTGAGCGCCTGGGCGGATATCGCGATGGCGCGGCGCATGAAGGTCTCGTCGTACATCAGTGGCTCTCCCTCTCGGCGGCGAAACAGGCGACACGGCCCTCGCGCAGGCGGGCGTCGCGGGCGGGGCGCTCGGTGCGGCAGCGCTCGTGGGCGAGCGGGCAGCGCGGGTGGAAGGCGCAGCCGGGTGGCGGCGCGATGGGGCTCGGCACCTCGCCTGCCATCGGCGCGCGGTCGCGCTTCGGGGCCTCGAGGTCGGGGATCGTCTCGAGCAGGAGGCGCGTGTAGGGGTGCAGCGGCCGGGCGAAGAGATCGGCCGTGGGCTGGATCTCGACGATCCGGCCCAGGTACATCACCGCGATCGTGTCGGCCATGTGGCGCACCACCGAGAGGTCGTGGCTGATGAAGAGATAGGTGAGGCCGAGCTCGCGCTGCAGCCGCTTCATCAGGTTGAGCACCTGCGCCTGCACCGAGACATCGAGCGCCGAGGTGGGCTCGTCGCACACCAGGAACTCCGGCTCGCCGGCCAGCGCGCGCGCGATGGAGATGCGCTGGCGCTGGCCGCCGGAGAACTCGTGCGGGTAGCGCGCCGCGTCGGAGGCGGCGAGGCCGACGGTGGCGAGCAGTTCCTCCACCCGCGCGCGCACCTGCGCCGCCGGCGTGCCGGGGCGCAGGGTGACCAGCGGCTCGGCCACGATGCGGCCGACGCGCCAGCGCGGGTTGAGGCTGGCGAACGGGTCCTGGAAGATCATCTGCATGCGCGTCGCGTCGCCGTGGAAGCGCACGGCGCCGCCCGAGGGCGGGTAGAGCCCGGTGACCAGCCGGGCCACGGTGCTCTTGCCGCAGCCGCTCTCGCCCACGAGGGCCAGGGTCTCGCCGCGGCGGATGGTGAAATCGATGCCGTCGACCGCGCGCAGGCTGCGGCGCGGCTTGCGCTCGATCAGCCGGTTGAGCCAGGGGGCGGAGACGTCGAAGCGCCGCTCCAGCGCGTCGACCTCGAGGATGGGAGTGCTCATGCCGGGAGGTCCTTTCGGGGCCGGAGGGGGGCGCGGAGAGAGAGGCGGAGACCCCTGCCCCGGCGGGAGGCGGCGCGGGGCGAGGGCAGGCCGGGGACCGGCCTTGCTCGGGGGTCGGCGCCGCCGGTGCCGGGATGCGGCGGGCGCCGGCCTGGCCCCAAGGGCGGGACGTGCAGGGGCCGGGCGGCACGGCGTGTGCCTGCGGTTCGGCGACCGGGCGGCACCTGAAGGGGCGACGGGCGTCCGACAGGGCGCGGTGCGGGATGCGCGGACGCGACGGCCGGCGCGGCGGAAGTGCCGGGTCGGGCTCCGGGCGTGCCGGGGCGGGTCATGCCAGGGCCTCCTCGCGGGCGAGGAAGCAGGCGGCGCCGGGGCCGGTGAGGCGGGGGGTTTCGCGGCGGCAGCGGGGGCCGGCGTGGGCGCAGCGCGGGTTGAAGGCGCAGCCGGGGGGAATGGCGTCGAGCCGGGGCATGGCGCCGGGGATCATCGCGAGCTCGTCCACGTCGTGGCGCAGGCCGGGGATCGCGCCCATCAGGCCGCGGGTGTAGGGGTGCGCGGGGCGGCGGATCACCTGCTCGACGGGGCCGGTCTCGGCGAGGCGGCCGGCGTAGATCACCGCCACGCGGTCGGCGGTTTCGGCGATCACGCCCATGTCGTGGGTGACCAGCATCACCGCGGTGCCGCGCTCGCGGCACAGGCGTTTCAGCAGCGCCGTGACCTGGGCCTGGATGGAGACGTCGAGCGCGGTGGTGGGCTCGTCGGCCACGATCAGCTCGGGCTCGGCGCTCAGCGCGAGGGCGATGACGATGCGCTGGCGCATGCCGCCCGAGAACTGGTGGGGGTAGCTGTCGATCCGCTCCTCGGCCGCGGGGATGCCGACCTCGCGCATCAGCTCCAGCGCGCGGGCCCGGGCGGCGGCGCGGGAGAGGTCGGTGTGCAGGCGGATGGTCTCGGTGAGCTGGTCGCCCACGCGGAACAGCGGGTTGAGCGAGGTGAGCGGGTCCTGGAAGATGGCGCCGATGCGCCGGCCGCGGATGCGCCGCATCTCGCGCTCGGGCAGGCCGTCGATGCGGGTGCCGGAGAGGCGGATCTCGCCGCCCGCGATACGGCCCGGCGGCTCGAGCAGGCCGAGGATGGCCATGCCGGTCATCGACTTGCCGGCGCCGCTCTCGCCCACCACGCCGAGGATCTCGCCCCGGCGGATGGTGAGCGAGATGCCGTCGACCGCGGTGAGCAGGCCGCGGCGGGTGGGAAACTCGACCCGGAGGTCGGAGACGTCGAGAACGGTGTCACTCATCGGGCCGGCTCCTTGGGTAAGAGGGGCGGAAGATCTCGGAGAGGGGCGGATGGCCCAGCGTGCGCTCGGGGTAGCGGGCGACGAGCCGGTCGAACTGGGCCTGGGCGCGGGGCCGGGCGGCGGCAAGGTCGAAGCCCGGCAGGCGGCCGTCCTCCAGCACGCGGCGGCCGTCGACCCAGACCTCGCGGACATCGCGGCCGGAGGCGCCGGTCATCAGGCTCTGCACCGGGTCGGGGCCCTGCAGGAGGCCGGCGAGGGAGATGACGGTGATGTCGGCCGCGGCACCGGGCGCGAGGCGGCCGAGGTCGGGCCGGCCGAGGGCGGCGGCGCCGCCGAGGGTGGCGGCGTCGAACATTGCCTCCGAACGCAGCGCCTCGGCGCCGCCGCCGAGCATGCGGGCCATCATCAGGCCGGTCTGCATGTTGAGGATCATGTCGGGGGGCGCGGTGTCGGTGCCCAGGCCGATGGTGAGGCCCATGGCGCGGCAGGCGGCGAAACTGTCGAGCACCGAGCCGTGGCGGGCGGAGACCAGCGGGCAGTGCACCAGGCTCGCGCCCGCGTCGCGCAGGATGGTGAAGTCGCGGCCGCGCGCCTGCGTGCCATGCGGCAGCAGCCAGCGGGGGGAGAGCACGCCGAGGCGCTCGAGCCATTCGGCCGGGGTGCAGCCGTGCTGGCGGGCCACGAGGGCCACTTCGGTGGGCGATTGCAGGCAGTGCAGGCGCACCGGCGCGTCCATCTCGGCGGCGAGGGCGGCGGTGCGGGTGAGGAAACCGGCGGTGCAGGTCTCGATGCGGTCGGGGGCGAACATGGCGCGGATGCGGCCCCCTGCCCGGCCGTCGACGCGCGCGGCGAAGCGGGCGGCCTCCTCCAGCCCCGCCATGCCGCGGGCCTCGTCGTAGAGCGTGCCGATCTCGCCCGGGGCGCTGACCACCTGGCCGCCGGTGCGGCAGGCGGGGCCGAGGTAGACGCGCAGGCCCAGCTCCTCGGCCGCATCGGCCGCGGCCTCGAACTCCGCCACCGTCTCGCCCCAGGCGCGGTAGAAGAGCGAGGCGATGGGGAGGGCGGTGGTGATGCCGTTGCGGATGAGCCGGGCGAAGGCGAAGCGCTTCTGGAAGGCGAGCTCGTCGGGCGTGTACATCTCGTATGGCCCGCGCTCGACGTAACTCATCGGCCAGACGCGGCCGGTGGCCCAGGCCGGGCCGTTGTCGAAGCCGAGGATGGTGGTGTCGAGGTCGGACAGGGCGTCGAGGTCGATGAAACCGGGGGAGATCAGCGCCTCGCCATGGTCGATGCGCCGGTCGACGTGGCCCTCGAACCGGGGGCCGGCGTGGAGCACGCGGCTGCCCTCGATCACCAGATCGCCGTGCTCGTGCAGCACGTGGCCGCCGGCCTCATGGCCGACGAGCCAGCGGGCGGTGAGCAGGGTGCGCGGGCTCATGGCGCGGGGCGCAGGGCTGCGCCATCCCGCGCCACCACGCGGCCGCCCTTGACCACCAGCGGGCGCGGGGCGCGGGTGACGATGGCCTCGGCCAGGGTCTCGCCGGTGAGCAGCACCGCGTCGGCCCGGTCACCCGGCGCGAGGCCGTAGCCGGGGAGCGCCATGATCGCGGCGCCGCCTCTGGTGCAGATGTCGAAGGCAAGGGCCAGTTCGTCATCCCGCCGCAGGTTGTTGCGCAGGCCAATGAGCATCGCGCGCTCCAGCATGTCGGCGTTCCCGTAGGGCCCCCATGTGTCGCGGATGCCGTCGGAGCCCGCGCCGGTGAGCACGCCGGCGGCGGCGAGTTCCTTCACCGCCGGCACCGCGGTGGAGGCGGGTGCGGTGGTGATGATGTGCACCCGCGCCTCGGCCAGCGCCTCGGTGAGGGCGGCGGCGGCGGCACGGTCGGCCATGCCGAGGCAGAAGGCGTGGGAGACGGTGACGAGGCCTTCCATGCCGAGCGCCTTCGTGCGCTCCAGGATCAGCTCCATGGAGAAGGCGCCGAGGGCGTCGCGCTCATGCAGGTGGATGTCGACGGGCTTGCCGTGCTTCGCCGCGAGGGCGAAGACGATGTCGAGATGGGCTTTCGGGTCACGGTCGATGCCGCAGGGGTCGAGCCCGCCCACCACGTCGGCGCCGGCGGAGAGGGCGGCGTCCATCAGCTCGGCGGTGCCGGGGCGGATCATCATGCCGGACTGCGGGAAGGCGACGATCTCGATGTCGACGATGCCGGCCAGCCGCGCGCGGGTTTCGGCCACGCCCTCGATGCCGGCGAGCCCGTGCTCGGTGTCCACGTCGACATGCGAGCGGATGTGGGTGGTGCCCTTCGAGACCGAGAGCAGCGCCTGGCGCTCGGACTGCACCTGCGGGTGGAGGCCGAGGGAGACCTTCACCGCGCGCTCGTTCTCGATCTTGTCGATCAGGCGGGGGCCGACCTCGTTGCGGTACCAGGGCAGGCCGAGGAGCGACTTGTCGAGATGGGTGTGCGCCTCGACGAGGCCGGGGGCGAGGATGGCGCCTTCGCAGTCGATCACCTCTGCGCCCTCGGGCAGCGGCGTGCCGGTGGCGGCGAAGCGCCCGTCGAGGATGGCGATGTCGGTGGCGGCGGCGCCCATCGGGCGGGTGTTGCGCAGGAGCAGGCTGGTCATGGGGATCATCTCAGTTTCGGGTTGAGGGCGTCGCGCAGCCAGTCGCCGATCATGTTCACGCAGAGCACGATCAGGCAGAGCTGCACGGAGGGGAACACGACGATCCACCACAGGCCGGAGAACAGGTACTGGTTGCCCACCCGGATCAGCGTGCCGAGGGAGGGCTGGTCGGGCGGCATGCCGACGCCGAGGAAGGAGAGTGTCGCCTCCGAGAGGATCGCGAGGCCGAAGTTCAGCGTGGCGGCCACCATCACCGGGGTGAGCGTGTTGGGCAGGATGTGGTGGAGCATGATGCGCCAGGGCTTCACCCGGATGAGCCGCGCGGCCTGAACGTACTCGCGCCGCCGCTCCACCATGGCCGAGGCGCGCACCGTGCGGGCGTATTGCACCCAGGAGGGCACGGCGATGGCGATGACGAGGATGGGCAGCGCGAGCAGCCCCTTCAGCCCGGCGGGCAGCGCTGCGGTGGCCATGGCCGAGATCAGGATGGCGATGAGGATGAAGGGCATGGAGAGGAGCACGTCCCCTGCGCGCATGATGACGTTGTCCACCCAGCCGCCGAAATATCCGGCGACGAGCCCGAGCGTGAGCCCCACGGCCAGCGCCGCCACCACCGAGGCGAGGCCGATCACCAGCGAGACGCGCGAGCCGTAGAGGATGGCCGAGAGGATGTCGCGGCCCTGCGTATCGGTGCCCAGCAGGTAGGGCCATTGCCCGCCCTCGGCCCAGAGCGGCGGCAGCTCGGCGTTCCACAGCTCCAGCGCCGCGAGGTCGTAGGGGTTTTGCGGCGCGATGAGCGGCGCGAACAGCGCGGTGAGCGCGATGAGTGCCAGCAGGCAGGCGGCGAAGACCGCGCTGGGGTGGCTGCGGAAGGAGAACCACAGGTCGGACTCGCGCCAGCTGGCGGGCAGGAGCCGGGGCATCCGGGGCATGGGGGCCTCCTTGGGTGTGGCGTCGGGCGGTGTGGCGTCGGGCCGGGCGGCGGGTGTGCCGGGCCGGGCGGCGCCGGGCGGGATGGCATCGGGCCCGGAGGTGCCGGATGTGCGGGCTTGCGGCGGGGCCGTTTCGGGCCGGGCGGCGCCGGGCCCGGTTGCGTTGGCAGCGGGAACCCGCGGCGGCGCGGTGTGGGCCCGGGCGGCGTCCCGGTGGCTGGCCTGCGACGGGGCGGGCCGGGGGCGTGCGGTGTCGGAGATGTCAGCCATTGCCGCCTCCGGCCCTGGCGGTGTCGTCGCGCAGGCGGGGGTCGACCCAGGCGTAGGTGATGTCGACGCAGGTGTTGAGCACCACGAAGATGAAGGAGACCAGCATCAGGTAGGCCGCCATCACCGGGATATCGACGAAGGTGACCGCCTGGATGAACAAGAGCCCCATGCCCGGCCACTGGAACACCGTCTCGGTGACCAGCGCGAAGGCGATGAGATTGCCGATCTGCATGCCGGTGAGGGTGATGACCGGCATCAGGCAGTTTCGCAGCGCGTGGCGCCAGTGGATGCGGGCCGCGGGCACGCCGCGGGCGCGGGCGAATTTCACGTAATCGGTGCGCAGGGTCTCCAGCATCTCGGCGCGCACCAGGCGCATCACCAGCGTGACCTGGAAGGTGGAGAGCGAGAGCGCCGGCAGCACCAGCGCCGCCCGGCCGGAGGCGGTGAGCAGCCCGGTGCTCCACCAGCCGATGTCCACCGTCTCGCCCCGCCCGAAGGCCGGCAGCCAGCCCAAACTCACCGAGAAGGCGAGGATGAGCAGGATGCCGGTGACGAAACTGGGCAGCGACACCCCCACGATGGAGCCGATCTGCAGCGCGTCGGCCAGTTTCGAGCGCCGGTAGACGGCGGTGATCACGCCGAGCGGGATGCCGAGCAGGAGCGAGAGGATCGTGGCCATGAGCACCAGCTCGAAGGTGGCGGGGAAGCGCTCGCCGATCAGGGTCATCACGTCCTGCTGGTTGCGGTAGGAGATGCCGAAATCGCCCTGCGCCGCGTTGGTGACGAAGCGCAGGTACTGGGTGGCGAACCCGTCGTTGAGGCCCAGCCGCTCGCGCAGCTCCGCCCGGTCGGCCTGGGTGGCCTGCTCGTTCACCATCATCTCCACCGGGTCGCCGAAGAACCGGAAGATCAGGAAGGCGAGCAGGGCCACGGCGAGCATCACCAGGGCTGCGTTCGCAGTGCGCTTGATGAGAAAGGCGAGCATGGCTGGGGTCTCCTCGGGGCCTTGCGGCTCACATTTTCGCGTACCAGAGGCGCGGCTTGTTGTCGGGGAAGAGCGGCATCTCCGTCACCGCCCCGGTGGTGGCCCAGGCCATCGGCTGCTGGTGCAGCGGCAGCATGATGAACTCACGCTTCACGATGCCGAGCGCCTCGGTCTCCATCGCCAGCCGCTTGCCGGTGTCGAGCTCGGAGCCCGCGGCATCGACCAGCGCGTCGAGCTCGGGGAAGGACCAGCCGCCCCAGTTGAACACGCCGGCATTGCCCTGCTTGGTGTGGAAGATCTGCAGCAGCGGCGAGTAGGCGTCGAGCATCGGCAGCGTGGCCCAGCCGAGGGTGTAGACATCGGTCTGGCCGTTGGTGCGCTTCGGCGTCTGGACCGCGCGAGGGGCGACGTCGAGCTGCGGTTTCAGGCCGATGCGCGCCCACATGGCGGCGATGGCCTGGCAGAACTGCTCCTCGTTCACCAGCCCGTCGGAGACGCAGTTGAACTGGAACGCGAGCCCCTCGGGCACCCCGGCCTCGGCCAGCAGGGCCTTCGCCTTCTCCGGGTCGTAGGCCGGCACGGTGTCGAGCTCGGGCGCATAGCCGGGGATCTGCGGCGCCACGGTGGCGCCGGCCACGCGGGACTTGCCCCGCATCACCTTGGCGTGGATCAGCTCGAGGTCGATCGCGTCGTAGAGCGCCTCGCGGGCGCGGATGTCGGAGAAGGGGTTCGGCGCGCCGCTGGCCAGCGTGTCGCGGAAGGGAAAGCCGATCATCACCGTGCGCAGGTCCACGCCCTCCAGCACGTTCACGCCCGGCGCCGCCTCCAGCCGCGGCAGGTCCTGCACCGGGGCGTCGTTGGTGAAGTCGATCTCGCCGGAGAGCAGGGCGGCCACGCGCGTGGCCGCGGAGGTGACCGGGGTGAACTCGATGCGGTCGATGTTGTGCTGCGGCGTGTCCCACCAGTTCGGGTTCTTCACGAAGACGGTCTTCGCGTCCGGCTGGCGGCTCTCGACCATGAAGGGGCCGGTGCCGTTGGCATTGTAGGTGGCATAGCCCTCCACCCCGGCGCCGATGTCGGTGGGCTTCTCCGCGCCGTGCTCCACCAGCCATTCCTTGTCGAAGACATGGATGTTGGTGAGGTCGTTGAGCAGCAGCGGGTAGGTGCCGTTGAGCGTGATGTCCACGGTGAGCGGGTCCACCACCTCCGAGCTCACGTAGGCCGGCAGGTTGCCCTTCAGCGGCGAGGCGGGGTCGCTCACCCGGGCGAGGGAGGCGACCACGTCATCGGCGGTGAACGGGTTGCCGTTGTGGAAGGTGACACCCTCGCGCAGGTGGAAGCGCCAGGTCACGCCGTCCTCCAGGATCTCCCAGGAGGTGGCGAGGGCGGGCTCGATCTTCAGCTCGCGATTGTAGCGCACCAGCCCCTCGTAGACGTGGTTGAGCACGTTGATGGTGAAGCTGTCGCCGTAGGAATAGGGGTCGAGCGAGCCGATGTCGCGGTTGGCCCCCATTTCAGCACGTTCTCCGCCTGCGCGGCGGCACCGCCCAGCGTCGCGAAGGCGAGCGCGGAGGCGAGAAGCAGGTGTTTCGGTTTCATCGCGGTGTCCCTGTCAGCTGGTCCGAATCGTATGTCACTGGCTTCGTTAATTGGATACAATCCGAGTCGTAATCTGATCGGGTGCGATCGTGCAAGCAAATTGTATCCAATTGACAGAATTTGGTGGATACAGTAGAGAGGCCCCACCCGCACGGCGAAGAGACCCATGAGTGAACAGAAGAACACGTTGAGCGATGCCGTCTACGACCTGTTGCGGCGCGCCATCATCGAACAGGCCCTTCAGCCGGGCATGCGCCTGCCGGAGGACACGGTGGGCGACCAGTTCGGCGTGAGCCGCACCATCGTGCGGCATGCCTTCGTGCGGCTGGAGAACGAGGGGCTGATCACCACGCGGCGCAACCGCGGCGCCTTCGTGGCTGAGCCCTCGCTGGAAGAAGCGCGGCAGATCTTCGAGGTGCGCCACTGCCTGGAGCGCGAGGTGGTGATGCGGCTGATCGAGCGCATGCCGGCCACGGGCTTCGAGACGCTGGAGGCGCATGTGCGCGCCGAGAAGGCGGTGCTGGGCAAGGACGGGCCGGTGTCCATCCGGCTGGCGGGGGAGTTTCACACCCTGATGGCCGAGCTCACCGGAAACGCGGTTCTGGCGCGCTATGTCTCCGAAATCGTGACGCGCTGCTCGCTGATCATCGCCACATTCGGGCGCACGCATTCCTCGGATTGCGCGGTGGACGAGCACCTGCAGATCATCGCCGCCATCCGGGCGCAGGATGCGGAGCGGGCCACCGGGCTGATGGCCCACCACCTCGGCGCGGTGGCGGACCGGGCGGAGCTGGACGAGGAGAAGCCCGGCATCGAGGCGATCCTCTCCCGCTACGGGCGCACCCTCGCCGGCTGAGACGCGCCGGGAACACATCGTCCGGAAATGAGGGGACGGGGCGCCTGGAGCGCTGCCCGGCCGAGCGGATCTCCCGCGCGAACGGCGCACTGACCGGACATTACCAGCAGGCACTTTGTCCGGGCACCGCGGGCCGGGGCGCATCGGCGGCATATTGCGGACGCGCGCAGGCGCATCGGTCAGGCGCCGCGCGAAGATGCGGGGCGCGCGGACCGGATGCCGTGGAGGGGTGTGAGACGTGCCGTTCGGGAGATGCGGCCCGGCCGGCGATAGGTCCTGCGTGAGGCGCGTATCGGCACAGGGCAGCGGCGCGGGGCAGTGCCAGGGGGGGTGAGGCCGCCCCGGGAGGGGGCGGCCCGCAGTGTCAGAAGATCAGCGATCCCGCGAAGGCGAAGCCGAAGCCCACGAAGCCGATGAGGGTTTCCATCACCGTCCAGGTTTTCAGCGTGGTCTTCTCGTCCATCCCGAGGAACCGGCCGACGAGCCAGAAGCCCGAATCGTTCACGTGGCTCAGCGCGGTGGCGCCGGAGGCGATGGCGATCACGATGAAGCACAGGTCGAGCTGGCTGAGATCGGTCGCGGCCGCCACGGTGGGCGCGATCAGCCCGGCGGTGGTGGTGAGCGCCACCGTCGCCGAGCCCTGCGCCACGCGCAGGCCGAGCGACAGAACGAAGGCGGCCACGATGATCGGCAGGCCCAGGTCCGACAGGCTGCCGGCCAGCGCGTCGCCGATGCCGCTGGCGCGCAGCACGCCGCCGAACATGCCGCCCGCGCCCGTCACCAGGATGATGGCGCAGACCGGGCCGAGCGCGTTGTTGCACAGCTCCTCGATCTCGCCGAGGCTGCGCCCGACCGCGAAGATGAAGATCGCCGCGAGCACGGTGATCAGCAGGGCGATCGGGGTCTGCCCGATCATCAGCAGGAAGTCGAAGACCACCCCGCCGCCCTCGATCGCGCCGGCTTTCTGCAGCGTGGAGAGCCCGGTGTTCAGGAAGATCAGCACCAGGGGCAACAGCAGGATGAACAGCACGGTGCTGAGCTTCGGCGGCGCAACGGTGCTCTGCTCCGGCGCGTCGAGCAGCGGGATCGACACGTTCACCCGGCGGCCGATGTAGCTGCCGAACAGGTAGGCGGAGATGTACCAGGTCGGGATGGCCAGCACCATGCCGACAAAGACCAGCAGGCCGATGTCCGCCCCCAGCAGCGTGCCGGCGGCAACCGGGCCCGGGTGCGGCGGCACGAAGGCGTGCATGATGGCGAAGGCGCCGGCCGCGGGCAGCGCGTAGAGCAGCAGCGAGCCGCCGAAGCGCCGGGCCACCACGAAGATCACCGGCAGCATGACCACGAGGCCCGCGTCGAAGAAGATCGGGATACCGAAGAGCAGCGAGGCGACGCCGAGCGCCATCGGGGCGCGCTTCTCTCCGAAGAGCCCGACCAGCCGGTCCGCCAGCACCTGCGCGCCGCCGCTCACCTCGAGCAGCCGCCCGATCATGGCGCCGAAGCCGACCAGCAGGCCGACGCTCGCGAGCGTCTTGCCGAAGCCGTCGAGCAATGTGGGGACCACGTTCGCCAGCGGCACGCCGGTGACGATGGCCACGACGAGGCTCATCAGCACGAGGGCGACGAAAGCATGCATCCGGGCGTAGAGAATGAGCGCCAGCAGGCCCAGGACGGACAACAGCGCGATGATAAGCAAAGTGGCGGTTCGAGTGTCGGATCCATTCCGCTTCCCTCCCTTGTCTTGGACGCCGGGCTGGCCGGCGTGTTCGAGTTTTTTCCGGAAAGGCGTCTCTGGGCAGACCTGGGCCGAAGCCATGACGCCGACCGGACGGGTCGACGACACCTCCCTCCGGCAGCGCCCCTCCCAGTGGGGTGCCGGGCTCGGGCTCGCTTGGCCTGAGCGTCGGCCGTGTACTGTGGTGTACGGAAGGCAAATGTCCATGCCCTTGCCGAAACTTCCCGAAATCTTGTGTCGGAAGTCCGGGTCTCGGGAGGCCGCCCGGGCGCGGCGGCACGCGCCGTGCGGAAGG